>JABFXP010000117.1 GCA_013361685.1 Catenulispora sp.
ATCCTGTGCGCCCTGCGGCGCCGACGGGAGCGGCGCCGCGGAGGCGTTCCACGACTGCGACCCCGGCTCCGGCTGCGTGCGGGCCGCCGCCCCGGCGGTCACCGTCGTCCCCGGCACCCTGGCCCGCCCGCCCGAGCCCGCGGCTCCGGCGGGCTCCTCGCTGCGCACGGCCCGGGCCATACTGCCGTACCTGGCCGCGGCCTTCTGCCTGGCCGGCGTGCTGGCCGACGGCCTGGACACCAACCGCCGGATGGACCCGGTGGTGCTGATCGCCGGCGCCGCGGTGCTGGTCGCGCTGGTGGCCCGGCAGAGCCTGACCTTGTACGAGAACCAGCGCCTGACCGAGGACCTGCGCCGGGCCGCCGAGACCCTGCAGCACCACGCCTACCACGACCCGCTCACCGGCCTGGCCAACCGCGCGCTGCTCACCGACCGGCTGGAGCACGCGCTGACCCAGCGGCAGGCCGACTGGGAGCCGGTGGCGGTGGTCTTCCTGGACCTGGACGGCTTCAAGGGCGTCAACGACTCGGTCGGGCACGAGACCGGGGACCTGGTCCTGGTCGAGGCGGCCGGCCGGATCTCCGGCTCGCTGCGGGCCGGGGACACCGTGGCCCGGTTCGGCGGGGACGAGTTCGTGATCGTGCTGGAGGTCGGGACCACCGTCGGCGGCGCGCTGGTGGTCGCCGAGCGGATCCGCGGCCGGTTGTGTGAGGAGTACCGCATCGAGGGCCTGTCGCACCGGCTCGGCGCCTCCATCGGCGTGGCCTTCTCCGAGCCCGGCGGCACCGCCTCCAACCTGCTGCGACGGGCCGACGCGGCGATGTACCGGGCCAAGACCGCCGGGCGCAACCGGGTGGTCGCCGAGCCGCTCGCCGACGTCTGGGCGGTTTCGCATGGCGAGACCGCGCCGATCAATGCTTGACACAGGAGTCGGGGCGGGAGGAGGGTTACCACCATGACGACCCCACAGTCGATTCTCGTACTTGCCCGGCGCGCAGGCTGATTCTCGAAATCCAGCCCCGCGCCTCCCCTCGTTGAGCCTGCCGGCTCCGGGGGTTTTTTGTTGGCCGAGTACAGAATCTCAAGAAGAGAGATAGTCATGACAGACCGCAGTGATCAGCAGGCGATCTCCGGCGCCGCCTCGTTGATCCGCGCGCTCGAGGAGAGCGGGGTCGACACCGTCTTCGGGATCCCCGGCGGCGCCATCCTCCCGGCCTACGACCCGCTCCTGGACTCCACCCGCCTGCGCCACATCCTGGTCCGGCACGAGCAGGGGGCGGGGCACGCGGCCACCGGCTACGCGCAGGCCACCGGCCGGGTCGGGGTCTGCATGGCGACCTCCGGGCCCGGCGCCACCAACCTGGTCACCCCGATCGCCGACGCGCACATGGACTCGGTGCCGCTGGTGGCGATCACCGGCCAGGTGGCCAGCACCCACATCGGCACCGACGCCTTCCAGGAGGCGGACATCGTCGGCATCACGCTGCCGATCACCAAGCACAGCTTCCTGGTCTCCCGGGCCGACGAGATCGCCCGCACCGTCGCCGAGGCGTTCCACATCGCCTCCACCGGCCGCCCCGGCCCGGTGCTGATCGACGTCACCAAGGACGCGCTGCAGTCCCTGACCGACTTCTCCTGGCCGGTGGAGCTGAACCTGCCCGGCTACCGGCCGGTCTCCAAGCCGCACGCCAAGCAGGTCCGCGAGGCCGCGAAGATGCTCACCGAGGCCAAGCGCCCGGTGCTGTACATCGGCGGCGGCGTGCTGAAGGCCCGGGCCACCACCGAGTTCCGGGTGCTGGCCGAGCTGACCGAGGCCCCGGTGGTCACCACCCTGATGGCCCGCGGCGCCTTCCCGGACAGCCACCCGCTGCACCTGGGGATGCCCGGCATGCACGGCACGGTGGCGGCCGTCACCGCGCTGCAGAAGGCCGACCTGATCGTGGCCCTGGGCACCCGCTTCGACGACCGGGTGACCGGCAAGCTGGCCAGCTTCGCGCCGCACGCCAAGGTGGTGCACGCCGACATCGACCCGGCCGAGATCTCCAAGAACCGGACCGCCGACGTGCCGATCGTCGGCGACTGCCGGGAGGTGATCGCCGACCTGGTGGTCGCGGTGCAGGCCGAGCACGCCGCCGGCCGCCGCGGCGACTACGCCGGCTGGTGGGAGCAGCTGAACGCCTGGCGCCGCACCTACCCGCTGGGCTACGACCTGCCCAAGGACGGCTCGCTGGCGCCGCAGCAGGTGATCGAGCGGCTCGGGCGGATCGCCGGGCCCGAGACGATCTTCGCCGCCGGCGTCGGCCAGCACCAGATGTGGGCCTCGCAGTTCATCTCTTATGAGAACCCCTACACCTGGCTGAACTCCGGCGGCGCCGGGACCATGGGCTACGCGGTCCCGGCCGCGATGGGCGCCAAGGTCGGGATGCCGGACCGCACGGTCTGGGCGATCGACGGCGACGGCTGCTTCCAGATGACGAACCAGGAGCTGGCCACCTGCGCGATCAACGAGATCCCGATCAAGGTGGCCGTGATCAACAACGGCAGCCTGGGCATGGTGCGGCAGTGGCAGACCCTGTTCTACGGCAAGCGGTACTCGAACACCGACCTGCACTCCCGGCGGATCCCGGACTTCGTGAAGCTGGCCGAGGCCTACGGCTGCGTGGGCCTGCGCTGCGAGTCGCCGGAGGACCTGGACAAGACCATCGAGCAGGCGATGGCCATCGACGACGCGCCGGTGGTGGTGGACTTCGTGGTGCACCAGGACGCGATGGTCTGGCCGATGGTGCCCGCCGGGGTGGGCAACGATGAGATCCTGGCCGCGCAGGACGTGCGGCCCGACTTCGGAGACGGAGAGGAGTAAGAGTCATGTCACGGCACACTCTCTCCGTGTTGGTGGAGAACAAGCCCGGTGTCCTGACCCGCGTGGCCGGACTGTTCGCCCGCCGGGACTTCAACATCGAGTCGCTGGCGGTCGGACCCACCGAGCACGAGGACGTCTCCCGGATCACCCTGGTGGTCACCGTGGAGGAACATCCGCTGGAACAAGTCACGAAACAGTTGAACAAACTCATCAATGTCCTCAAGATCGTTGAGCTGGATTCCAGCGCCAGCGTGCAGCGCGAACTGCTGCTGGTGAAGGTCCGCTGCGACCAGGAGACCCGGGCCGAGGTGCTGGCCACGGTCCAGTTGTTCCGGGCCAAGATCGTCGACGTGGCCACCGACGCGGTGACCGTGGAGGCCACCGGCGACCGGGAGAAGATCGAGGCTCTGCTGCGCGTCCTGGAACCGTTCGGTATCAAGGAACTCGTCCAGTCCGGCATGGTGGCCATCGGCCGCGGCTCCCGCTCGATAGCGGACCGCCCGCTGCGGGCCGTCAGTCCGGAGGAGGTCCGCGCCCACCACGAGGGCGGGTCCCACAGCGCGCACAACGGCCACTCGACCAGTAACGCGACGCGAGACACCCACAACCGCACCCACAGAAAGCAAGTGAGCGACCACCATGGCTGAGATGTACTACGACGACGACGCGGACCTGAGCATCATCCAGGGCCGCAGCGTCGCGGTCCTGGGCTACGGGTCCCAGGGCCACGCGCACGCGCTGTCCCTGCGGGATTCCGGCGTGGACGTGCGCGTGGGCCTGCCCGAGGGCTCCAAGTCCCGCCAGGCGGCCGAGGAGGCCGGCCTGCGCGTGGTCACCCCGTTCGAGGCCTGCGAAGAGGCCGACGTGATCATGGTGCTGGTGCCGGACCCGGTGCAGCGCAAGGTCTACGCCGAGGCGATCGAACCCAACCTGGCCGAGGGCGACGCCCTGTTCTTCGGCCACGGCCTGAACATCCGCTACGGCTTCATCAAGCCCCCGGCCGGCGTCGACGTGTGCATGGTCGCCCCCAAGGGCCCCGGCCACCTGGTCCGGCGCCAGTTCGTCGAGGGCCGCGGCGTGCCCTGCCTGATCGCGGTCGAGCAGGACGCCACCGGCACCGCCACGGCGCTGGCCCTGTCCTACGCCAAGGGCATCGGCGGCACCCGGGCCGGGGTCATCAAGACCACCTTCACCGAGGAGACCGAGACCGACCTGTTCGGCGAGCAGGCGGTGCTCTGCGGCGGGGCCTCGGCGCTGGTCAAGGCCGGCTTCGAGACCCTGGTCGAGGCCGGCTACCAGCCCGAGGTGGCCTACTTCGAGTGCCTGCACGAGCTCAAGCTCATCGTCGACCTGATGTACGAGGGCGGCCTGGAGAAGATGCGCTGGTCGGTCTCGGAGACCGCCGAGTGGGGCGACTACGTCACCGGCCCGCGCATCATCACCGACCAGACCAAGGCCACCATGCGCCAGGTGCTGGCGGAGATCCAGGACGGCACCTTCGCCACCAACTGGATCGCCGAGTACGACGCCGGGCTGCCGAACTACAAGAAGTACGTCGAGTCCGAGGCCGCGCACCCGATCACCGAGACCGGCAAGAAGCTGCGCTCGATGATGTCCTGGATCCGCGAGGACTGATTCGCCCCCGCCGACGTCAGCAGGCCGGTGCCGCACACCTGTGCGGCACCGGCCTGCGCGCGTCTTCAGAGTCCTTCGACCCCTGTTGTCACTCTTTCGCCGCTCTCGATCTGAAGGTCGTGATTGTCGGGAATAGAGTGGCGAACGCGCTCCAAGCAGCGCGTTCGCCATCGTGTGTCCCGACAGGAGGAGAAAGATGGGCGTCAGCAGGAGGACACTCGCGCTGCAGACCGGCGCGGTCGCGGCGGCGGTCGCGTTGTCCGTCACCGCGTGCGGCAGCAGTGGGAGCAGCAACAAGTCAGGCTCCGGGACCGGGAGCACCAGCGGCGGCGACAAGAACACCGTGAACTCCGCGAGCGTCAAGCAGGGCGGCAAGGTCACCTGGACCATCGAGAAGACGGTCCAGGACTGGAACCCGCTGACCTCGAACGGCAACACGTTCGACTACGCGCAGGTCACCAACGGCATCTTCCCCAACGTCTACGTCCCGCAGCCGGACTACTCGCTGAAGCTGAACGCCGACCTGATGGACGGCGACCCGCAGGTCACCAACGCCACCGCGGACCAGCCGCAGAAGATCGTCTACAAGATCCAGCAGAACGCGAAGTGGTCCGACGGCACGCCGCTGAACGCCGACGACTTCATCTACCTGTGGCAGGCGCAGAACGGCAGCAACCCCAGCGTCGACGCCGCCAGCACCACCGGGTACTCCCAGGTGGAGTCGGTGGTCGGCAGCGACAACGGCAAGACGGTGACCGTCACCTTCAAGAAGGGCCAGCCGTTCTCGGACTGGAAGAGCCTGTTCACCTCGTTGCTGCCGGCGCACATCGCCAAGCAGCACGGCGACGTGGCCGCCTCGTTCACCTGGTTGGACGCCAACCCGCCGACCGTCTCGGCCGGCCCGTTCATCATCGCCCCCGGCGGCGTCTCGGCCGACAAGAGCCTGATCAAGACGATCCGCAACGCGCAGTACTACGGCAAGGCCGCCAACCTCGACGAGGTGGACTTCCGGGCCATCACCGACTCCGCGCAGGAGCCGACCGCGCTGGCCAACAGCGAGGTGGACGGCATCTACCCGCAGCCGCAGCTGGACCTGGTGAACCGGGTCAAGAACATCGCCGGCGTGGACTACCACATCAACCAGGGCCTGGTGTTCGAGCACATCGACCTGAACATGCGCAACAGCGCCTTCGGCGGACCCGCCGACGCCGACCAGAAGGCCCCGGCCAAGGTCGCGCTGCGCCAGGCCATGTTCACCGCGTTCGACCGGCAGGGCCTGGTGAACCGGACCATCAAGCAGTTCGACGACCAGGCCAAGGTGCTGAACAACCGGATGCTGATGCCCGGCCAGCCCGGCTACCAGGACAACGTCACCAGCTCCTACCCCGAGGCCGGGGACATCAACAAGGCCAAGCAGCTGCTGACCTCGGCCGGGTACACCGGCGTGGGCAGCGCGCTGGTCGATCCCAGCGGCAAGCCGGTACCGGCGTTCAGCATGCGCTACACCGTCGGCAACCAGCTGCGCCAGGACACCAGCAACCTGTTCGCGCAGACGATGAAGCAGCTGGGCATCACCGTCAACGTCACCTCGACCGACGCCCTGGGCAAGACGCTGACCCAGTCCGACGCGCAGCACCAGTGGGACATCATCGTCTTCGCCTGGGTGGCCACGCCGTTCCCGAACTCGGCGAACCAGCCCATCTACACCACGGCCAAGCAGGGCACCCCGATGAGCAACTACGGGTACTACAGCAACGCCGACGTGGACAAGTGGCTGGCCGACGCGGCCACCAACGCCGACGAGAAGGTGCGCGAAAGCGACCTGAACCAGGCCGACGCGCAGGTCACCAAGGACGCGTACACGCTGCCGCTGTACCAGAAGCCGACGATGATCGCCTACAAGAACACCCTGGGCAACGTGCGCGACAACGCCACGCAGATCGGCCCGACCTACAACATCCAGGAGTGGGGCTTCAAGTCCTGACTCCGGCCGGGAACCCTCTCCCGGCGCCGGCCGGATCTCGTGCGTAGTCCGGCCGGCACCCCTTCTGCTCTCGTCCGCCCCTGACGAAGAAGGCCCAGATGCTCGCCTTCACCATCCGCCGCCTGCTGGTGTCGATCCCCATCCTGATCCTGTCCACGTTCCTGGTCTTCCTGCTCGTGGCCTGGGGCGCGGACCCGCTGGGCGACTTCAAGTCCAAGAACCCGCCGCCGTCGGCGGCCCAGATCGCGGCCCGCGAGCACGAACTCGGCCTGGACCAGTCGCTGCCGATGCAGTACTGGAACTGGATCAAGGGCGTGCTGCACGGCGACTTCGGGCCCTCGGTGCAGGGCTCGGCGTTCAACATCGGCGAGGAACTGGGCCGGCGCACCTGGGTCACCTTCCGGCTGGTGTTCTGCGCGATCATCATCGCGCTGATCCTGGCGGTGATCGTCGGCGTGGTCACCGCGGTGCGGCAGTACAGCGTGCTGGACTACGCCGCCACCCTGGTCGGGTTCTTCTTCCTGTCGCTGCCGGTGTTCTGGTTCGCGATCCTGCTGAAGATCTGGGCCACCAACATCAACAACGACTTCGGCACCAACATCAAGACCCTGGGCCCGCCCGGCGGGCAGTGGGGCGGGATCGGGTCCTGGGCCGGGTTCCTGGTGCTGCCCACCATCACCCTGGCGCTGAGCTCCTACGCCACCTGGGCCCGGTTCCAGCGGGCCTCGATGCTGGACGTGCTGAACAGCGACTACATGCGGCTGGCCCGGGCCAAGGGGCTGTCGCCGCGCCGGGTCATGGTCCGGCACGGCCTGCGCACCGCGCTGATCCCGATGACCACCCAGGTGACGCTGGACGTGGCGGCGATCATGGGCGGCACGGTGATCACCGAGCGGATCTTCCAGTGGCAGGGGCTGGGCACGATGTTCATCAACGGCATCCAGACCCAGGACACCAACACGGTGCTGGCCTGGCTGCTCATCTCCGCGACGCTGGTGATCGTCCTGAACCTGGTCGCGGACCTGCTCTACGCGGTCCTCGACCCGCGGATCCGGCTGGCCTAGGAGGGCTGAGCAGATGGCTGAGAACCTGCCACCCCGGGACGTCAACGACGAGCCGGTCGGCGCCGGCCGGCCGCCGGTGGACCCCAACGCCGAGTTCCTCGGCGACCAGGGCCAGCAGCCCGGGCTGACGATAGACGCGGTCACCCCCGGCGGCGAGGACATCGTCACCGGCGGGCGCCCGGAGGGCCCCGAGGGCCCGGACCACGAGTTCACGGTGCAGGCGCGCAGCCAGTGGCGGCAGGTGCTGCGCCGGTTCCGGCAGCACAAGCTCGCGGTGATCTCGCTGTTCGTGCTGCTGCTGGTCATCCTGTTCGCCTTCGTCGGCGCGCCGATCTGGCACTACGAGCCGAACAAGTTCACCGACGACTTCTCGGTGCCGCCCTCGGCCAAGCACCCGTTCGGCACCGACAGCAACGGCGCCGACCACATGGCCCAGGTGATGGCCGGCACCCAGCTGTCGCTGAAGATCGCCTTCTTCGTCTCGATCGTGGGCACCCTGTTCGGCTCGATCTACGGCGCGGTCTCCGGCTACTACCGGGGCATCACCGACACCCTGATGATGCGCCTGGTCGACCTGGTGCTGACCATCCCGGCGCTGGCCGTCGGCGCGCTGCTGGGCAAGCGGTTCGGCAACAACTGGCTGCTGCTGGCCATGGTGCTGGCCGGCCTGCTGTGGACCGGCTCGGCCCGCGTGGTGCGCGGCCAGGTGCTCTCGGTGCGGGAGAAGGAGTACGTGGAGGCGGCGCGGGCGCTGGGCGCCAGCGACAAGCGGATCATCTTCCGGCACATCATCCCGAACGTCGCCGGCCCGATCATCGTGCTGTTCACGCTGCTGGTGGCCGCCGCGGTGCTGACCGAGACCGCGCTGAGCTATCTGGGCTTCGGCGTGCAGTTCCCGGACATCTCGCTGGGCTCGCTGATCACCTCCGGGGAGACCGCGGCCAGCGGCGGGCGCGGCTGGTTGTTCTACTTCCCGGGCCTGTTCATCATCCTGATCGCGCTGACCGTGAACTTCATCGGCGACGGCCTGCGCGACGCCCTCGACCCGACGCAGACGAAGGCCCGCGCATGAGCACTGAGTACGGTCACGCCGCGACCGGCGGCGGACGCAACCCCGGCGGGGCGGTGCTGTCGGTCCGGGACCTCACCGTCACCTTCCCCAGCGACGACGGGCCGGTCAAGGCGGTCCGCGGGGTCTCCTACGACCTGCGCTCCGGCGAGGTGCTGGGGATCGTCGGCGAGTCCGGCTCCGGCAAGTCGGTGACCTCGATGGCGGTGATGGGGCTGCTGCCCAAGACCGCGCGGATCACCGGGTCGGTGGAGTTCCGCGGCCAGGAGCTGCTGGGGCTGTCGGAGAAGGAGATGACCTCGGTCCGGGGCAAGAAGATCGCGATGATCTTCCAGGACCCGATGACCTCGCTGAACCCGGTCTACAAGATCGGCTGGCAGCTGTCGGAGGCGGTGCTCGCGCACCACGACGTCTCCAAGGAGGTGGCCCGCAAGCGCGCGCTGGAGCTGCTGGAGATCGTCGGCATCCCGTCGCCGGACAAGCGGATCGACCAGTACCCGCACGAGTTCTCCGGCGGTATGCGGCAGCGCGTGGTGATCGCCATCGCGATGGCCAACGACCCGGACGTGATCATCGCCGACGAGCCGACCACGGCGCTGGACGTGACGGTCCAGGCCCAGGTGCTGGAGGCGCTGCGGGCGGCGCAGCACGAGACCGGCGCCGCGATGGTGCTGATCACCCACGACCTGGGGGTGGTGGCCGGGCAGGCGGACCGGGTGCTGGTGATGTACGCCGGCAAGCCGGTGGAGATCGGCCCCATCGACGGGATCTACTACCAGCCGCGGATGCCGTACACGGTCGGGCTGCTCGGCTCGCTGCCGCGGCTGGACCAGCGCACGCAGGAGAAGCTGACGCCGATCCCGGGCACGCCGCCGTCGGTGGTGAACCTGCCGCCGGGCTGCCCGTTCGCGCCGCGCTGCCCGCTGCGGACCGAGATCTGCCTGGAGCGGGAGCCGGCCCTGCTGCCGGTGCTGGGCGCCGAGCACGAGGCGGCCTGCCACCACAGCGACCAGTTGGTGAACCACGAGCGGGCGATGGAGATCTTCAGCACCGACCCCAACGCCGTGCCGGGTGCGGGCCCGCAGGACGGTGGTCCGGGCGCCGAGCAGGGTGTGGGGGAGAGCGGTGAGCAGAGCGCCGGGCCGAGCCCGGCGCCGAGCGCTGAGCAGGGCACCGTACAGGATCCTGCTTCGCCTGCTCCCGGGCCCGGTCCGCAGCCGGAGCAGGGTTCGGGCCCGGCTCCGGGCACCGGTCCGAACCGCGACCAGAACCCCGGTACCGATGCCGGTCGGGATCCCGGCCAGGACCCGCAGAGCGGAGCCGCACAGTGAGCACCATGATGACGCCGGACCCGGCGCCGGCCCCGCCTCCGCCCCCGAGCCCCGGCGCCGCGCCCCTGCTGTCGGTCCGGAACCTGGTCAAGGAGTTCCCGATCCGCTCCTCCGGCCTGATCCGCAAGCAGGTCGGCGTGGTCCAGGCGGTCTCGGACATCTCCTTCGACATCACCGCCGGGGAGACCCTGGGCCTGGTCGGCGAGTCCGGCTGCGGCAAGTCCACGACCTCGCGCGCCGTGCTGCAACTCCAGCCGGCCACCTCCGGCCGGGTGACGTTCAACGGCGTCGAGCTGACCACCGCCGGCAAGAGCACCCTGCGCCGCCTGCGCCGCGACATGCAGCTGGTGTTCCAGGACCCGTTCGCCAGCCTGGACCCGCGGATCACGGTCAACGAGATCATCGCCGAACCGCTGCGCATCCACGGCCTGTACGGCGACAAGGGCGGCGGCCAGAAGAAGGTCAGGGACCTGATGGCCACCGTCGGCCTCAAGCCCGAGCACGGCAACCGCTACCCGCACGAGTTCTCCGGCGGCCAGCGCCAGCGCATCGGCATCGCGCGCGCCCTGGCGCTGCGGCCGAAGCTGCTGGTCCTGGACGAGCCGGTGTCCGCCCTGGACGTGTCCATCCAGGCCGGCGTGATCAACCTGCTGGAGGAGTTGCAGGACGAACTCGGGCTGGCCTACCTGTTCGTCGCGCACGACCTGTCGGTGGTCCGGCACATCGCCGACCGGGTCGCCGTGATGTACCTGGGCAAGATCGTCGAGATCGGCCCGCGCGACGACCTCTTCGACCGCCCGCAGCACCCCTATACGCAGGCGCTGATCTCCGCGATCCCGATCCCGGACCCGCGCCGCGAGCGCAGCCGCGAACGGATCCTGTTGCAGGGCGACGTGCCGTCCCCGGCGAACCCGCCGTCGGGCTGCCGGTTCCGGACGCGGTGCCCGAAGTTCCTGACGCTGACGGCGGACCAGCAGCAGCGGTGCATCAACGAGGAGCCGCTGCTGATCGGGCGCGGCCCCGGCGGGATGGCGACGAGCGAGGACGCGGCGCACAAGGCGGCCTGCCACTACGCGGAGACGCTCGACGTCCTGTGAGACCGGCCGCGTCGGCGCGCGGTGGCGCCGGCGCGGCCTCAAGCCCTCTTCGCCGGACTACTGCTGCACGATCTTCGTCGGCCGCACGCCGATCTTCACCCGGTCCTTCGCGTCGCCCGGGGTGACGGGGGTGCCGTCGTACCACTCGGACAGCGTCTGGTACATCGTCGCCTCGGGGTCGGCCTCGACGGTCTCCACGACGCCGCGGACCTCCATGTAGCCGTAGACGTTGTCCGGGTCGAGGAACGCGATGGAGACGCGCGGCTCGTGGGCGATGTTCTTGTACTTCTGGCGGAAGTTCGTGTGGGTGAACCACAGAAGCTCGCCATCCCACTTGAACCACATCGGGTTCACCTGCGGGGCGCCGTCGGGGCGCACCGTGGCCAGGTTGACGATCACCTTCTTCTCCAGCAGCGCGCGGGCCTTGTCAGAAATCTCGAGGGTCATGCGTGCTCTCAACCTTTCGTGCCGGTGATGCCATTCCCGTCATCGGGACTGTGCGGTGTACGCGTCGATCTCGGCGGCCAGGTCCTGCTTGGCCGCGTCGTCGAGGTAGGAGGCGTGGACGGCGTTCTTCGCCAGGTCCGCGACGCCCTGCTCGTCCAGGCCCAGCAGTTTGGCCGCGACCTCGTACTCGGTGCTCAGGTCGGTGCCGAACATCGGCGGGTCGTCGCTGTTCACGGTGATCAGCAGGCCGGCCTCGGCCATCCGCCGGATCGGGTGCTGCTCCAGGTCCTTCACCACGCCGGTGGCGATGTTCGAGGTCGGGCACACCTCGATCGGGATCCGGTGCTCCCCGAGGTAGTCGATCAGCTCCGGGTCCTGGACCAGGGAGGTGCCGTGGCCGATGCGCTCGGCCTTCAGGTGGCGCAGGGCGTCCCAGATCGTCTCCGGGCCGGTGGACTCCCCGGCGTGCGGCACGCTGTGCAGGCCCAGGGCCAGCGCGCGGTCGAAGTACGGGGCGAACTGCGGCCGGGGCACGCCGATCTCCGGGCCGCCGAGGCCGAAGCCGACCAGCGCCTCCGGCTGGCGGGCCTCGATCAGCGCGACGGTCTCGGCCGCCGCCTCGGCGCCGGACTCACCGGGGATGTCGAAGATCCACTTCAGGGTGAGGCCGAAGTCCCGCTGCGCGGCCTGGCGGGCGTCCTCGATCGCCTCCAGGTATGCCATGCCGTCGATGCCCCGGCGGGTGTGCGAGCGCGGGGTGCAGGTGAGCTCGGCGTAGCGGATGTTCTGCGCGGCCATGTCCCGCGCCACGCCGTAGGTCAGGTCGCGGACGTCCTCGGCGGTGCGGATCAGGTCCACCACGCTCAGGTACAGCTCGATGAAGTGCCGGAAGTCGGTGAACGTGAAGTATTCGGCGAGCAGCTCCGGGTCGGTCGGTACGTCGGTCGCGCCTTCGTGCCGGGCCGCCAGGTCGGCGACGACGCGGGGGGACGCCGACCCGACGTGGTGTACGTGGAGTTCGGCCTTGGGCAGGCCCTGGATGAAGTCGCGCATGGGCGCGATTCTGCCCTACCGCTCGGAGCCGGATCATCTCTCAGTGCCCGGGCAGTGCTTGCTCAGTGCTTGTCAGCGCTGGCTCAGTGCAGGCTCAGGGCCGGCTCAGTGCTCGCTCATCCGCAGCACGGCGTTGTCCCGCCCGGCCCCGGCCACCGAGAGCACCAGGCCGATCGCGGCGTACGCGGCCAGCACCCAGAGGGCGGTGCCGAGCCCCTGTGAGTGGAAGTACGCGACGCCGCGCACCGCGTTGGTGCCCTGGAAGTTGGGCAGCCACGGCCCGATCTCCCGCCAGAAGGCCGGGATCATGTTCCGCGGCCACGGCCCGGCCGCTGACGGATTGCCGAGGATCACGAAGATCGCGATCCCGATCCCGGTCCCGATCAGCCCCAGGAAGGTCTGCAGGCCGTTGGCGAACACCGACACCGCGAACACCAGCAGCGTCCCGATCAGCGCCTGGAGCCACCAGCTCCCGCCCAGGAAGCCCATGATCGTGTGCACGATCAGCGTCCCCCCGATGCCGCCGAGCACGCTGTACACCGCCAGCAGTCCGATCCGCTCCAGCGCCACGCCCGGCGAGCTGCTGCTCATCCCGGCCATCAGGCCGACCAGCGTCGAGGCCAGGTAGCCGCCCACGGTCCAGGCGATGACGAGGTAGAACGGCACCAGCCCCGAGGGGTCTCCGCGGTGCGGCGGCACGACGTCGCGCACTTGCAGCGTGTGCTGCTGAGCCTGGGCGACCTGGGTGAACGCGACCTGCATCGCCTGCGGCGCGGCGGGCCCGAGCGCGGTGGTGACCAGCAACTCGTCGGAGGGTCCGGCCGGCGAGGGGACGTAGGCGCCGAGGACGTCACGGTGCTGGACGGCGTGCTCCGCAGCCGCCGGACTCGCCTCCGGCTTGAGCGTGAACAACGGTCCGGCCTGATCCGCGGTCTTCTGCAACTGCTGCACCGCCTGGGGCGCAGCGACGACTCCGACCGGCATCCGGTGCGGCCGCTGCGGCCCGTGCATGGCGCCGGTGTAGGAGATCACGAACGCCAGTTGCATGAGCAAGGCCATGAAGAGGAAGAACCCGATCCGCAGCTTCCGAGCGCGTTCGTCGCGATTCGAGTTGGCGGCTTGGAGGGCGGCGGCGGCGCGGTTCATGCCGGGCGGATACCCGCCGGTATCGGGCGGGATGTCGGGAATGTGCCGATCGGGTGGTGGTGGGGTGGCTGGTGGGGCGACTGCGGGGCCGACTGAGGCCGACTGGGGCCGACTGAGGGGTAGCGGCCGGTCCGTTGGTCGGTCGTCAGCACCCTGGCTGCGCGGGTTGCCGCCGGTGTGCGCGGCGGGCCGTCGGCGGGTGCGCGGGCAGGCTGCTTGCGCTGCTACTTGCGCTTCTTCCGCCCT
>JABFXP010000623.1 GCA_013361685.1 Catenulispora sp.
CGCCGCGAGGCCGGCAGCTACGGCAAGGACACCCGCGGCATCATCCGGGTGCACCAGTTCGAGAAGGTCGAGATGTTCTCCTACGTCGCGCCGGAGGACGCCGAGGCCGAGCACCAGCGCCTGCTGGGGTGGGAGAAGGAGTTCCTCACCGCCCTGGAGATCCCGTTCCGGGTCATCGACGTCGCGGCCGGCGACCTGGGCAGCTCGGCGGCCCGCAAGTTCGACTGCGAGGCCTGGATCCCGACCCAGGGCAAGTACCGCGAGGTCACCTCGACCTCGAACTGCACCGAGTTCCAGGCCCGGCGGCTGCAGATCCGGATGCGCGGCGCCGACGGGGTGAAGCCGCTGGCCACCCTGAACGGCACGCTGTGCGCCATGACCCGGATGATCGTGGCGATCCTGGAGAACCACCAGAACGCCGACGGCTCGGTGACGGTGCCGGCGCAGCTGCGGCCCTACCTCGGCGGCCGGGAGAAGCTGGAGCCGGTCGCGGGCTGAGCCTGTGCGGCACAATACGAACGGCGGCCGCCAACCCACTTGGATTGGGTTGGCGGCCGTCGCCTTCGGGGCCAGAGGGATCGTGACGGGGGCTGTTCAGCCGGGTCGGCTCGCGCCGGGAGAACGCTCGGCGGCGGGGTCGGGCGGCAGTTTCGCCTGGTAGTCCACGAAGCCGTCCAGGTAGGCACCCAGGGCGGGTGAGGTGAACAGCGTCGCCCACTGCGCGTCGGCTCCAGCGGGCGTGATCGGCGGCGCGCCCGGAGCGGCGGGCAGGGGGACGCCGCCGACCGAGAACAGGACGGTGTGGCCGCGACCGTCGGTCAGGTCCGCGACCCGGTTCGCCCCGGCGACCTCGGTGGTGGTTCCCGCGTAGAGCGCGCCGTGCCAGCCGTGCGCGCCACTGAGCGGCGTGCAGCGCGCGTGCGCCATATGTGCGTTCGCGCACTCGGTGGCATAACCGTTGGCGGCGATCGTCGACGGGTCCCCGTAGCCGAAATCCAAAGTTCCGTTGTCGGTCCCGATGAAGAGTGTGTAGGTGTCGGGGACGAAGACGTTCGCGGGGTCTTCGGGATGATCGGCGAGGCGATCGCGCTCCCCGGCGTTCGGCTGTAGCAGGAACCGTGGCATGACCCTCAGCTCCGGGAAGACGGCGGCCAGCGCCGTGACCAGCGCCCGGCAGTTGGCCCGGTCCGCGGCCGGGTCGGCGGACAGGGTGCCGTTCGGGGCGTCGGTGCCGTTCCGGTACAGCTGGTTCCAGGTCGGATGCCCGCAGCCGGCCGGGTCGGTCGCGCTCGGCGGGACTACGCCAGCCCGGCTCCCAGTGGTCGTCGGGTTCTGTCCCGGGCTCACTGCGGCCCGGTGCGACCCCGGCGCCAGCGCAGCCGCCCCCGAGGCCACCGCCAGCACCGCCAGCGCCGCTCCGGCCGCGCGGTAGCGGCGCGTCCGCACCGTGCGGTCGTACCCCGACAGGACCGCGGGGACCACATCGGCCTCGAACTCGACGTCGTCCAGCGCGCTGCCGAGCAGTCGGCGCATCCTCTCGTTCTCGGAGTGCTCAGTGTCCATTCTTGCTCTCCATGGGCTCGGATTCGATGGTTTCGAAACCGTCGCCGAGCAGTGCGCGCAGCCTGGCCAGGGCCCGCGACGACTGGCTCTTGACGTTCCCGGTGGAGCACCCGAGCACGGCGGCCGTCGCCTCCACGCTCAGGTCCTCCCAGTACCGCAGCACCACCACCGCCCGCGCCTTGGGCGGCAGCCGGTCCAGGGCGGCGAGCAGCGGCAGCCGCAGCTCGGAGCTGAAGTCCGGATGGGCCACCGCGCGGTCCGGCCGGGACTCCAAAGCCTTGCTCCACAAGGCCTTGCGCTCCCGGGCGGCTTTGCGCCGCGCGGCCAGGTAGGCGTTGATCAGCACGCGGTGCGCGTAGGAGTCGACCTCGTCGGCGTTCCGTACCCGGTGCCAGGCGCGGCACAGGTTGAGCAGCGCCGTCTGCGTGAGGTCCTGCGCGGCCTGCTTCTCACCGCACAGCAGGAAAGCGGTCCGCATCAGATGTCGCTGCCGGACCCTGGCGAACTCGGTGAAGTCCGCCAGCTCCTCCGGAGTGAGTCTGCCGATCACCGGCCCCGCCCTTCCCTGCTGATGCCGTCAGTGGTGACAGTCGCTAAAGAGTGGCGAACGGGCTGCGAGGTTGCAGGTGGCGGCCGGGCGGGCGGCCGGAGCCGGAAGGAGTTCCGGTCGATGACGACCCCCGTCGAACCCCCGTGTGAATATGACCCCTGCGACACCGTACGTTATACGGTCCAGGCCTCATTCGATTGTGCGATTCCGTCTACGTATTGACTGTTCGGGTCTCAGTTCATTGCGACAAATCGCTGATCAAGCGTTAGTGTGCCAAGCCGTCAGCAGTCTTCCAATGACTGGATGTCATAGACATCGGGGGCTTTTAGGATGAGACGCAGAACACCTTCCTTGCTCACTGCCGTCGCGCTGGTCTCGGGCGTCACCGCGGGGGCGCTGGCCTCGGCGCCGGCGCACGCCTCGGGGATCGCCGGGCCGTGCAGCAGCACGAACCAGGAGACCCAGGCCAGCCTCGACGTACAGCCGCTGGGCGCGGTCGCGCCGGCGAACATCAGCATCGGCCTGGCCGGGAACACCATCGACGCGGCCCACGGCTGCAAGGCGGTCCTGGACTTCGGCGACGGCCAGCACGTGAACCTGACGAACAACAACACGGTCACGCACCTGTACCAGAAGCCAGGCGACTATCGCATCACCCTGACGATGCAGTGGCCCGGCTGGAGCCCGGCCATCGAGAGCGCGCACTTCCTGGCCGAGGGCGCGGCCGGCAAGGCGGAGGTGGGCCGGATCTCCGGCGCGACCCGCCTGGACACCGCGGTGCAGGTGTCGAAGAAGCAGTGGCTGAACACCGACCCCAACAACTCCTGGGGCCAGGCGAAGACCGCGGTCATCGCGACCTCGATGAACTTCCCCGACGCGCTGGCCGGCGTGCCGCTGGCCGCCTACCGTCAGGGCCCGCTGCTGCTGACCGACCCGAACGCCGGACTGTACGGACCGGCGAACGACGAGATCAACCGCATCGTCCCCAAGGGCAACACGGTCTACATCCTCGGCGGGTTCGCCGCGGTGCCGGCCTCGGTGGACGCGCAGCTGATCAAGGAGGGCTACAAGGTCAAGCGGTTCGCCGGCCACGACCGCTTCGACACCGCCCTGCAGATCGCCACCGACAAGCAGGGCATGGACAGCCCCAAGACCGTGGTCGTGGCCACCGGCCGGCTGTTCCCGGACGCGCTGTCGGCCGGCCCGCTGGCCGCCGGTCCGCGCGCCACCGAGGAGGCCGGCCAGGACCCGCACCCGGCCGCGATCGTCCTCACCGACGGCGCCGGCTTCTACGACCCGGCCACCGCGGCGTTCGTGAAGAGCAAGCTGGGCACCGCGGACTGCCAGGCGGTCACCGCCGTCGGCGGCGCGGCGGTCAAGGCCGTGGACGCGCTGGCCGGCACCAAGTGCCACAACGACCTGGCCGGCTCGGACCGCTGGGAGACCTCCTCGAAGGTCATGGAGCAGTTCCCGCGCGGCTACCTGATCGGCGTGGCCAGCGGCACCAACTTCGCCGACGCCCTGGCCGGCGGCGCGTTCGTGGCGAACCTGCAGCAGCCGCTGCTGCTGACCGACCCGTCCAGCCTGCCGGAGTCGATCGGCGAGTGGTTCAACGGCCTGGCGCACCAGGACGGCGTCGCGTACGTGGACGTGTTCGGCGGCCCGAAGGCGGTCAGCGACCACGTCGGCGGGCAGATCA
>JABFXP010000801.1 GCA_013361685.1 Catenulispora sp.
GCGGTCACGCTGGCGGCGCTGCGCACCGCGCTGGCCGAGCGCTTCGCCCCGGCCGTCGCCGAGGCCAACGCGCTCGCCGCCGCCGACGTCTACGAACTGGCCCTGCGCGACGCCGCCGGCGCCGGCGCACGCACCGCACAGCGGGGACGACGGGAGGCACCCGATGTCTGAGCGCACAACGTCCGCACCCGCCGGCCGGGCGATCGAAGGCTCGCGGGCGGTGGCCGAGACGGTCGCCCGGTGCCGCCCGCAGGTGGTGCCCGCCTACCCGATCTCGCCCCAGACCCACATCGTCGAGGCCATCAGCACCCTGGTACGCACCGGCGAGCTGGCCGGCTGCGAGTACGTGAACGTCGAGTCCGAGTTCGGGGCCATGTCGCTGTGCATCGGCGCCTCCGCCGCCGGCTCGCGCACCTACACCGCGACGTCCAGCCAGGGCCTGCTGTTCATGGTCGAGGCGTTGTACAACGCCGCCGGCCTCGGGCTGCCGATCGTCATGACCGTCGCCAACCGCGCGATCGGGGCGCCGATCAACATCTGGAACGACCAGAGCGACTCGCTGTCCCAGCGCGACTCCGGATGGATCCAGCTCTACGCCCGGGACAACCAGGCCGCGGCCGATCTGCACCCGATCGCGTTCCGGCTCGCCGAGGAGCTGTCGCTGCCGGTGATGGTGTGCGTGGACGGGTTCGTCCTCACCCACGCCGTCGAGCGGATCTCGGTGCCGGAGCAGGACCTCCTCGACCGGTTCCTGCCGCCGTTCACGCCCCGCCAGGTCCTGGACCCCGCCGATCCGCTGTCGATCGGGGCCATGGTCGGCCCGGAGGCGTTCACCGAGGTCCGGGTGCTCGGCCATCAGCGGATGCTGCGGGCGCTGGACCGGTTCCCGGCGCTGGCCGCGGAATACGGCTCCCTCGTCGGCCGCCGGCCCGAGGACGTGGCGCGCGGCTACCGGCTGGACGGCGCCCGGACCGTGTTCCTGGCCATGGGCTCGGTGCTCGGCACCCTGGAAGACGTCATCGACCGGGCCCGGGCTCAGGGCCTGGCGGTCGGGGCGCTGGAACTGACCTGTTTGCGGCCCTTCCCCGCCGAACGGCTCCGCGACCTGCTCGCCGGCGCCGAGCGGGTGGTGGTGATCGAGCGCGCCTTCTCCCTCGGCGCGGGCGGCGTCGTCGCCCCGGAACTGGCCGCGGCGCTCGCCGCCGGGCCGGGCCCGGCGATCCGCTGCCACACCGTCGTGGCCGGGCTCGGCGGGCGGCCCGTCACCGAACGGGCCCTGCACGCCGTCGTCGCCGACGCCGACGCCGGGTGCCTGGAGCCGTTCTCCTTCCTCAGCCTGGACCGCGATCTGCTGGCCCGGGCCGCCGGCTCGACCGCCGAGGAGGTCCTCGGCCATCTGAAAGAGCGGGAGTCCTCGCCATGAGCGCCGAGAAGGTGAAGTTCTACCAGGTCGGATCGTTCGCGGTCGGCAACCGGCTGCTGCCGCCGGAGCTGCGCGCCGGGCAGGCCGACCCGCAGCGGGCCGACACCCTGATCTCCGGTCACCGCGCCTGCCAGGGGTGCGGCGAGGTGCTGGGCGCGCGCTACGTGCTGGACACGGTCATGCGCGTGACCGGCGGCCGGATGATCGCCGTCAACGCCACCGGCTGCCTGGAGGTCGTGTCCACGCCGTTCCCGGAGAGCGCGTGGCGGGTGCCGTGGCTGCACTCGCTGTTCGGCAACGCCCCGGCGGTGGCCTCCGGCGTCGCCGCCGCGCTCAAGGCCCAGGGCCGGACCGACCTGCGGGTGGTCGCCCAGGCCGGGGACGGCGGCACCGTCGACATCGGGCTGGGCGCGCTGTCGGGCATGTTCGAACGCGACGACGACGTGCTGTTCGTCTGCTACGACAACCAGGCCTACATGAACACCGGCGTGCAGCGCTCCGGCGCGACACCGCCCGCGGCGCGCACGGCCACCACCCCGGTGGCCGGGCCGTACCCCGGCAACACCTTCGGGCAGGGCAAGGACGTGCCGGCGATCGCCATGGCGCACCGCGTGCCCTACGTCGCCACCGCCACCGTCGCCGATCTGCGCGATCTGGAGGCGAAAGTCGAGCGCGCGATGGGGTTCCACGGCGCCCGGTATCTGCATGTGCTGGTGCCGTGTCCGCTGGGCTGGGGCGCGGCCTCCTCGCAGGCGATCCGCCTGGCGCGGCTGGCCACCGAATCAGGGCTCTTCCCCCTGCTGGAGGCCGAGGACGGCGTGGTCACGGCGGTGACGCCGATCCGCCGGCAGGTGCCGGTGGAGGACTACCTGCAAGCGCAGTCGCGCTACGCGCACCTGTTCGGCGCCTCCGGACATCCGGACATCGTCGCCCGGATCCAGGAAGGCGCCGACCGCAACATCCGCCGATACGGACTGCTCACCGCGTCCGCAGAGCAAGGAGGGCAGCAGTCGTGACCCTTCCCTTCGCGATCACCCTGGGCCCGGGCAGCAGCCGGTCGAACCACACGGGCGCCTGGCGTGTCGAGCGCCCCGTCTACCAGGACGGCCTGCCGCCCTGCCAAGCTTCCTGCCCGGCCGGCGAGGCCGTGCGCGACTGGCTTTACACCGCTGAGGACGGCTCGTACGAGGCCGCGTGGCGGCGGCTGGTCCGGGACAACCCGCTGCCGGCGGTGATGGGCCGGATCTGTTACCACCCGTGCGAGACCGCGTGCAACCGCGGGCAGCTCGACAGCAGTGTCGGCATCAACTCCGTGGAGCGGTTCCTCGGCGACGAGGCGATCCGGCAGGGCTGGGACATCCCGGTCACCGCCGCGCCGACGGGCCGCCGGGTCCTGGTGGTCGGCTCCGGCCCGGCGGGACTGTCGGCGGCCTACCAGCTCGCGCTGCTCGGCCACGACGTCACGGTCCGGGAGGCGGCCGACAAACTCGGCGGGATGATGCGTTACGGCATCCCGCGGTACCGCCTGCCGCGCGAGGTCCTGGACGCCGAGATCGCGCGCATCGCCGCCATGGGGGTCCGGTTCGTCACCGGATCGGGCGTGGACGATCTGCCCGCGGCCATGGCCGAGGGCGGTTTCGACGCGGCGTTCCTGGGCGTCGGCGCCCAGAACGGCAAGCGGGCCTACGTCCCGGCCGGCGACAGCGCCCGCGTGCTCGACGCGCTGTCGCTGCTGGCCGCGGTGGAGGACCACTGGCCGGTCACGCTGGGCCGCCACGTCGCGGTCTACGGCGGCGGCAACACCGCGGTGGACGCCGCGCGCACCGCCCGCCGCCTGGGCGCCTCCGACGCGGTCATCGTCTACCGGCGGACCCGGGACCGGATGCCGGCGCACGACGCCGAAGTCGAGGAGGCGCTGGCCGAGGGCATCACGGTCCGCTGGCTGTCGACCATCGCGCAGGCCGATCAGGGCTCGATCACCGTCGAGCGGATGGAGCTCGACGAGACCGGCTTCCCCCAGCCCACGGGAGAGTACGAGACGCTCGCCGCCGACACGGTCGTGCTGGCCGTGGGCCAGGACGCGGAGTTGGGCTGGCTGGCCGGTGCCGAGGGCGTGGACCTGGTGAACGGCGCGATCGGCGTCGACGCCGGGTTCGCGACCGGACGGGCCGGGGTGTTCGCGGGCGGGGACGCGATCGGCGCAGAGCGGACCGCGACCCATTCGATCGGCCAGGGGGCCCGGGCGGCTCGGGGAATCGACCGCTATCTGCGGGGGCTCGGCGTCCAAACCGCGGACGATCCCCGGGTGCCGACGGCGTTCCAGGCCCTGAACACCTGGTACTTCAGCGACGCGCCGGCCACCGTCCGGCCCGAGCTGGAAGCGGCGCG
>JABFXP010000052.1 GCA_013361685.1 Catenulispora sp.
CAGGTCGGCCAGGCCGGCGAAGGCCAGTGCCGCCTCCGCCGGGAACCCGGCGGCGCGCACCACCTGGAAGCCGTCGGCGGGGAACCCCGGTCCCCCGACGGCGGCCAGCTCGGCCGGGGTCGCACCGCCCACCAGCAGGGCGCCGCCCCGGCCGTTCCGCGCGAGCTCTAAGAGGTTCTGCACGGGCTGCCGCATGCGAATCAGCCTACTGGCGGGAAGCACTAGGGAAAGACCGGATCCCGCCAAAGGAATCCTGGGGCTCAATAGTGATGAGACCACAAACGAGAGCGCCCGGGGACGATCCGGCGCCTAGGGGGAGAAGAAGGGGGGCCGCAGCTATGTCTGAGGCCAAGTACCGCGAGATCGTCGCCCGCATGGCGATCGACACCGAGTTCGCGCAGTCCGTGATGGCCGACCCCGACGGGTTCGCCGCCACCAACGGCCTGAGCGCCGACGAGGCCGGCCGGCTGCGCGCCGTCCGCGTCGAGGCCGGCACCGCCGCGCCGAGCCGGCTGGGCACCCGCCTGTCGAAGACCGGCTTCGGCGGCGCCCACCACGCGCTGCACCACGACCACCACGAGCACCACGGCCACGACCACCACGAGGACGACTCGCACTACGAGCACGACAGCCACACCGAGTCCGACCAGCACCACGAGGACAGCCACCACGGCCACGAGCACGAGGACGACTCGCACTACGAGCACGACAGCCACACCGAGTCGGACGAGCACCACGAGGACAGCCACCACGGCCACGAGCACGAGGACGACGTCCACTACGAGCACGACGAGCACACCGAGATCGACACGCACACCGAGAACGGCCCGCACGGCTCCGAGACCGACACGCACTTCGAGCAGGACGAGCACACCGAGTACGACTCGCACTCCGAGGGCTGATCGCCGGAGAGCGGTACTCGCAAGCGGGGAGGCGAAGCCCCGGCGCCGGACTGGCGCCGGGGCTTCGCCCTGCCATGTTCTGTTCGCTTATCCGCCGTTTGTTGCCGGCTTTAGCGATGTGTGAGCCGATAGACCAGTTTCAGTCCCGACCACGTCGCGTCGATCGCCGCGATCTTCACGTCGACCAGCCCGATCGGCAGCGCCAGCGCCTCGTCGCGGACCACGGCCTCACTGACGTCGGTCGCGATCTTCGACGCCTTCTTCGGCCAGCAGATCCACAGCGCGCCGTTCTTGACCAGCCTGGCGGGCAGCGTCTCGTAAGACTCCGCTAAGGCCGCGCGATCTGGAACGAACGCCAGAATCACGTCATACTCATGATCACCGGCCTGTCGGTCCACCGTGACCTCGTCGGGCAGCGGCTGCGGGTCGAAGCCTGCGGGCGCGTCATGGAAGAGCACGCGGTGCCCGGCCTTGATGCCGAGTTTCTTGGGCAGCGGGGTGCCGGAGTAGCCGGGCGCTCGGTCGGCGGAGGTCACAGCCGGAACTGTAGACGGCGGGGCAGACTGTTCCGGGTAAGCGCCCAAGTACCCGCAAGAGAAGGTGACGCCTGATGACCCGCGACATCCTGGTCGTCGACGACGACGCCACCGTGGCCGAGGTCGTCGCCGCCTACCTCACGCGGGCCGGCTACAGCGTCCGGCGCGCGGCCGACGGCCCGGCCGCCGTGGCCGCGGCCGCCGAGCGGCTGCCGGATCTGATGATCCTGGACCTGATGCTGCCCGGCTTCGACGGCTATGAGGTCCACCGTCGGGTGAAGTCCCTCGGCGAAGTCCCGGTCATCATGCTGACCGCGCTCGGCGACGAGGACGACCGGATCCTCGGCCTCCAGGTCGGCGCCGACGACTACGTCACCAAGCCGTTCAGTCCGCGGGAGCTGGTGCTGCGGGCCGCGAGCGTGCTGCGGCGGACCGCCACCAGGGAGATGACGGAGACGGCGGCGACGACGGCGAAGGCTGAGGCGGCTGACGCTGCTGCCAAGCCGGACGGCGCGCAGAACGGTGCCGGCACAGTCCCCGTCCCCACCCCGCAGGCGATCGACAGTCTCACCGTGGGGCCCCTGCGCGTCGACCTCGTCGCGCACAAGGCCACCCTGGACGGCGAACCCCTCGCGCTCACCGGCCGCGAGTTCGACCTCCTGGCCTTCCTCATGGCCAACCCCAACCAGGCCTTCACCCGCTCCGAGCTGATGCGCAACGTGTGGGGCTGGACCTTCGGCGACCAGTCGACCGTCACCGTCCATGTCCGCCGCCTGCGCGAGAAGATCGAGCCGGACCCGGCCTCCCCGACCTACCTGGCGACCGTCTGGGGCGTCGGCTACCGGTTCGAGGCGCCGGAGCCCGCGAGCGTCCCGGAGTCCGCCGATGCGTGACCAGCTGGTCACCATCGCCATGGGCGCCGGCGCCGCGGCCGGCGCCTCGCTGCTCGGCTGGTCCGCGCTACGAGCCCTGCGGGGCCGCTCGGTGCAGGCCGCGCTGTTCGCCTCGACCGCCACCGGGGCCCTGGCCGTCGTGGCCGGCATCACGATCGCCTCCCGCGCGATGTTCCTGTCCTCGCACGACGCCGCCGTCTCGCTCATCGTGTCGCTCTCCGGGGCCGCGGTGACCTTGTTGCTGGTGTTCCTGCTCGGGCGCAGCCTGGCGCGGGACAGCCGCACCCTGCGCGCGGAGCTGCGGTCGCTGGGGGAGGAGACCCAGACCCCGCAGACCCAGAACCTGGCGACCGCCGAACTCGCCCGGCTGGCCGACGACCTCCAGAGCACCCGCGCCAAGCTCACCGAGTCCCGGGCGCGCGAACGCGCCCTGGAGCAGTCCCGCCGCGATCTGGTGTCCTGGGTCTCCCACGACCTGCGCACCCCGCTCGCCGGGCTGCGGGCGATGGCCGAGGCGCTCGAAGACGGTGTCGCGCCCGACCCGGGCCGGTACTACACGCAGATGCGGCAGGCCACCGACCGGCTCTCCGGCATGGTGGACGACCTCTTCGAGCTCTCGCGGATCCACGCCGGCACGCTGCGGCTCACGGTCGAGCCGGTGCCGCTGGCCGACCTCGTCGACGGCGTCCTGGCCGAGGCGCGCCCGCTGGCCCGGGCCGGCGGCGTCGAGCTGTCCGCCGTGGTGCGCACCGCCGATCCCGCGTCGGCGCCGACGATCCAGGGCGACATCAGGCAGCTGTCCCGGGCCCTGGCCAATCTGGTGGTGAACGCGATCCGGTACTCCTCCCACCCCGGCACGGTGCGGATCGAAGCCGCCATCGTCCCCGATCCGGGCCAGAACGGCGACGCCGCTTCGAAGCCCCAGGCGGTCTTCACGGTGACCGACACCTGCGGTGGCATCCCGGAAACCGATCTGCCCTATGTCTTCGACGTCGCCTGGCGTGGCACCGCCGCCCGAACTCCGCCGGCTGCCGATGCCGCCGTCGGCACCGCCGCCGCGGCCGAGACGCTCACCCTCGCCGCCCCCGGCCCCGGCGCCGGTCTGGGTCTGGCCATCGTCCGCGGCATCGCCGAGGCGCACTCCGGCACCGTCAGCGTCGCCAACGTCGACGGCGGCTGTCGCTTCACCCTCCGGGTGCCGGTCTCGCCGAGCTGATCGGCGGGCGTCTAGTCAAAACAGACCAGATTTCTACGATTCTCGATGCTTGTAACCCGGATCTCTCTCCCCGGCGTCTAGGTTGAGCGAGACCTTTACGGGAGGGAATTGTCATGAACCGCATCCGCTTGGCCGCCACCGCCGTCGCCGCGTCCTCGCTGGGCTCGCTGGGACTGGCCGGAATCGGAGCGACCAGCGCCCACGCCGCCGTCACCCCGAACACCGCTTTCAGCGGCAAGGGCTTCGACGTCTGCAACGCGCCCAGCGACGCGCAGATGGACGACTGGTACGCGCATTCGCCATACCGGGGCGTGGGTGTCTACATCGGCGGATCCGGCTACCTGTGCAAGACCCCTGATTCGCCCTCCGGCGGCTACACCGCCGAATGGGTGCAGCACCAGGCCGCCGCGGGCTGGGCGATGTGGGCGCTCTACGCCGGCAAGCAGGGCCCGGACCTGATCGCGCCGGGAGCCGACCCGGCCGCGCTGGGCGCCGCCGACGCCGCCGACGCGGTGAAGCAGATGCAGGCCCTGACCTTCGGCGCCGACGCGACGATCTTCGTGGACCTGGAGCCGTACCACGAGGACGCGACCGCCGCCGCCGTCAACACCTACCTCAAGAGCTTCGCCGCCGCCGTGGCGCAGAGCAACACGGCGAACGGCACGAAGTTCAAGGTCGGCCTGTACGGCACCTCCAGCGACCACAAGACCGGCCACAGCGCCATCGGCGACGCGGCCGCCGACCCGGCGCTGCGCACCCAGCTCGCCGCCGTCGGCATCGCCGGCTACACCGGGGACCAGGCGAACTTCAACGCCACCACCAACGACGCGTACCTGGACCCCGCGTTGTGGGCCAAGCACCAGCGGATCCACCAGTACATGGCCGAGGTCCCCCGCACCTTCGGCTCCACGACGCTGACCGTCGACGAGGACCAGGTGGACCTGGCCCCGACGACCCACGTGGCCGTCGACACGACGACCCAGCACGCGGTCCGCTACGCCGGCAACGACCGCATCGCCACCGCCGTGGCGGTCTCGCAGAAGCTGTGGCCGAACACCACGGGCAACCCGCTGGACTACTACGCGTCCGGCGACAAGCGGCCCCTGGCCAAGACCGCCGTCCTGAGCCGCTCCGACCAGTTCGCCGACGCCCTCGGCGGGTCCGCGCTGGCCGCCCACCTCGGCGGCCCCCTGCTGCTGACCGGCACCACGGCTCTGGACCCGGCCACCGCCGCGGAGCTGAAGCGCACCCTGGCCCCCGGCGCCACGGTGTACCTGCTCGGCGGCGAGAAGGCGCTGGCTCCGGGCGTGGAGACGGCGGTGCAGAGGCTCGGCTTCAAGACCCAGCGGGAGGCCGGTGCCGACCGCTACAGCACCTCCACCGCGATCGCCGGTCTGATGGCCGCGGACATGCGCGACTCCGGTGCCAAGCCGGCCGTCCAGCGCGTCCTGCTCGCGACCGCGCAGAACTTCCCCGACGCGCTGGCCGCCGGCACCGCCGCCGGCGCCACGCCGGACACCGTCCTGGTGCTGACCAACGACGCGCAGATGCCCGCCGCGACCGCCTCGTTCCTGAAGACCTGGGCCGGCACCCCGGCGGGCGCCAACGTCTACCCGGTCGGCGGCATGGCGAACAAGGCGGCCAAGACGCTGGGCAGCACCGTCCCGGCCGGCAACCTGAAGCTGGACAGCCTGGTCGGCTCCGACCGCTACGCCACCGCGGCCATGGTCGCCCGCCAGTTCTTCGGCTCCACCGGCACGCCGCACGTCTACGGGCTGGCCACCGGCGAGAAGTGGGCCGACGCGCTGTCCGGCGGCGCCGCGATGGGGACGCTGGACGGTCCGCTGCTGCTCGCCAACCCGGCCTTGCCGTCGCTGCCGGGTGCGACCCGCGAGTTCTTGCAGACGGAAGCCAACAACGGCGGTTCCGTGGAGCTCGGCGTGGTCTTCGGCGGGACCGCGGCGGTGTCGGACTCGGTGTTCAAGAGCCTCTGATCCCCGCGTGCTGATGGGAGCGGTCCGGCCGATGCGGCCGGACCGCTCATCGCGTTCCGCCCGCGGGCGGGGCGTCTACAACCCCATCGCCGATCCGGTCCCGGCTTCGGCGTCGGCGGCCTCGGCCCACAACTTCTTGTCCTCCTGCCCCAAGGACGATTCCGCGAGCTGCCGCAGCATCGCCAGCAACTCCGCGTGCTGCTCCGGAGACCACCCGTCGAGCTGGTTCGTCAGGATCGCTCGGCGAGCCGCGCTCAACGCGTCCACCGCGGCCTCCCCGGCCTCCGTCATCACCAGCGTCTGGTGCGGCGGCCGCCCCTCCAGCGCCGCGCGCCCGGAGGTGACCAGGGCGTCCAGGTGCGGCTGGATCTCCGTCATCGGCAGCTTCAGCCGGTCGGGGATCTCCTGGACCGGAGTGGGGCCGAACTGCTTGAGCCGGAACAGGCCGTAGGCCTCCGGGACGGTGATGTCGATCCCGGACTTGGCGATGGTCTGCGCGTAGCGCTCCTTCACGTTCTGCCGGCTCGACAGCATCGTCAGGGCGCGCTCCAGCTCGTCGATCGACGAGCGCTGCGTCGGGCCGGTCGCCGCCTCGGCCGCGCCGGTGCCGCGGGTCGTGGTGCGCAGCGGGACCTCGCGCAGGAACAGCGAGAGCAGGAACGCCAGCGCGCACAACGGGATCGCATAGACGAACACGTAGTGCAGCGCGTGCGCGTAGGTGTGCAGAAACGGCTGCGCGACGTCCTTCGGATACCGCTTGATGAGCTGCGGATCCTCGGTCGCCTTCTGAAACGGGAAGGTCGGGCTGATCCTCCCGGCGGCCACGGCGTCCTTCAGCTCGGCCGTCAGCTTGTTGGTGAAGATGGTGCCGAACAGGGAGGCCCCGAACGCGCCGCCGATCGAGCGGAAGAAGGTCACCGCACTGGTGGCGGTGCCCAGCTCCTCGTAGTCCACGTTGTTCTGCACCGCGACGATCAGCACCTGCATCACCAGGCCCAGCCCGAGACCGAACACCAGCATCGCCATCGCGTTGTAGAACGTGGTGGAGGTGTCGGTCATCCGGGACAGCATCCAGGCGCCGACCGTCATCACCGCCGTGCCGCAGATCGGGAAGATCTTGTAGCGGCCGGTCTTGCTGATCAGCTGGCCCGAGCCGATCGAGGCGATCAGCACGCCGGCCATCAGCGGCAGGAGCTGCAAGCCGGAGGCGGTCGGCGACGCACCGTGCACGATCTGCTGGTACAGCGGCAAGAAGGTCAGGCTGCCGAACATGCACAGCCCGACGACGAAGCCGATGGTGCTGCACATGGCGAACACCGAGTTCTTGAACAAGTGCAGGGGCAGCACCGGCTCCTTGGCGTGTTTCTCGGCGAAGTACCAGCCGATCAGCAGGGCCACCGCCAGGGCCGCGCACAGGACGACCTGCCACGAGGTCCAGGCCCAGGTGCTCCCGCCGAAGCTGGTGACCAGGATCAGGGAACTGGCCGCGGCGGCGATCAGGAAGGTGCCCAGGTAGTCGATGACCGGTTTACGGTGCGCGGTGTGGGTGCGCATGCCGATCGCCACCACCACCAGCGCGACGATGCCCACCGGCAGGTTGACGTAGAACACCCAGCGCCAGTTCAGGTGGTCGACGAAGAACCCGCCGATCAGCGGCCCGATGACGCTGGCCACGCCGAACACCGCGCCGATCACGCCCTGGTACTTGCCGCGGTCGCGCGGCGGGACCACGTCGGCGATCAGGGCCATGGACAGGACCATCAGGCCGCCGCCGCCGATGCCCTGCAGGCCGCGGGCGGCGATCAGCTCGCCCATGTTCTGCGCCATGCCGCACAGCGCCGAGCCGACCAGGAAGATGATGATCGCGATCTGGAAGACGCGCTTGCGGCCGAACTGGTCGCCCAGCTTGCCCCACAGCGGGGTGAGCGCCGTGGAGGCCAGCAGGTACGAGGTCACCACCCAGGAGATGTGGTTGGCGCCGCCGAGGTCGGAGACGATGGTGGGCAGCGCGGTGGAGACGATGGTCTGGTCCAGCGCGGCCAGCAGCATGCCGAGCATCACGCCGGCGAACACCAGGGCCACTTCGTTGCGCGGCCCGCGCTGCCCGGCCGGCCGGGCGACGGCGGCGCCCGCGGGGCGTCCGCCGCCGGAACCGGCTCTGGTCGTGTCGTCGCTCACCGCCTCAGCTCACCACGGTTCACGCGGTGGCGCCGACGGCGGTGCGTCGAACGGGTGAGCCTCCTTTTCCCCTCCTCGCCCCGGCCTCGGGACGAGGCGACGGAGGGGTCGGTATGTTCGAGCTCTAAGGGTTCGCCAGCCTGAAGCGGCGGCTCGAACGCCGGCTCGAACGCCGGCTCAGTGGAAGGCGACCGCGCTGTACTGCCGCAGCTTGTCCAGCCGGTGCTCGGAGTCGATCCGCCGCACCGTGCCGGACTTCGACCGCATGACCAGCGACTGGGTGGTGGCGCCGCCGCCGGTGTAGTGCACACCGCGCACCAGCTCGCCGTCGGTGACCCCGGTGATCGCCACGAAGCAGTTCTCCCCGGACACCAGATCGTCGGTGAGCAGCACCCGGTCCAGGTCGTGCCCGGCATCGAGGGCCTTGCGCCGCTCGGCTTCGTCCTTCGGCCACAGCCGCCCCTGGATCACGCCGCCCAGGCACTTGATGGCGCAGGCCGCGATGATCCCCTCCGGGGTGCCGCCGATGCCCAGCAGCAGGTCCACCCCGGTCCCGGCCCGGGTGGCCATGATGGCGCCGGCCACGTCGCCGTCGGAGATGAACTTGATCCGCGCCCCGGCCTCCCGGATCTCCGAGACCAGCCCTTCGTGCCGCGGCCGGTCCAGCACCACCACCGTCACGTCGCCCGGCTCGCGCCGCTTGGCCCGCGCCACCGCCCGGATGTTCTCCGCCACCGGCGCGGTGATGTCCACCACATCGGCGGCCTCCGGCCCGGTGACCAGCTTCTCCATGTAGAACACGGCGGAGGGGTCGTACATGCTGTGCCGGTCGGCGACCGCGATCACCGCCAGCGCGTTCGGCATGCCCTTCCCGGTCAGCGTGGTGCCGTCGATCGGATCCACGGCCACGTCGCACTCCGGGCCGGAGCCGTCGCCGACCTCCTCGCCGTTGAACAGCATCGGCGCGTGGTCCTTCTCGCCTTCGCCGATCACCACCACACCGCGCATCGACACGGTGTTGATCAGTTTGCGCATCGCGTTGACGGCGGCGCCGTCGGCGGCGATCTTGTCGCCCTTGCCGACCCACCGCCCGGCGGCCATCGCCGCCGCCTCGGTGACCCGGGCCAGCTCCAGGGCCAGGTTGCGGTCGGGGGCTTCGGGGAAGTCGGATGCTGCGGGGTCGTTCGCCTGCGGGACTGCGGCGTTCATGAGTGAAGAACTCCTCGAGGAGGGTAATCCGCGAAGTCGCGGTTCACGAGGTTTGTCGAGAGAGATCGTATCTACACCCCCGCGCCCCCGATACCGTCGAGGGGGCCCCGCGCCCGGCCCCACCGGGACGGATGCGACGATATCCCTATGGCGCGCGTCTCCCCGCTGAAGAAAACCGTCCGGGACATGATCCTCTCGATGGCGGTCATCTCCCTGCCGATCGTGGCGATCGTGAAGTGGTTCCCCCACGACACCAAGAAGCCCACGGAGGCGATCCAGACCGTCGACTACCAGGTCTCCCTGGACCAGGCGCGCCGTGATCCCGACCTGCCGTTCACGGCTCTCGCCCCGGCGAACCTCCCGGCCGGCTGGCGTGCCACCTCGGTCCACGCCGACTTCACCCCCGGCGAGCAGCTCCGCTGGGAGCTGGGCTTCCTCACCCAGGACGAGCAGTACGTGAGCCTGGACCAGGTCAGCGGCGGCCGGGGCGTGAACGCCGTCATCGCCACGCAGGTGCCGGACCCCACCGCGCTGACCGGCGCCGACGCCAAGGTGACCGCCGGCGGCTACGACTGGCAGGTCTACGTCTCCGGCGACGGCAAGCGGCACGCGCTGGTGCGGACCGCCGCACCGACCGGCAGCGCGGCCGCGGCGGCGGCCGGGCCGGTCGGCGTGGTGGTCTCCGGAACGGTGAGCGTGCCGGAGCTGGCGAGCTTCGCGGGCGGCCTGAAGTAGGAAGCGCCCGCCGTAAGCCCCCCGTCAGCCCGTTCTCAGCCCTCGTCGCCGCCGTTCCCGTTCCCCGCGCCGATCGCCGCGTCCAGCCGCGCCCGCGCGCCGTCCAGCTTCGCCTGGCAGTGCTTCGCCAGCGCCTCGCCGCGTTCCCACGCCGCGAGCGACTCCTCCAGCGTCAGCCCGCCGGTCTCCAGGCGGCGGACGACGTCCATCAGCTCGTCCCGGGCTTGTTCGTAGCCGAGCGCGGACAGGTCGGGCGTCTCGCTCGGTGTGCTGGTCGTCTCGTTCGCCATGGGGAAAGGATAGTTTCCGGCTGTGACTGCTGAAGCGAGTGCGCGCCGGGCGGTGCCCGGCGACGAGAACGAGATATTGCGGCTGCGCCACCAGATGGCGCGCGATGTGTTCGGCGTCGAACCGCCGTCGCCCGACGAGGCCAACCATGTCGCGGCTTTGAAGCTGGTACGCACCTGGCTGGAGGCCGGCGAGGGCGCCGGTACCGTCTTCTTCGTCGTCGACGCGCCTGACGGCGAGGGGCTCGCCGCCAGCGCCATCGGCGCGGTGGATCAGCGGCTTCCCAACTCCAAGAACCCGTCCGGCCTCTGCGGATACGTCTACGGCGTCTGCACCGACGATCGCTATAGGCGTCGCGGCTACTCGCGTCTTGTCATGCGCGCGCTTCTCGACTGGTACACCGCACAGGGCATCCCACGCGTAGAACTCCACGCCAGTGAATACGGAGACGCCCTCTATAGGGAACTCGGCTTTAAGGAACCCGGCGGCATCGCTCTTACGTGGTGGGCTCCGTAACGACCGTTGACACGGCTGCTTCAAGCCGCCCGGAAGCGAGGCGGATGTCCAGCGCATCCCCCTCGCTGACCTCCTCGGCGGCTCGCACCGCGTGTCCCGACGGCCCCAACACGATCGAGTAGCCGCGCTCCAGCGTCGCCATCGGCGACAGCGCCCGCACCCGCGCCAGCGTGTGCCCCAGATCGTCGGCGGCCCGGTCCAGCCGGTGCCCGACCGTGGCGCGGGCCCGCCGCGTCAGCTCCTCCAGGTCGTTCCGCCGCCCGTCGATCATCGAGTACGGAGCGGCCAGCACCGGCCGCTGCCGGAACGCCGCCAGCCCCATGGCCTCGCGTTCCACTATCCGCGCCACCGACCGCCACGCGTTGCGCCGCAGCTCGGCGACCCGGTCCATCTCCTCGGCGACGTCCGGCACGACCCGCTTGGCGGCGTCGGTCGGCGTCGAAGCGCGGAAGTCCGCGACCAGGTCCAGGATCGGCGAGTCCGGTTCGTGCCCGATGGCGGAGACGACAGGCGTCTCGCACTCCGCGACCGCCCTGATCAGCGCCTCGTCAGAGAACGGCAGCAGGTCCTCCACCGAACCCCCGCCACGCGCGATCACGATGACGTCCACCTCGGGATCGGCATCCAGCTGCGCCAAGGCCGGCAGAATCTGCGGAACCGCCTTAGGGCCCTGCACATCGGTGTTCAGCACCCGGAACTGCACGCCGGGCCACCGCCGCCGGGCATTCTCAAGAACATCCCGCTCTGCTGCCGAAGCCCGGCCAGTGATCAGCCCCACACACCGCGGCAAGAACGGGAGCGGCTTCTTCCGCTGCGGAGCGAACAAGCCCTCCGCCCCAAGCTTTGCCTTAAGCATCTCCAGCCGTGCGAGAAGCTCCCCGAGCCCTACCTGTCGGATCTCCTCGGCACGGATAGAGAACGTGGACCGCGGAACGTAGAAGTCCGGCTTCCCGTAGACGACGACACGCGCACCCTCCGTAAGAGGCGGCACCACAGCGTCGAAGACACGCCGGAAAGTAGTGACCTGCATGGAGACGTCCGCAGAAGGGTCCCGCAGCACCAAGTACACCATCTGGGAACCGGGCCGCTTGTTGATCTGCGCGAGCTGCCCCTCGACCCAGATCGTCCCCAGCTTGGCGATCCACCCGCCCACCGCTTCGGACACCTGCCGGACGGGGATCGGCTGTTCGGCCGAGGATTGCATAGCCATGGGAGGAGCCTAGCCATCGCCGGGGACGCTCCGGGCACGCCTGCGGGAAGGTGGTAACGCGTGGCGAAGTTGTGGAGAAGGGCGATCTAGGACCGGGGTGGCGCCTCTCGCCGCCTACCATGGAGAGCATGAACGCCTCCGCACCTGAAGCACGCCGCGTCCTGCTCGCCGCCCCCCGCGGCTACTGCGCCGGAGTGGACCGCGCCGTCGTCACCGTGGAGAAGGCGTTGGAGCTCTACGGTGCGCCGGTGTACGTCCGCAAGGAGATCGTCCACAACAAGCACGTCGTGCAGACGCTGCAGAACCGCGGCGCGGTCTTCGTCGAGGAGACCGACGAGGTGCCCGAGGGCGCGACCGTGGTGTTCTCCGCGCACGGCGTCGCGCCGATCGTGCACGACGAGGCCGCCGCGCGCGGCCTGAAGACCATCGACGCCACCTGCCCGCTGGTCACCAAGGTGCACAAGGAAGCGGTGCGCTTCGCCGAGCAGGACTACGACATCCTGCTCATCGGCCACGAGGGCCACGAGGAGGTCGTCGGCACCACCGGTGAGGCGCCGGAGAACATCATCCTGGTGGACGGGCCCGACGCGGTGGACGGCGTCGAGGTGCGGGACCCGGCGAAGGTGGCGTGGCTGTCGCAGACCACGCTGTCGGTGGACGAGACCACCGAGACCGTGGACCGGCTGCGGGCCAAGTTCCCGCTGCTGCTGAACCCGCCGTCGGACGACATCTGCTACGCCACCCAGAACCGGCAGACCGCGGTCAAGCGCATCGCCGCCGAGTCGGACCTGGTGATCGTGGTCGGCTCCAAGAACTCCTCCAACTCGGTGCGCCTCGTCGAGGTGGCGCTGGAGTCCGGCGCCGGCGCCGCGCACCTGGTGGACTTCGCCTCGGAGATCAGCGAGGACTGGCTCGACGGCGTCACCACGGTCGGCCTGACCTCGGGCGCCTCGGTGCCGGAGGACCTGGTCGACGGCGTGCTGGCCTGGCTGGCCGAGCGCGGGTACGGCAGCGTGGAGATCGTGCGGTCGGCCGAGGAGAAGCTGCTGTTCGCGCTGCCGCCGGAGCTGCGCAAGGACATGCGGGACGCCGGCGAGGTCGTGCACAACGCGGGCTAGGGCGGCTAGGGCGGCTCGCGCGGCCGGGCGGGGGCTGAACGGTGGTGCCGACAAGGTTCTGCCGAACCGCCTACGCCCCGCCGCCCCTCACTCCGCCCCACGCAACGGCGCCAACAAAGTCTCACCCCGCCGCGGCTTCACCCCCGGAAACGGCGGCTTCCGGCAGCTCCGGCAGCACGGCGTCCGCTCCCCGGTGTCGCCGAACACCCAGGTCCGGTGCCGCCGCCCGAGCGCGGGACTGCGCTGCTCCTCCAACGCCAGCGGCCGGGACAACTGCGTCTCGACCCACTCCGCGGCGTGCCCCGCCATGTCCTCCGGCGCCGCCGCCGGATCCCGCACGTTGATGTAGCCCGGCGCGCCCGGCGCGTAGGCGTCCCAGATCGCGCAGTCGTCGCCCCAGTAGCCGCCGAACTCCCCGGCGGCCAGCCGCAGTTGCAGGCCGAACGGATCCGCCTCCGGCACCGTCAGCAGCGCCAGGACCGAGGGCCCGGTCAGGGCCAGCGCCCAGGAGTCGAACGCGATGACGCCCAGCGGGTCCCAGTCCAGCGCCGCGCGGCGCAGGCCGGCCAGGAAGCGGCAGCCGTAGTCGTCCAGCGGGAACCGTCCGCCGGAGTCGATCTCGAACCAGATCTCGCCGTTCATGGCCTCCTCCGCCTTCCCACGCCCTCCGTGCTTCGTCACGGCGCCGATGGGCTGCCGTCGCCGCTCCGCGTTACCGCTTGGCGGCCCCGCCCCGGCTCCCGGCCCGCGTACCGGCCCAGCGGGCCGCGATCAGGGCCGCGGCCAGGCCGGTGCCCAGGAACAGCGGCCGCGGTTTCAGCGCGAGCAGGGCGCCGAGCGAGGCGAGGTGGCCCACGACGCCGGGGCCGGCGTCCAGCACCCCGCACTCCACGCCGGTCAGCAGCCCGGCGCAATAGGCCAGCGGCGGCACGATCACTCCGGCCAGCAGGTCGCGGCGTCGGACCAGGGTCGCGGCGTGGAACGAGGCGGCCACGAAGACCAGGCCGAAGATCCAGTGCACGCCGCCGGTCAGCAGCGTGTCCAGCGCGGCGGCCAGCACCGTCGGGACGCTGACCGCCAGCAGCACGCCCCACGCGGTG
>JABFXP010000169.1 GCA_013361685.1 Catenulispora sp.
CGGGTCGGTGGCGAGGGTCGGATCGGTGGTGGGGATCGGCTCCTCGCGGACGTCCTGGGCCGCGCTGTCCTGAACCGCGCTCACAGCGCTCCCGCCCAGGCCGTCACAGTGCCGCCTCCGGTGTCAGGCACCATTCGAGGACTGCCATGGCGCTGTACATCTTGAACGCCGCCTGGTCGAAGGCGATGCTGCGGGGGCCGTCCAGCACCGCCGCGTCGACCTCCTCGCCGCGGTGGGCCGGCAGGTCGTGCATGAACAGTGCGTCAGGGTTCTTGGTCCACAGGTCCGGCGTCACGCGGAACGGCTCGAAACGCTCGCGCCACAGCGGGTCGACCTTCTCGGTGCCGGTGGTCTGCCAGCGGGTGGTGTAGACGACGTCGACGTCGGCCGGCAGGTCGTCCATGTCGTGGCGTTCGACGATGGTGGCCCCGCTGTGGGCGGCGTGCTTGGCGGCCTTCTCGGTGGTCTCGGCCGGGAGGCCGTAGCCCCACGGCGTGCGCAGTTCCAGGTGGGTGTCCGGATACCGGGCGAGCGCCAGGGTCAGCGCGGCGGCGGTGTTGTTCCCCTCGCCCACGTACAGCACCCGCAGTCCTTCGACGCGGCCGAAGCGGTCGGTGAGGGTGGCCAGGTCGGCCAGGGCCTGGGTGGGGTGCTCGTCGGAGGTCATGGCGTTGACCACCGACATGCCGCCGCATGCTGACCAGGCGCGCAGCTCGGCGGGGTCGCCGGCGGTCCGGGCGACGAGCAGGTCGAGCATGCGGGCGAAGACGGCGCCGGTGTCCTGCGAGGTCTCGCCGGTGCTGAGCTGGAGGTCGTCGGGGCCGAAGGCGATGATCCGGCCGCCGAGGCGCAGGGCCCCGGCGGAGAAGGCGGTCCGGGTGCGGGTGGAGGTCTTGCGGAAGTGGACGCCGACGATGGCGTCGCGCAGCGGCTGCTCGCCGCGGGTGCGGCCGGCGGCGTGGTCGCCGGCGCGGCGCACGATGTCCCGCAGGTCGGTGTCGGCTATGTCCTCGAGGGATATCAGGTGTCTGGTCATGATGGGCCGCCCTCTCAGCGGGGTCCGGGGAGGTCGGCGGCGGCGGTGAACAGCCGGATGAGCTGGTCGCCGCCCGCGCCGTTGGTCAGGACGACGTAGCCGTCGCCGCTGTGGGCCTCGCACATCGTCATCGCGCGGTGGCCGGTGAGTTCGCCGCCGTGGCCGAACCAGTGGCGGCCGCCGACGGTGTCCACGACGGTGCCGAGGCCGAAGAACGAGCCGGGCGCCGCCTCGGCGAGCATCGCCTCGGCGCTCTGGCGGGTCAGCAGGGACCGGGGCCGGCCCAGGTGGGACCGGCGGATCGCGCCGGCGACCGCGGCCAGGTCGGCCGCCGTGGTCCACAGGCCCGCGGCGGCGGCGTCCACGCGGATCTCCCAGCCGCCGGGGACCGGCGTGCCGGTGTCGTCGTGGCCGACCGCCACCGTCCGGGTCTCGGGGAACCCGGGGTCGAACCCGGTGTCGGACAGGCCCAGCGGCTCGCGCACCAGGGTGCGGACGAGGTCGTCGAACCGCTCCCCCGTGGCGTTCTCCATGACGTGCTGGAGCAGCCAGAAGTTGACGCCGGCCTTGCGGAATCCGCCGCCCGGTTCGAGCTCGCGCTCGGCCTTGGCGTGGACCAGTTCGGCCAGTTCCGGCGGCCGGGTGCCGCGGGGGTGGCGTCCGCCGGCGACCTGGCGCAGTCCCGAGGTGTGGGAGAGCAGGTGCCGGACGGTGAGCGGGGCGCCGGGGACGCCCGGGACCTGCCAGCCGTCCAGGTGCTCCGCGATGTCGCCGTCCAGGGTGAGCACTCCGGTGTCGACCAGGCGCAAGGCGGTCAGAGCCGTGATGTGCTTGCTGACCGAGCCCGCCGGGAAGGGGGTGCGGTCGTCGATCGGTTTGCCGTCGGCCGTGGTGGCGCCGAAGCAGTGGAGGCCGATCAGCTCGCCGTTCTGCAGGAGCGCGATCTGCACCCCGGGAACGTGGTGGGCCTGCATCGTCGCGGCCACCGCCTCGGCGTCGAAGCCGCGGGGTTCGGGGGCGGCGACGGGCATCGGCGACGGCGCGACTGCGGCGGTCTTGCGCGCGCCGCCGGGCTTGTTCTCCTGCGGGCTCTGAGTGTCTGGGGTCTCCAGAGTGTCCAGGGCGGCGGCGAGTTTGCGGATGGTGTCGTTGCGATACAGCAGCGTCAGGGTCAGCGGCAGCCCGGCGCGGCGGACGGCGGCGACGACTTGGACGATCAGCAGGGAGTGCGCGCCGAGTTCGGTGAAGGTGTGCTCGACGCCGACCAGCGCGGAGCCGAGCACTTCTCCGACGATCCGGGCCAGCGTCTTCTCCGTCGGCGTGGCCGGCGGGGCCGGCCTGCGCACGTCGGCGGCGGCGCCGGCGAGGTCGGCCAGCGCGGCGCGGTCGGTCTTGCCGTTGGCGTTCAGCGGCAAGGCGGGGGACGGCACGAACACCTGCGGGATCATGGGTTCCGGAAGGTGCCGGGCCAGCCAGGCCCGCAGGTCCGCGCCGTCCGGCTCCTGGTCGGCGACCGGGACGACGAAGGCGGCCAGGGTCGGGCCGGATCCGCCGTCGCGGACGACCGCCGCGGCCTCCCGCACGGCGGGGTGCCCGGCGAGCACGGCCTCGATCTCGCCCAGCTCGATGCGGTGGCCGCGGATCTTCACCTGGCCGTCGCGGCGGCCGAGGAACTCCACCGTGCCTTCGGGTAGCCAGCGGGCCTGGTCGCCGGTGCGGTAGAGGCGCGATCCGGCGGGGCCGAAGGGGTCGGGGACGAAGCGCCGGGCGGTGCGGCCGGGGGCGTTCAGGTAGCCGCGGGCGACTCCTGCTCCCCCGACGTAGAGCTCGCCGGGGGCGCCGACGGGCATCGGTTGCATGTCCTCGTTGAGTACCCGCATTGTCATGCCGGGTAGGGATCGTCCGATGGGGACGATGTCTGTGGTGGGTGGGGTGGTCAGTGGGTTGATGCAGGTGCCGACGGTGGCTTCGGTCGGGCCGTATTCGTTGATGACGCGGCCGGTGCCGAAGGCGGTGAGCCAGGGCTTTGCGAGGGTGGTGGGCAGGGCTTCGCCGGCGACTATGAGGACGCCGATGAGGTCGGCTGCTGTTTCGGGGGTTAGTTGTGTGGTCAGGATGCGCAGGTGTGATGGGGTGAGTTTGACGAAGGCGTGGGGGCCGGTTTCGGTCAGCCATGTGCCCAGCTCGTCCAAGCCGCGCTCAGCTGGCAGCAACGCCACCGGGCGGCCTTGGGTCAGCGGGACGAACAGTTGCGGGATGACCAGGTCGAAGGCGACCGAGGAGAACACCGGCGCGCCGCCCGGTCCGGTGGCGAACAGGTCGCGGGCCGCGTGCACATGATTGGCCAGACCGGCATGAGTCACCTGCACACCCTTCGGCGTGCCGGTCGAACCCGACGTGTAGATCACATACGCCAGCGACTCCGGATCACGCGCCACCATCGGCACTGTGGTCTCGGGAAGGTCGCCGTCGACGATTACCAGCGGCCCGTCGAAGACGTCGGCCACGGAGGCGGCATGCGTGGACTGTGTTATCACCGCACGCACTCCGGCATCGGCCAACACCGCACCGATCCGCGCCGGCGGCGTACCCGCATCCAACGGCAGATACGCAGCCCCAGCCCGCCACACACCCAACAACGACGGCAGCAGATCCACACCACGATCCACCAACACCGCCACCACAGCATCCCCAGCAGCCGACACTCCAGCAGCCGACAACGCCCCCGCGATCCGATCAGCACGACCCAGCAAC
>JABFXP010000896.1 GCA_013361685.1 Catenulispora sp.
ACCGGCGGCCCGACCGGCGGCGCGCCGACGCCGAACGCCATCACCGCCTCGACCAGCGCGGCCGCCGCGCCGTCGAGTTCGGGCCCTGCTCCTCGGGAGGGCGGCACCGCGCGGGTCGCGGAGTGGCCGCCCGGGTCGAGTCCGAACTCGATCTTCCCGTTCACCTCGCTCGACCAGCTGACCACCCAGAACGTCGGGCAGTTCCAGTACTTCTTCTACCGCCCGCTGTACTTCGTCGGTCTGAACGACCAACTCACGGTCGACTACGACATGGGCCCGGCGGACAAACCGTCCTGGAGCGCGGACGGCCGGACCGTCACCGTCCCGCTGAAGGCCGCCTGGAAATGGAGCGACGGGGAACAGGTCACCGGTCAGGACGTGCAGTTCTGGCTGAACATGATGAAGGCGGAGTCGGCGAACCTGGGCTATTACAGTCCGCCGAATACGAAGGTCGGCGTGAAGTACCTGCCGGACAACATCACCGCCACCAAGGTGACCGACTCCAGCATCGCCATCACCTTCGACCAGCCGTACAGCCAGGACTACATAGTCGGCAACGCTCTACAGACCGTGACGCCGATGCCGCTGGCCTGGGACGTCACCGACGACAAGGGCACCAAGGGCAAGTGCTCCGCGGACACCCTGGACTCCCCGACGCTGAAGGCCGACTGCGAGCCGGTGTACCGCTACCTGTCGACGGCGGGCAAGGACGTCAAGACCTTCGCGAGCAACCCGTTGTGGAAGATCGTCGACGGCCCCTGGCAGCTGGCCGCGTTCAACGCGGCCACCGGCGGCTTCTCGATCAGCAAGAACCCGCAGTTCGGCGGTGAGCACAAGGCGCACCTGGACTCGGTCGAGTTCGTGCCCTACAACAGCGTCGACGCCGAATGGCAGGACCTTCAGACCGGATCCGGCCAGCCCGAATCGCTGCAACTGGGCGTGTACACGCCGGCCGGCACACCGCGGTTCGACAAGGACGACCCGCAGAAGGACAACCCGCTCGCGCAGGCCGGCTACACCGTCGAGAAGGGCGCGCTGCTCGACGCGGTCGGCTTCTACCAGCTGAACTTCGCCTCCAAGGCGCACGGCACCCTGTTCCGGCAGCCGTACTTCACCAAGGTGCTTCAGGACGAGATGGACCAGCAGGGTGCCATCGACGGTCCGTACAAGGGCTGGGGGTATCAGACCAGCGGTCTGGTTCCCGGATCGCCGGAAGGCAACCCGCTGTCCCCGGCGGCCAGGGCCGCCGCGGCCAAATACGATCCGGACGAGGCGCGGGCGCTGATGAAGGCGCACGGCTGGGACCTGTCCACCACTCCGGCGACCTGTAAGGCCGCCGGCACCGCGGACGACCAGTGCGGCGCGGGCGTCAAGGCCGGCGACAAGGCCGAGTTCACCTTGGAGTACCCGACCGCGCGCCCGGCGACGGACACCGTGATGATGGCGTACCGGGACGCCGCGGCCAAGGCCGGAGTCAGCGTCGTCCTGAAGCAGAAGACGCAGAACACGCTGGCCGGCGAGCTGACCGCCTGCGCCCCCGACAAGCCGGCCGGCTGTGAATGGGACGCCATCCTGTACGGCGGCTGGGTGCCCTCGCTGCTGCCGGTCCCGGACTCGCTGCTGACCACCGGCGGCGGCTCGAACATCTACGGCTTCTCCGACCCCGGGTTCGACGCCGCCGTGGCCAAGCTGGTCACCAGCAACGACCCGCAGGCCTGGTACGACTACGAGGCCTACTCCTCCTCCATCTCCCTGCCGTTGATCTGGATGAGCAACCCGGTCTGGGTGTGGGCGGTGGCCCGGGGCTTCCACGATTCCGGCCAGGACGCCTTCCAGGGCTTCGAACCCGAGTTCTGGTACTTCACCCGGTCATGAGGCGCCGCACCCGCGTGGTCCCGGCCCCCGGCGGGGGGCCGCGATGACCCCCTATCTCATCCGCCGCCTGCTGCAGGCGGTCGCCACCTTGTTCATCGTCTCGATCGTCGCGTTCTGGCTGCTGCACCTGATGCCGGACGGCGTCGCGCGCGGTCTGCTCGGCCCGCGCGCCACCCCGGAGCTGATCGCGCGCGAGGAGCACCAGCTCGGCCTGGACCGCACGCTGGTCGTGCAGTACGGGATCTGGCTCACCAAGCTGCTGCACGGCGACCTGGGGACCAGCCCGGTCTACCACCAGAGCGTCAGCGCCCTGATCGGGGAGCGGCTGGGGCAGTCCGCGTACCTGGCCGCCCTCGCCCTGCTGATCACCGTCCTGCTGGCGGTCCCGGTCGGCGTGCTCCAGGCCACCCGGGCCGGCAGCCTCACCGACCACACCCTGACCACGCTGTCGTTCGTCGGCTACGCCGTCCCGGTGTTCTTCGTCGGCCCGCTGCTGCGCGACGTCTTCCAGGTGCGGCTGCACTGGGTCCCGATCGCGAACCAGATCGACTCCTTCCACTCCGCGCTCATCCAGCCCGAACAGCTGGTGCTGCCGGTGGCCACCCTGGTCATCGGACTGCTAGCCGGATACAGCCGGTATGTGCGCTCCGCCATGCTGGACGAACTCACCCAGGACTACGTGCGCACCGCGGTCGCCAAGGGCGCGCGCGGGCGCCGGGTGCTGTACCGGCATGTGCTGCGCAACGCGATGCTCCCGATGGCCACCCTGATCGGGCTCTCGCTGCCCGGCCTGGTGGGCGGCGCGCTGCTGGTGGAGCAGGTCTTCAACATCCAGGGCCTGGGGTGGCTGACGGTCCAGGCCGCGCAGCGGGACGACTTCGCGGTCGTGCTCGGCACCACCATGCTGACCGCGCTGGCCACGGTCGCCGGCTCGCTGCTGGCCGACGTCTCCTACGCCGCCCTGGACCCGCGGGTGAGGCTGACATGAGGATGCTGTCACCCGCCTTCCCCGAACCCGGCGACCCCGGCTCCTCCGCCGGCGCCCTGCTCGAACCGGCGCCCGGGCCGCCGCGCTCCCTGTTCCGGCGCGGCCTGGCGGCGTTCCTGGAGCACAAGCTCGCCGTGGCGGCGGTCGGCGTTCTGGCCTGCTACATCGTGTTCTGCTACCTCGGGCCGGTGTTCTACCACGGCGACACCTCCCAGGTGCGGATGGGCGAGCTCACCCGGCCCCCCGGCGCCGGGCGTCCGCTGGGCACCGACCAGCAGGGCGTGGACGAACTCGGCAAGCTGATGAGGTCCGGCCGCGTCACCTTGGAGGTGGGCGTCACCTCCGGCCTGCTGGCCTCGGTGATCGGCACCCTGTACGGCGCGGTGGCCGGCTACGCCGGGGGCTGGGTCGACGCGCTGATGATGCGGACGGTCGACGCGCTCATGGCGATCCCGATCGTGTTCGCCCTGGTCTACCTGGCCGCCACCCGCGGCCGCACCAAGACCGTGTTCATCCTGGCCATCGCGCTCACCAGCTGGTTCGGCCTGACCCGGCTGACCCGCGGCGACACCCTGGCCCTCAAGGTCCGGGACTACGTCGCGGCGTGCCGGATGATGGGCGGCCGGACGCCGCGGATCCTCACCCGGCACATCCTGCCGAACACCGCGGGCACCACGATCGTCAACACCTCGCTCACCGTCGCCGACTCGGTGTTCGCGCTGTCCGTGCTCAGCTACCTCGGCCTGGGCCTGCCGGCGCCGGACGACGACTGGGGCGGGATGTTCGCCGCCGGGGCCGGCTACCTGGACCAGGGCTACTGGTGGATGATCTATCCGCCGGGCCTGTCGATCGTGCTGGTCATCGTCTCCTGCACGCTCGTCGGCGACGCGCTGCGCGACGTCTTCGAGCCCCGGCGGCCGCAGGGGGTGACCCGGCTGTGGCCCTCCTAGAAGTCCGGGACCTGCACACCCGGATCAAGCTGAAGCGCGGGGCCGTGCGGGCCGTGGACGGCGTCTCGTTCAGCGTCGAGGCCGGCGAGACCGTCGGCCTCGTCGGCGAGTCCGGCTGCGGCAAGACCCTGACCGCGCTGTCGATCATGCGGCTGCTGCCCGCCGGCGGCTCCAGCCCGCGCGGCTCGGTGCTGCTGGACGGCCGGGACCTGCTGCGCCTGGACGAGGACGAGATGGCCGGGGTGCGCGGCAACGACATCGGCATGATCTTCCAGGACCCGATGACCGCGCTGAACCCGACGATGACCGTCGGCCGGCAGATCTCCGAGGCGGTCCGCATCCACCGCGGGGCCGGCAAGCGGGCGGCGCGCGAGCGCGCGGTCGAGGTGCTGCGGCAGGTCGGCATGCCCAGCCCGGAGCAGCGCGCCGCGGACTACCCGCACCAGCTCTCCGGCGGCATGCGGCAGCGGGCGATGATCGCGATGGCGCTGGCCGCCGAGCCGCGGCTGCTGATCGCCGACGAGCCGACCACGGCGCTGGACCCCACGGTGCGCCGGCAGATCCTGGAGCTGATCGACGGCCTGCGCGAGCGGCTGGGCATGGCGGTCGTGCTGGTCGCCCACGATCTCGGCGTGATCGCCGGGCACGCGGACCGGGTGAACGTGATGTACGCCGGCCGGATCGTGGAGAGCGCGCGGACCGCCCGGCTCTACGCCGGCCCGCGGCACCCGTACACCGAGGCGCTGTTCGACGCGCTGCCGGACCGGGCCGCCGAGGGCGGCACCCGGCTCTACTCGATCCCGGGGCAGCCGCCGGACCCGGCCGACCCGCCGGCCGCCTGCCGGTTCGCCGCGCGGTGCCGGTACGCGCAAGAAGACTGCCGGACGCAGGACCCGCCGTACCGGACCGACGAGGAGACCGGGGACCGCTACGCCTGCTTCCATCCGGTCGGCACCACGCAGCGCACCGGCGCGGAGCCGGCGGCCGGGACCGGCATCGCCGCGGCCGGCCGCGAGCCGGCGCCCGTGCAGCTCGGCGACGTGCTGCTGGAGGTCACCGATCTGGTCAAGGACTATCCGGTGACCAAGGGGTTGCTGCGCCGCCGGGTGGGCACGGTCAGCGCGGTCGCCGGGGTGTCCTTCAGCCTGCGCGCCGGCGAGACCCTGGGCCTGGTCGGGGAGACCGGCTGCGGCAAGACCACCCTGGCCAGGCTGATCGTCGGTCTGGAGGCGAGCACCTCCGGGACGATCCGGGTGGCCGGGGAGGACCTGGCCGCGCTCACGCCGCGGGCCCGCCGCCGGCGCCGCCGGGACGTCCAGCTGATGTTCCAGGACACCCACGCCGCGATGGACCCGCGGATGCGGACCCGCGCGGTGGTCCGGGAGCCGCTGGACATCCAGCGGATCGGCGACCGCGCCTTTCGCGAGGCGCGGATCAGGGAGCTCTTCGAGCAGGTGGGCCTGCCGGTCTCGGCGCTGGAGCGCTATCCGCACGAGTTCTCCGGCGGCCAGCGCCAACGGGTCGGCCTGGCCCGCGCGCTGGCCCCGGCGCCGCGGCTGATCGTCGCCGACGAGCCGGTCTCGGCGCTGGACGCGTCGATCCAATCGCAGGTTCTATCCGTGATGAAGGACGTGCGCTCCGAATTCGGCCTCTCCTATCTGTTCATCTCGCACGACCTGTCGGCGGTCCGCCACCTGGCGGACCGGATCGCGGTGATGTACCTGGGCAAGCTGGTGGAGCTGGGCCCGGCCGAGGCGGTCCGCGCCCGGCCGGTCCACCCCTACACCCGCGCTCTGGTGGACGCCGTCCCGGTCGCCGACCCGGCGGTGGAGCGGGGCCGGATCGTGACCGGCGCCGGCGGCGAGCCGCCCAGCGCGCTCGATCCGCCCTCCGGCTGCCGGTTCCGCACACGCTGTCCGGCGGCGCGGGAGATCTGCGCCCGCCAGGAGCCGCCGCTGGCGCGGCACGGCCCCGACGGGCACCAGGCGGCGTGTCACTTCCCGCTCGTCCCGCTTTCCGCTGAGGAGGTGGACACGCGGCGGCGGTAAGGAGTCCACGGCCCGGGAGCGCTGACGGCGTTCTCACTTTGTGGACGCGGCGGGAAGGTCAGTATGTTGGACAACGGGTTCTGTGACCGGCCGAGAACCCGGTGTCGCTTTGTACCGTTATGTGGGTGCCGTTCGCATTCGCGCATTCACTCCATGTACATGCGTATTTGAGTAGAGATGGATTCGTGTCCATTCTGTGATCGATTTTCCGCCGGGCTTCCGACAACCTGTTAACCAACGGGCTCGAGAACATCAATGCCCGGTTTACCTGGGTAGAGGTTCTTCGAGTACTGGGAAGGTCGGGACAACGGGACATGGGTGCCTTCATCGTCCGCAGGCTGCTGAATTACGTGGTCCTGGTCTTCATCGCCACCTCCCTCGCATACCTGGGCGCGGCCACGGCCTTCCACCCGAAGGACCAGTACCTGGCGAAGAACCCGCCGACGCCGGCCGCGGTGATGTACCAGGAGTTGAACGAGCGCAACGGCAACCCGGAGAAGCCGGTCTTCGAGCGCTACGCGAAGTGGGTCGACGGGGTCGCGCACGGGGACTTCGGCAAGACCTGGCAGCTGGACTCGGTCAAGAAGCACTTCTCGATCAGCGTGTGGGTCACCGTGCGCCTGGTCACCGTGGCCGCGGTGCTGTCGGCGATCCTGGGCGTGCTGATCGGCTCGTTCCAAGCGGTCAGACAGTACAAGTTCAGTGATCACTCGATCACGTTCGCGTCCTACCTCATCTTCGCGATGCCGGTCTTCGTGCTGGCGCCGTTCCTGAAGCTGATCGCGGTCCAGGTGAACAAGGCCGTCGGCGGGGACAAGCCGCTGCTGCAGTACCAGGGCGAGATCGACCCGAACGCCACCGGCTTCTTCGGCCAGCTGTTCAGCCGCGCCGACCACCTGCTGCTGCCGACCATCTCGCTGTCGCTGGGCCTGATCGCCTTCTACAGCCGCTACCAGCGCGGCACCATGCTCGACGTCATGGGCTCGGACTTCCTGCGCACGGCGCGGGCCAAGGGCCTGCGCAAGGGCCGGGCGATCCTGAAGCACGGCGTGCGCACCGCGGTGATCCCGGTGATGACCCTGGTCACCTACTCCACGATCACCACGTTCGCCGGCGCGATCATCACCGAGCGGGTCTTCGGCTGGAACGGCCTGGGCTCCTGGTTCACCGACTCCACCCGGCACGCCGACGTCAACTCGGTGGCGATGATCACCTTGTTCTCGGCGGTGCTGGTGCTGATCGCCGGGATGCTCTCGGACGTGATCACCGCCGTGCTCGACCCGCGGGTGCGCCTGTGACGTACTCCCCGCCCCGCCTCTTCCCCGCCCCCAGTGCCACAGTGAGTTCTCGAAGGGCTCTGTCATGAGCATCCCGATCATCGACAGCGGTCAGACCCCCGACGTCCTCGGCGAGGGTCCGGCCGCCCCGAGCGTGCAGGGCGGCCGCGCCCGCCTGGTCTGGCGCCGTTTCCGCCGCAACCGGCTGGCCATGGTGGGCCTGGTCGGCCTGGTGCTGCTGTTCGTGTTCGCCTTCGCCGGCGGGCACCTGACGCACTGGGGCCCGGCGGACAACGACTTCCTGAACACCCAGACCGGCCCCAGCTCGGACCACTTCTTCGGGACCGACGACGCCGGCCACGACATGTTCGCGCAGACCGTCTCCGGGATGCAGAAGTCGCTGATCATCGGGCTGTTCGTGGCCGCGCTGTCCACCGGCACGGCCGGCCTGCTGGGCACCGCCGCGGCCTACTTCGGCGGCTGGTGGGACAGGGCCATCGTCTGGCTCACCGACCTGTTCCTGGTCGTGCCCTCGCTGCTGATGCTGATCATCCTGTCGCCGTACTTCCAGGGCTCGAACTGGATCATCCTGATCCCGATGATCGCGCTGTTCAACTGGATGATCACCTCGCGGGTGGTGCGCGGCATGACGCTGACCGTCCGGGAGCGCGAGTTCGTGCGGGCCGCCCGCTACATGGGCGTGCCGTCCTGGACCATCATCCGGCGGCACATCCTGCCGAACATCTCCTCGATCCTGATCGTCGACTTCACGCTGAACGTGGGCGCGGCGATCATCACCGAGTCGTTCCTGTCCTTCCTGGGCTTCGGCATCCGGACCCCGGACGTGTCGCTGGGCACCGTGATCGACGACGGCTCCAACTTCGCCAGCACCGACCAGTGGTACCTGTTCGTCTTCCCGGCCTCGTTCCTGGTGCTGCTCATCCTGTGCGTCAACTTCATGGGGGACGGCCTGCGCGACGCCCTCGACCCCAACTCGACGGGAGGTTCGGCGCGATGAGCCACCCGAACGACGAACTGCTGATCACCGACGCGGCCGGCCGGGCCGAGACCGGCGTGCCGCTGCTGAGCGTGCGGGACCTGCACGTCACCTTCAGCTCCGAGGCCGGCGACGTGCGCGCGGTGCGCGGCGTCAGCTACGACCTGCACCCCGGCGAGGTGCTGGGCATCGTCGGCGAGTCCGGCTCGGGCAAGTCGGTGTCCTCGATGGCGGTCCTGGGCCTGCTCCCGGACAACGCCCGGGTCACCGGCTCGGTGCAGCTGGCCGGCCGGGAGCTGCTGGGCCTGTCGGACCGGGCGATGTCCAAGGTCCGCGGCAAGGACATCGCGATGGTCTTCCAGGACCCGCTGTCCGCGCTGACGCCGGTGTTCACCGTCGGCGACCAGATCATCGAAGCCCTCACCGTGCACCAGAACCTGGGCAAGGAGGCGGCCCGCAAGCGCGCCCTGGAACTGCTGGACGTGGTCGGCATCCCGGACCCGCAGCGGCGGTTCAAGAACTTCCCGCACGAGTTCTCCGGCGGCATGCGCCAGCGGGTGATGATCGCGATGGCGATCGCCAACGACCCCAAGGTCATCCTGTGCGACGAGCCGACCACCGCGCTCGACGTGACCATCCAGGCGCAGATCCTGGAGGCGCTGAAGAACGCGCAGGCGCTCACGGGCGCGGCGATCCTGATGATCACCCACGACCTCGGCGTGGTCGCCGGCTTCGCCGACAAGGTCACGGTGATGTACGCCGGCCGCCCGGTGGAGTCCGGCGCCGTCGACGAGATCTACTACCGCCCGCGGATGCCCTACACCATCGGCCTGCTGGGCTCGATCCCGCGCCTGGACGAGAGCTCCGAGCAGCGCCGGCCGCTGACCCCGATCGAGGGCACCCCGCCGTCGATGGTCGGCCTGCCCGACGCCTGCCCGTTCGTGGCCCGCTGCCCGATCGCGGTCGAGGTCTGCCACTCCTCGGAGCCGGAGCTGCTGCCGGCCGGCCCGGGGTCGCACCCCTCGGCCTGCCACCGCCGGGCCGACCTGGCCGGCGGCACCATCCCGGTGGACGGCGTCTTCCCGGTGCCGAAGATCCCGGCGGCGCCGCTGGACGCGCTGCCGCGGGCCGACCGGGCGACGGTGCTGGAGGTCAAGGGCCTGCACAAGCACTTCCCGCTGATGCGCGGCGCGGTGTTCAAGCGCCGGGTGGGCACGGTCCGGGCCGTGGACGGGATCAGCTTCGACATCCGCGAGGGCGAGACCCTGGGCCTGGTCGGGGAGTCCGGCTGCGGCAAGACCACCACGCTGATGGAGATCCTGGAGCTGGTGGCGCCGCAGGCCGGGTCGGTCGCGGTGTTCGGCCGCGAGGCCGCGAACCTGTCCGGGCGCGAGCGCATGGAGATGCGCAAGGACATCCAGGTCGTGTTCCAGGACCCGATGGCCTCGCTGGACCCGCGGATGCCGGTGGGCGAGGCGATCGCCGAGCCGCTGCGCACCCACGGCTGGTCGGCGGAGAAGTCCCGGGCCCGGGTGGAGGAGCTGCTCAAGCTGGTCGGCCTGGAGCCGTACCACGCCGAGCGGTTCCCGCGGGAGTTCTCCGGCGGCCAGCGGCAGCGCATCTGCGTGGCCCGGGCGCTGGCGCTGAACCCGAAGGTGGTGATCCTGGACGAACCGGTGTCGGCGCTGGACGTGTCGATCCAGGCCGGGGTCATCAACCTGCTGGACGAGCTGCGGGCCAAGCTGGGCCTGAGCTATCTGTTCGTCGCGCACGACCTGTCGGTGGTCCGGCACATCGCCGACCGGGTGGCCGTGATGTACCTGGGGCGGATCGTCGAGATCGGCGACGTCGCCTCGGTGTTCCGCGCGCCGTCGCACCCTTACACCCAGGCCCTGCTGTCGGCGATCCCGCTGCCGGATCCGCACAAGGAGCGCGAGCGCACCCGGATCCTGCTTCCCGGCGACCTGCCGTCGCCGGCCAATGTGCCCTCCGGCTGCCGTTTCCGCGACCGCTGCTTCAAGTACGCGTCGCTGAACGCCGCCGAGCAGGAGAAGTGCCGCGACGAGGACCCGATGATCGTCGCGCGCCCCGGCCGAGAGGACCACGCGACCGCGTGTCATTTCGCCGACGCCTTGGAGGTGGTCTGACCTGTGCTGTTTTCGACCGCACCCGGGCAATCCGCCCCACGCCCCTTCAGGCAGCCCCGGGTCACCGGCGCCGCTTTGAGCAACCGTCTGACGCATGTCCTAGGGAGAGTCATCCATGCGTAGCATCACCAAGAAGTCGCCGGCGATCATCGCGATCCTGGCCACCGCGGCCCTGACCGCGACCGCCTGCTCCTCCAGCAAGAGCAGCAGCGGCGGCTCGGGCACCGGGGGCGGGGCGGCGAACCCGTCCACCTCGGCCAACGGCAAGGCGATCCCGGCCGCGAGCAGCAACGACATCAACGCCAAGGATGTCTCCTCGCTCAAGCCCGGCGGCAGCATGACGATGGCGATCGACCAGTACTCCTCGCAGTGGAACATCAGCACCAACAACGGCAACGAGCTGGACAGCGCCCGCGTGATGTCCACGATGATGCCGCGGCTGTTCCACTTCGACGCCACCGGCGCCGCCACCCCGAACAAGGACTACCTGCTCAGCGCCGACGAGAGCACCAGCACCGGCAAGCAGGTCGTGACCTACAAGCTGAACCCGAAGGCGAAGTGGTCGGACGGCACCCCGATCACCTACAAGGACTTCGTCGCCACCTGGAAGGCCGAGATCGGCTCGGCCCAGGGCTACGACATCGCCAGCTCGGTCGGCTACGACCAGATGGAGTCGGTGGACAAGGGCGACGCCGACACCACCGTGGTCGTCACCTACAAGACGCCGTTCTCGGACTGGAAGAGCATGTTCGACCAGTTCAACGGCGCCGGCCTGTACCCGGCCTCGAAGGTCTCGACCGTCGACGGCTGGAACAAGGCCTACCTGAACGCGATCCCGGTCACCGGCGGCCCGTTCAAGCTGGACAAGATGGACCCGACCACCAAGACCGTGACCGTGGTCGCGGACCCGAACTGGTGGGGTGACAAGCCGGTCCTGGACAAGATCATCTTCCGGGCCATCGACGACACCGCGGCCCAGGCCGACGCCTACAACAACCACGAGCTGGACGTCTTCGAGGTCGGCCCGTCGGCGGCGAACTTCGCCAAGGTCAAGGACCTCACCGGCAGCACCCTGCACTACGCCGGCGGCCCGGACTGGCGCCACATCACCATCAACACCCAGGCGCCGGCCCTGAAGGACAAGGTCGTCCGCCAGGCCATCTACCAGGCCGTGAACCGTCAGCAGATCGCCGACGTGGACCTCAAGGGCCTGGGCACCTGGAAGCCCACCATCTTGAACAACCGGTTCTTCGTCAACAACCAGACCGGTTACCAGGACAACCTGGGCGACATGAAGTACGACGTGGACGCCGCCAACAAGGCGCTGGACGCGGCCGGCTGGACCAAGGGCGGCGACGGCATCCGCGCCAAGGGCGGGGTCAAGCTGAGCCTGAAGTGGGTGGAGTCCCAGGGCATCAAGGTCACCTCCAACGAGGCCCAGATGGTCAAGGCGGACCTGCAGAAGGTCGGCATCGAGATCGTCGAGACCCCGGTCAACGGCGACGACTACTTCGACAAGTACGTCAACACCGGCAACTACGACATCACCGCCTTCGCCTACGCCGGCAACCCCTTCCCGGTCTCCAGCGGCGCCCCGCAGATCCAGTCGGTGACCGACCCGAAGAACATCCACAACAACCCCCGCCTGGACAACGCCCCCGAGGTCGACGCGGCGCTGACCAAGGCGCTGCAGGACACCGACGCCACCCAGGCGATCGCGGACGCCAACGCGGCGGACAAGCTGGCCACCGAGCAGGCCTCGCTGATCCCGCTGTACCAGCGCCCGCAGATCTGGGCCACCAAGTCCACCCTGGCGAACTTCGGTTCCTTCGGCTTCCAGGACTACGACTGGACCAAGGTCGGCTACACCAGCTGAACCGGCCGGCGGTGACGACCGCCGGAACAACTGACAGCGATGGCCCCGTTGCGTGCGACGGGGCCATCGCTCTACGTTACGGCCATGCCGCGCAGTGACGCAGAGGTCGAACGATCCCTGCGCCGCTGCTTCGACCTCGGCCCGGACGCCTTCCTGGCGCTGGCCCGCTGGCTGGCCCCGCAGGCCCACCGGCGTTTCGAGGCCGAGCACTACCACCGCCGGGCGGTCGAGGCCGGACATCCCGACGGCTTGCTCGAGCTGGCGAACTTCCTCCTGCGGTGGACGGACCGGCGGGCCGAGGCCGAGACCTATCTGCGCCGCGCCGCCGAGGACGGCGACGCCTGGGCCCTGCTGGGCCTGGGTGATCTGTACCGCGCACGGAACCAGCCGGCGGAAGCCGAGCGCTGCTATCGCCTCGCCCAGGAGTCGGGCCGGGTCAACGCCGCCGGCCATCTGGCGCGGATGCTGGACGCGATACCAGGACGTGAGGCTGAAGCCGAGTACTGGTACCGGCGGCTGCTCAAGCACGGTCGGCAGGAAGAGGGCTGACCGCCGGAGCACAGCCGGGCCGGGCGCCGGGCGTCCGGACCGCGGATCGTGAACCGCAGATCCCGACCACCCGATCATCAGAACCCTGTTTAAGGCGGCCCAGACCGCCGTCCGGCCACGTCGCCGCAGGTCCGAGCCCGGACTCCGGGACCCGGAAAGACGCCCTGCCGCCACACCCCCCTCGAGCGATAGCATGGCTACAGGGGATTATTGGTTGTTGCCGGTGCACGGCCGCCGGGGGAGCGTCGGATCAGGAGCTAACGGATGACTGTGGCGGGCATCGCCGCCTGGCCGGCGCGCACCACGCGCACCATATGGTCGCCGTTTCGGCGCCGCACGGCCGTCGGCCCCACGCACGCGGCGACGACGGGAGTCGTGCGAGTACTGGCGGCCCTGCGGGAGGCGTTGAACACCCCCGAGGCGGAGGACACCGCCGGGGATCTGACCGCGAGCGGGAATCACACCCTGTCGCTGGTCGGCGGCTCGACCGCACCGCGCGGACACCGCGCCCTGCAGCCCGGCGACGGCCCGTCACTGGCGGACCTGTACTACGCGCACCGCCTGTCACTGGTGCGGCTGGCCATCCTCCTGGTCGACGACCAGGCCTCGGCCGAGGACGTGGTGCAGGACTCCTTCACCGGACTGTGGCGCCGCTACGGCGACGACCTCACCGGCATGGACAACCCGCTGGGCTACCTGCGCACCGCCGTGGTCAACAACGCCCGCTCGGTGCTGCGCCGGCGCAAGACCGCGCGCGGCTACACCCCGCCGCACGTGCCCGACGCCGCGAGCGCCGAATCGGTGGCGATGCTGTCCGAGGAGCACCGCGAGGTGCTGGAGGCGATCCAGCAGCTGCCGCCGCGCCAGCGTGAGGTGCTGGTGCTGCGCTACTGGTCGGACCTGTCCGAGGCGGACATCGCCGAGTCGCTGGGCATCAGCCGCGGGACCGTGAAGTCCACGGCGAGCCGGGGCCTGGAAGCGCTGAGCAAGATCCTCAAGGGCTGATCCACGGCTGCGTCCGGTCCGGGACCAAACCGCTTCACCGCGCGTGAGGTGCGACCATGTAGTGCGCAGAACAGGTTGTGAGG
>JABFXP010000353.1 GCA_013361685.1 Catenulispora sp.
CCGCTGGTCACCGAGTCCTTCTCCTGGCAGCACGGCGTCTTCCTGGGCGCCAACGTGGCCAGCGAGAAGACCGCCGCGGCCGAGGGCGTGGCCGGTGAGCTGCGCCACGACCCGTTCGCCATGCTGCCGTTCTGCGGCTACAACATGGGCGACTACTTCGGCCACTGGCTGAACATCGGCCAGAAGGCCGAGGCCGAGAAGCTGCCGAAGATCTACTACGTCAACTGGTTCCGCAAGGGCGAGGGCGGCAAGTTCCTGTGGCCCGGCTTCGGCGAGAACAGCCGCGTGCTGAAGTGGATCGTGGAGCGGCTGGACGGCTCCGCGGCCGGCGTCGAGACGCCGATCGGCGTGCTGCCCACCGCCGACTCGCTGGACCTGGACGGCCTGGACGTGTCCGAGGCCGACCTCGCCGCGCTGCTGAGCGTGGACAAGGAGGTCTGGAAGCAGGAGGCGGCGCAGATCCCGGCGCACTTCAACCGGTTCGGCGACCACCTGCCGACCGAGCTCACCGCCGAGTACGAGGCGCTGTTGGAGCGGCTGGACGCGTAAGTCCCACCCGCCCCGCCGCGCATCACAGGCCCGCTCCGTTTTCGGGGCGGGCCTGTCGCATGCGTAACCTGGTGGGGCACGGCGTCTTCACGAAACCCCCACTGAGTGGTTTGCCCAAGCCCGTGTCGGGACGCCCCGCGTCTCCTATAGCCTCGGTCCATCCACCAACCCCGGTAAGAAAGGCGCCTTGCTGTGAGCCTGCGAGACGTCGCCTACAGCGTGTACGAACGGCGTCTGGCGGCTCGCCTGCACTCCGACGTCCAGCGCGGCAAGAAGAAGGTGCCGCGCCACATCGGCGTCATCATGGACGGCAACCGCCGCTGGGCCAAGCAGATGGGCGAGCAGATCGCCACCGGCCACCAGCGCGGCGCGGACAAGATCCACGAGGTGCTGGACTGGGCCGAGGAAGCCGGGGTCGAGACCGTCACGCTGTGGCTGTTCTCCACCGACAACTTCAACCGGCCCGCCGAGGAGCTCACCGACCTGCTGCGGATCATCGAGGGCTCGGTGCGCTCGCTGGCCGACACCGGCCGCTGGCGGGTGCACCCGCTGGGCGCCCTGGACCTGATGCCCGCCGAGTTCGCGCGGCACCTGAAGGAGATCGAGGAGCAGACCCGCGACAACCCGGGGATCCACGTCAACGTGGCCATCGGCTACGGCGGCCGGCGGGAGATCGCCGACGCCGTGCGCTCGCTGCTGGCCGACGCCGCCGCCCGCGGCACCTCTCTGGAGGACCTGGTCCAGGTCCTGGACGTGGAGCACATCACCGAGCACCTGTACACGCACGGCCAGCCGGACCCGGACCTGATCATAAGGACCTCCGGGGAGCAGCGGCTGAGCGGTTTCATGCTGTGGCAGAGCGCGCACAGTGAGTTCTACTTCTGCGAGGCGTACTGGCCGGCGTTCCGGAAGGTCGACTTCCTGCGGGCCATCCGCGACTACGCGAACCGGCACCGGCGTTACGGCGCTTGAAACAACTGCGCCTACCGTTAACGCAGCGCGTCCGCACCTCGAGATCCCGCCCGCATTGTGTTACGTACTGTCATCACGCCAGCTCAGAACCGTGACAAGAACTGCCCCCTGGTTTAGTCCCATCAGGTGACGGGAACTTCCCAGACGTGCCGGAGGAGCAAGGTCGACTCACACAGATGGCTGTGACGGGTCTGCTCCCCGGCGCTTGTCGCTTCTGGGGAGACAGACAACAGTGGCAGCTACTCCTCGCCGCCGCGCCTCCACCAAGGCCCGGCGCCGCACCCACGTCCTCGACACCAGCGTCCTGCTCGCCGATCCCTCGGCGCTGACCAGGTTCGCCGAACACGAGGTCGTCGTCCCGATCGTCGTCGTGACCGAACTCGAGGCCAAACGGCACCATCCCGAGCTCGGCTACTTCGCCCGCAACGCACTGCGGATCCTGGACGAACTGCGCATCCAGCACGGGCGCCTGGACGCGCCCATCCCGGTCGGCTCCGCGGGCGGCAGCCTGCGGGTCGAGCTCAACCACAGCGATCCAGCCGGCCTGCCGCCGGGCTTCCGGCTCGGCGACAACGACTCCCGGATCCTGGCCGTGGCCTGCAACCTGCAGGCCGAGGGCCTGGACGTGGTACTGGTCAGCAAAGACCTGCCGATGCGGGTCAAGGCCAGCGCCGTGGGCCTGCCGGCCGAGGAGTACCGCGCGGAGATCGCGCTGGAGGCCACCTCGGGCTGGACCGGCATGACCGAGCTCGACATCCCGGCCGACACCGTGGACGAGCTGTTCGCCGGCGGCGTGACCGACGTCCCGGAGGCCGCCGAACTGCCCTGCCACACCGGGCTGGTGCTGCTCTCCGAACGCGGCAAGGCCCTGGGCCGGGTGACCGCCGACAAGAAGGTGCGCCTGGTCCGCGGCGACCGCGACGTCTTCGGACTGCACGGCCGCTCGGCGGAGCAGCGCGTGGCGCTGGATCTGCTGCTGGACCCGGACGTCGGCATCGTGTCGCTGGGCGGCCGGGCCGGCACCGGCAAGTCCGCGCTGGCGCTGTGCGCGGGCCTGGAGTCGGTGATGGAGCGCCGCCTGCACCGCAAGGTCGTGGTGTTCCGGCCGCTGTACGCGGTCGGCGGCCAGGAACTGGGCTATCTGCCCGGCACCGAGAACGAGAAGATGTCGCCCTGGGGCCAGGCGGTGTTCGACACACTGTCCGCCCTGACGTCACAGGCCGTCATCGACGAGGTGGTGGACCGGGGCATGCTCGAAGTGCTCCCGCTCACCCACATCCGCGGCCGGTCGCTGCACGACTCGTTCGTCATCGTCGACGAAGCGCAATCACTCGAACGCAATGTGCTACTGACCGTGTTGTCCCGGATCGGGACGGGATCACGCGTTGTTCTCACCCACGATGTAGCGCAGCGTGACAATCTGCGTGTGGGCCGTTACGACGGAATCGTATCGGTGGTGGAAAAGCTCAAGGGCCACCCCTTGTTCGCCCATGTAACCCTCACCAGAAGTGAGCGTTCGCCGATCGCGGCTTTGGTGACAGAGTTGCTGGAGGAACTGGCGGTCTGAGTGCGCACCCCCCGCGTACTGGGGGTATCACTCTGCGTTTACTGTGATACAGGACACGCAGGAACAGGTTGAAATCGGGCGAATGGCCCTGCATCGTCGAATGCGTAAGACCCCGCGTCTGGCAATCGCAATCGACGATCCAGGGCCATGTGCCGCCGGCGCCGTAGGACGGAATAGGGATTTCGATCCAGTTCGTCCTGACGCATTCGACGCAATCTGTGATTGCATTGTCACTATCCGCGATGGATAGGGAGTCGAGCCGCAGCGGGGTTCACCCACTTCGGAAGGCTCCCTTTGTTCTCCGTGCGGAAATCTGTGTCCGGCCTGCGCATGTCCCGAACCAAGGCGCTCGCCGTCACCGGCGCGCTCGCCGTCACCGGCGCCTTCGTGGCCACGGGTGTGGCCGCGCACGCGTCCTCCGTCAACTCCCACCGGGCCGCCGTGGCCGACGCCGCCGTGGTCTCCAAGATCAAGGCCGACCAGGCCGCCGGCACCGTGTCCGACGCCGACGCCGCGGCCCTGCTGGCGCAGCGCGCCGGCACCGACGCGGCCGCCAACCGGGACGCCAGCCGGGCCCCGGTCGCCGCCGACGCCGCCGCCGCGAAGGCCGCCGCTGACAAGGCTGCCGCGGACAAGGCCGCTGCCGACGCCGCCGCGAAGGCCGCCGCGGACAAGGCTGCGGCTGAC
>JABFXP010000300.1 GCA_013361685.1 Catenulispora sp.
ACCGGCGGCCGCGCCGCCGCCCCCGAATCCGCCCCCGAATCAGCGTCCGAAGCCCCGGCCGTCGCCGTCGATGACCGCACGGACACCGACGGTGTCGACCCGGCCACTCCCGGCCCCGACTTCCGCGTCCGCTGTCCCGACTGCGGACCGCAGTACGTCGCGATCGCCGACGTCCGCTTCGTCTCCACCGGCGGCGGCGCCGACACCGACCGCTACCTGTTCACCTGTCCCGCCTGCGGTCTGCGGGTGCGCCGGCCGGCGGGGCCGGAGCTGGCCCGGATCCTGAGAACTTCGGGAGTGGCCACCCTGGCCCTGCGTCGCGCGACGGATCAGGCCCTATAGTTCCTTGCATGTACTGGGTCTTCCTGTTCACCGTCACTGGTGTCATCTGCCTGGTGATCACCGCGGCTTTCGGCTGGCGCGTGTTCGTCGCGGCCAAGGGGCTGATCCGGGAGCTCAAGAAAACCTCCGCCGTTCTGAACGACGCCAGCCAGACATTGCGCGGTGTTCAGGAAATGGAGGGCGTCAAGGCGCTGCGTGCACGGGCCCAGGCCGATTAGTCTCATAAGGGTGTCCGTGTCGATAACCAAGGGGGTCGGTCCGTGTTCGAACGGCTGATCGAGATCGGTCTGATCGTGCTGCTGGCGTGGGCGCTGTTCAGCCGCGGGCGCCTGCCCGATTCGGTGCGCAACGTGCGCAAGTCGGCGCGCATCATGAAGTCGGAGATGCAGGCCGCCGCCGACAACGTGGAGATGCCCGAGTCCAAGGTGGTCCCGGGCCAGATCGTCGACGACGGCGCCCGGCGCGCCGACTCCGCCCAGAGCTGAACGGATCCCCCAGAAGATGACCACCCAGGCCAGCGCGAACGGGACCCGGCCGAAGGCGAAGAGCAAGCCGCCGAAGACCGTGAAGGTCCCCAAGGACCCCGAAGGCCGGATGCCGCTCGGCGAGCACATCCGCGAGCTGCGCACCCGGCTGTTCCGGGCCTCGCTCGGGATCGCGCTGGGGTCGGTGGCCGGCTGGCTCGTCCACGAGCGGGTCATCCACCTGCTGTCGAAGACCGTCTGCACCGTTCACAACGACCACATCCAGGGCCTGCACGCCTACGATCCGACGCTGTCCTGTCCCAACGGCCTGCTGACGCTGTCCGGCGCCACCGCGGGTCTGGCGATCAGCCTGAAGGTCGCGCTGCTGGTGGGGCTGCTGCTGTCCAGTCCGGTGTGGCTCTACCAGCTGTGGGCGTTCATCGCGCCGGGCCTGCACAAGAACGAGAAGAAGTACTCGCTGTCGTTCGTCGGCGTCGGGGTCCCGCTGTTCGCGGCCGGCACCTGGCTCGCCTACACGATCTTCCCGACCTTGATGAAGGTCCTGCTGAACTTCGTGCCCTCCGAATCGGTGAGCCTGCTGCCGATGGACCAGTTCATCGGGTTCTTCATGCGCATGGTCCTGGTCTTCGGGCTGTCGTTCGAGATCCCGCTGCTGGTGGTGGCGCTGAACTTCACCGGCGTGCTGTCCGCCGCGCGCCTGAAGAAGTCCTGGCGCTACGTCACCCTGGCGATCTTCGTCTTCGCCGCCGCCGCGGTCCCGACCGGCGAGCCGCTGGGCATGACCGCGCTGGCCGCGCCGATGTGCCTGCTCTACTACAGCGCGATCGGCATCGCGGTGCTGAACGACCGCCGCCGGGCCGCCCGCGACATCAACGCGCACCTGTCGCCGGACGAGGCCTCCGACCTCGACCTGTCCCCGGTGCCGATCGAGCCGCCGCGCCCGGTCGAGCAGACCCGCCGCAGCTACGACGACGACTACGACGACCTCACGTAGCACCGGGCGGACCGGCGCCCGGCCCCGGCCGGGCCGGCGCACATAACGCCGAGGTCACGCCGCCATGACGAGGAGGGGCGCGCGCTGCTAGCGTCTGCGCGTGCCCAAGCCCGATCACCTCGTCGTCCTGATCAACCCCGCGTCCGCCAAGGGCGCCGGCGCCCGCGCCGGACAGCGGGCCGTCGCCGCGCTGCGGGCCGCCGGGGTCGAGGTCACCGACGTCGTCGGTGTCGACGCCGCCGACGGGGAGGCCCGCGCGGCCAAGGCCCTGGCGGAGAACCCGCAGGCCGCCCTCGTGGTGGTCGGCGGCGACGGCATGGTCTCGGCCGGGCTGCGGCTGCTCACCGGCACCGGGCGCGCGCTGGGGATCATCCCGGCCGGCACGGGCAACGACACCGCTCGCAGCCTGGGCATCCCGCTGGGCGATCCGGAGGCCGCGGCGCAGATCGTCGTGGCCGGCGAGCCGCGGCCCATCGACCTCGGCGAGGCCACCGTCGGCGCGGGCACCGACCACGAGGTGGTGCGCCGCTTCACCACCGTCATGGCCTGCGGCCTGGACTCCAAGGTGAACGACCGCGCGAACCGGATGAGCTGGCCGCGCGGCAAGCGCCGCTACGACCTGGCGATGCTGCTGGAGCTGCCCCGCTTCAAGGCCCCGCGCTTCCGGATCCGGCTCGACGACCGCGAGCTGGACGCCGAGTGCATGCTGATCGCGATCGGCAACGGCCCCTCCTACGGCGGCGGCATGCTGATCTGCCCGCAGGCCCGCATGGACGACGGCCGCTTCCAGGCCACCGTGGTGGACCGGATCACGAAGCGGACGCTGCTGACGATCTTCCCCAAGGTGTTCTCCGGCCGGCACCTCGCGCACCCCAAGGTGAACGCGCACCACGCCGCCGAGATCGAGCTGCACGCCGAGGGCGTCAGCTGCTGGGCCGACGGCGAGCGGATCGGCGAGCTGCCGGTGACCCTGCGGACGCTGCCGGAGGCGCAGCGGGTGTTCCAGCCGCGCCCGAGCAGCTGACCGCCCGCGCCCGCCCGCTCCGGCGCACCTCCTCGCAAACCTGAGGCGCGGCGATCAAGCTTGCGGTTAGGGTGGAGGCATGTCATCGCCCGCTGAGCCCACGCGGGCTCCCGATGTGCCTGCCCTGTCGGAGTTCCAGCGCTTCCGCGGCGGCTACGACTTCGACCTCGACACGTTCCAGATCGAGGGCTGCCGGGCGCTGGAGGCCGGCGACAGCGTCCTGGTCGCCGCCCCGACCGGCTCGGGCAAGACCGTCGTGGGGGAGTTCGCCGTGCACCTGGCGCTCGCGCAGGGCGTCAAGTGCTTCTACACCACGCCGATCAAGGCGCTGTCCAACCAGAAGTTCTCCGACCTGGTGGCCCGGCACGGCGCCGCCAACGTCGGGCTGCTGACCGGCGACAACACGGTCAACGGCGAGGCGCCGATCGTCGTGATGACGACCGAGGTGCTGCGCAACATGCTCTACGCCGGCTCGGCCACCCTGTCCGGCCTGGGCTACGTCGTCATGGACGAGGTCCACTACCTCGCCGACCGGTTCCGCGGCGCGGTGTGGGAAGAGGTCATCATCCACCTGCCGGAGTCGGTCCGGCTGGTGGCGCTGTCCGCGACGGTGTCCAACGTCGAGGAGTTCGCCGGCTGGCTGCGCACCGTCCGCGGCGACACCCGCTCCATCGTCTGGGAGCACCGGCCGGTGCCGCTGTGGCAGCACGTGCTGGCCGGCAAGAAGATGGTCGACCTGTTCGCCAACGGCGCCGACGGCGAGGCGATGCCCGGAGCCAACGGCCAGGGCGGCATCTCCGCCGCGCGCGAGCTGCGGGTCAACCCCGAGCTGGTGCGGCTGGGCCGCGAGGGCTCGGAGTCGATGTACCAGCGCGGCGGACCGCGCGGCGGCTCGGCGCGCGGCGGGCGCGGCCGGGACCGGCGGC
>JABFXP010000546.1 GCA_013361685.1 Catenulispora sp.
CATGCCCGGCTCGGAGGCGATGGCCCGGCAGTTCGTGCACGGCAAGCGCTTCTTCCTGGAGGAGTTCGGCGTCGAGAACGACGAGGCGTGGCTGCCGGACACCTTCGGCTTCGCCGGCGGCCTGCCGCAGATCATCAAGGCGGCCGGTTCCAAGTGGCTGCTGACGCAGAAGATCTCCTGGAGCCAGATCAACAAGTTCCCGCACCACACCTTCCTGTGGGAGGGCATCGACGGCACGCGGATCTTCACGCACTTCCCGCCGGTCGACACGTACAACTGCTCGATGAAGGGCAGCGAGATCGCGCACGCCGCCCGCAACTTCAAGGACAAGGGCCGGGCCTCGGTGTCGCTGGCCCCGACCGGCTGGGGCGACGGCGGCGGCGGGACCACCCGCGAGATGATCGCCAAGGCCAAGCGGCTGAAGGACCTGGAGGGCTCGGCGAGGGTCGAGTGGGAGAAGCCCGCCGACTTCTTCGCCAAGGCCGAGGCCGAATATCAGAACCCGCCGGTGTGGGTGGGGGAGTTGTACCTCGAGCTGCACCGGGCGACGCTGACCAGCCAGGCCGGGACGAAGCAGGGGAACCGGCGCAGCGAGCAGCTGCTGCGGACCGCCGAGCTGTGGGCGGCGACGGCGGCGGTGCGCACCGGATACGAGTACCCCTACGAACGTCTCGACCACCTGTGGAAGACGGTGCTGCTGCACCAGTTCCACGACATCCTGCCGGGTTCCTCGATCGCCTGGGTGCATCGCGAGGCGGAGGCCACTTATCGCACGGTCGGCTCGGCGCTCATCGAAGGCGTGATCAGCCCCGCCCAGGGGGCGCTGCGGGCCGGCACGGGCGGCGGGGAAGCCGAGCTGGACTTCAACTCCTCGCCGTACGAGCGCCGCGGGATCCCGGCCGGCGGCGCCGGTGCGATGGTGCCGCCGGAGGACGGCTTCAGGGTCTCGCCCCGTGCCGACGGCGGGCATGTGCTGGAGAACGACCTGGTGCGGGTCGAGATCGACGGCCGCGGTCTGGTGGTGTCGCTGTTCGACGTCGAGCAGGGGCGCGAGACGCTTCCGCCCGGCTCGGCGGCGAACCTGCTGCAGATCCACCCGGACTTCCCGAACATGTGGGACGCCTGGGACGTCGACGAGTTCTACCGCAACACGGTCACCGACCTGACCGAGGCCGACGAGATCTCGCTCGACGACTCCCTGCCGGGGACCGCGACGGTCGTCGTGTCCCGCTCGTTCGGGGCCTCGAAGGTCCACCAGATGGTGAGCATCCGTCCGGGCACCAAGGTGGTGGAGTTCCACACCGAGGTGGACTGGCACGAGACCGAGAAGTTCCTGAAGCTGGCCTTCCCCATGGACATCCACGCGGAGCGCTACGCCTCGGAGACCCAGTTCGGCCACATCTACCGGCCGACCCACACCAACACTTCGTGGGACGCGGCGAAGTTCGAGACCTGCAACCACGGGTTCCTGCACTTCGAGGAGCCCGGCTGGGGCGTCGCGGTCCTGAGCGGGTCCACCTACGGCCACGATGTGACCCGTACGGTCCGCCAGGACGGCGGAACGACCGTCACCGCCCGCGTGTCGTTGCTGCGCGCGCCGCGGTTCCCCGACCCGGAGACCGACCAGGGCGTGCACCGCTTCACGCACGCCGTGGTGCCCGGTGCGGCCATCGGGGACGCCGTTCGCGAGGGCCGCATCCTGAACACCGCCGAGGCCGGTCTCGGCGGCGGACCCGCCGACGGCAGCGTGGTCGAGCCCTTGTTCACGATCGACGACGACGCCGTCACCGCCTCGGCGATCAAGCTCGCCGACGACCGCAGCGGCGACGTCGTCCTGCGCGTCTACGAATCCCACGGCGGCCGCGCGTCGGCGCTCGTCACGCCCGGCTTCGACGTCTCGGGCTTCGAGATCTGTGATTTGCTCGAGCGGCCGATCTCCCGAGAGGGTGTGAGCGTGACCGCGGAGGGGGCCGGGGTGCGGCTGAAGCTGCGGCCCTTCCAGCTGGTCACGCTGCGTTTCACCCGTTCGACCGGTTCCTCGGAGGCCTGACCCGTATGAACGTCCTTCCCACCTTTGCCGCGGACGCCGGTCGCTATGACGGCCGGATGCCGTACCGGCGCAGCGGGGCCAGCGGGCTGAAGCTGCCGCTGGTGTCGCTCGGGCTGTGGCACAACTTCGGGGACACCAAGCCGGTGGCCGAGCAGCGGGCGATTCTGCGGCGGGCCTTCGACCTCGGGATCACCCACTTCGACCTGGCGAACAACTACGGGCCGCCCTACGGCTCGGCCGAGGTCAACTTCGGCCGGGTGTTCGCGCAGGACTTCCGGCCGTACCGGGACGAGATCGTGATCTCGACCAAGGCCGGGTACGACATGTGGCCCGGTCCGTACGGCGAGTGGGGTTCGCGCAAGTACTTGTTGGCGTCGCTGGACCAGTCGCTCACCCGGATGGGTCTGGACTACGTCGACATTTTCTACTCGCACCGCTTCGACCCGGAGACTCCGCTCGAGGAGACGATGGGGGCGCTGGCCTCTGCGGTGCAGCAGGGCAAGGCGCTTTACGTCGGCATCTCCTCGTACAACTCCCAGCAGACGCGGGAGGCGGCTGAGCTGCTGCGCGGGATGGGTGTGCGGGCGTTGATCCATCAGCCGTCCTACTCGATTCTGAACCGCTGGATCGAGGACGACTCGCTGTTGGACGCCACCGCCGAGACCGGGATGGGCTGCATCGCCTTCAGCCCGCTTCAGCAGGGGCTGCTCACCTCGCGCTACCTGGACGGGACTGTTCCGGCCGGGTCGCGCGCGTCGATCGGGCATTTCCTGTCCAAGGACAACCTGACGCCGGAGCTGCTGACCCGGCTGCGCGGTCTGAACGACCTGGCCGGCAAGCGGGGCCAGAGCTTGGCTCAGATGGCTACCCAGTGGGTGGTCCGGGACCCGCGGATGACCTCCGCGCTGATCGGCGCTTCGTCGGTGGCGCAGCTGGAGGAGAACGTGGCCGCCGTGGCGGGGCCGGAGTTCACGGCCGAGGAACTGGCCGCGATCGACGAGTCGGCGCTCGGGTAGGGCGGCCGGACCGCGGCGCGCGACGGCTGCCGCGGGCCGGGTCTGCGGCCGACCAAGCCGCCGCCGAGCTGGGGATCCTGAGCCTCCAGCTCGGCGGCTTCTCTCATCTAAGAGCAATTCGGAGGAAGTGTGTACGCGGCCATCGACATCGGCGGCACGAAAATCGCGGCGGGCCTGGTCGACGCCGAGGGCGGGCTGCTGGCCCGGCATGAGCGTCCGACCCCCGCCGCCGAGCCGATGGCCGCGGTCCGGGAGCTGCTCGACCTGCTGCTCGCCGACCCGAACTGGGAGCGGGTGCGGGGCGTCGGCATCGGCAGCGCCGGTCCGATCGACGCCGCCAAGGGCACCATCAGCCCGGTCAACATCCCCGCCTGGCGGGACTTTCCGCTGGTCGACCGGGTGGCCGAGGCGACCGGCCGGTCGGTGGTGCTCGCCGGCGACGGCGTGGCGATGGCGGCGGGGGAGCACTGGCGCGGCGCCGCGCGCGGCCGGGAGAACGTGCTGTGCATGGTCGTCTCGACCGGGGTCGGCGGCGGCCTGATCCTCGGCGGCAGGCTGCGGCCGGGGCCCAGCGGCAACGCCGGCCACGTCGGCCACATGTGCGTGGAACTGGACGGCCCGGTGTGCCCGTGCGGCGCCCGCGGCTGCGTCGAGGTCATCGCCAGCGGCACGGCGATCGCGGCCCGGGTGGGCGGCACGT
>JABFXP010000814.1 GCA_013361685.1 Catenulispora sp.
GCGTCCGGGAGGACCACTGAGGACTGAGGATCACTGGGGACCCACGATGGCAGACCTGACAACCGCCCCGCGCACGGGCGCCGCCGCCGCGAACGCCAGTTCGGCGTCCCGGCGCGGCGCGCGCCGCCGGCGCGACACGCTCATCGGCTGGAGCTTCATCCTGCCGAACTTCCTCGGCTTCGTGCTCATCACCCTGGTCCCGGTGCTGGCCGCGTTCGCGGTGGCCTTCACCAACTGGGACTCCTACAACACCCCGGACTGGGTGGGGCTGAAGAACTTCCGCCGCCTGCTGCACGACGACTCTACGAAGATCGCGCTTCGCAACACCCTGTACTACGCCGCCGGGCACGTGCCGCTGACCATCCTGGCCTCGCTCGGGCTGGCGTTGCTGCTGAACCGGAAGATCCCCGGCGCCTCCTTCTTCCGGGCCGCCGCGTTCTTCCCGTACATCACCTCGCTGGTCGCGGTCGCGCTGGTCTGGAACATGCTGTTCAACCCCGAGTCCGGGCCGGTCAACCAGCTCCTGCACTGGTTCGGGGTGGCGCACGGCCCGGGCTGGACCAACAGCACCGACTGGGCCATGCCCGCGGTGATCATCACCAGCGCGTGGCGGGACATGGGCTACTACATGATCCTGTTCCTGGCCGGGTTGCAGGCGATCCCCAAGGAGCAGTACGAGGCCGCCGAGATGGACGGCGCCCGCGCCTGGCAGCGGTTCCGCGCGGTCACGCTGCCCGGGCTGCGGCCGACCACGTTCCTGGTGCTGATCCTGCTGACCGTGCAGAGCTTCAAGGTCTTCGACCTCATCGTCGTCATGACCGCCGGCGGACCCGGGCGCGCCACCAGCGTGCTGTCCCAGCGGATCTACCAGACCGGCATCGTCGACGGCGAGTTCGGCTACGCCTCGGCCATCTCGGTGCTGCTGTTCGCGCTGGTGCTGGTCCTGACACTGACGCAGTTCTGGCTCAACAAGCGCAGGGAGCGCGCATGACGACCACCACCGCACCCGCCCCCGCGCCGGCCTCGAAGCCGGCGCCGGCCCGCCGGGCCGGACCGCGCCGCCGGATCGGCGGGGCGCTGGCCTACGTGCTGCTCATCGCCGCCGCCGCCGCGGTCCTGGTGCCGTTCCTGTGGATGCTCAGCTCCTCGCTCAAGCGCGACAACGAGGTGTTCACCGTCCCGGTCCAGTGGATCCCGCGCTCGTTCCAGTGGCACAACTTCGTCGACATCTGGACGCAGATCCCGATGGGCACCTACCTGAAGAACACGGTGTTCCTCAGCTCGGTGATCACCCTGCTGCAGGTGCTCACCGGCAGCTTCGCGGCGTACGGATTCGCCAAGACCCGCTTCCGCGGCCGCGACACGCTGTTCTTCGCCTACATCGCCACCATCGCGCTGCCGTGGCAGGCGTACATGATCCCGCAGTACATCATGATGCAGAAGGCCGGGCTCACCGACACCTACCTGTCGCTGATCCTGCTCCAGGCCTTCGGCGCGTTCGGCGTGTTCCTGATGCGGCAGTACTACATGACGATCCCGGACGAGCTGTGCGAGGCCGCGCGCGTCGACGGCCTGTCCGAGTACGGGATCTGGGCCCGGATCATCCTGCCGCTGTCCAAGCCGGCGCTGGCCAGCCTGGCGCTGCTGACGTTCGTCAACACCTGGAACGACTACATGGGGCCGTTCATCTACCTGACCAGCAACGACCACTGGACGGTCCAGCTCGGGCTGCAGTCCTTCATCGGCCAGTTCGACGCCGAATACGCGATGATGATGACCGGCTCGGTGATCTCGGTGGTGCCGATCCTGGCGATCTTCCTGCTGGGACAGCGGTATTTCATCGAAGGCATCGCGACCTCGGGGATGAAGGGATGAGCGCGGCCAAGCCGGCGTCCCGGATCCCGTACGACGCCGTCTTCGGCGCGGTGTATGCCGGGCTGAAGATCAACCTGTGCCTGCTGCTGGCCGCCTCGCCGCTGCTGGTGGCGCTCGCGCTCACCCCCGAGCCGCTGGCGGCGTGGCCGTTCTTCGCGATGCTGGCGGCGCTGTGCGGCCCGGCGAGTGCCGGGGCGTTCGCGGCCTTCGACGGCCGCGGCTTCTGGCACGGGTACCGCTCGGGGTTCGTCCGTTCCCTGAGCACCGCGGCGGCCGCCGCGGCGACCGTGGTCGTGCTCGGCGTCGATCTCCAACAGGCGGTCGGCACCCGGTTCGCCGCCGCGACCCCGCTGCTCGCGGTGGTGCTGGTGCTGGTGGTCACCGTCACCACGGCCCTGCTCGCGGCCGGCTGGCGGCTGTCCCGGCGCACCGTGCTCGCCGCCGCGTATCTGTCCATCCGCAAGTGGTACCTGGCGCTCGCCAACACAGCCGTCCTCGGCGTGCTGCTCGCGGCGATCGTCGCAAAACCGGCCGTCGGGCTGTTCGTGCTGCCCGCGCCGGCGCTCTATGTGGTCTGGGCGAACGCCCGCCACATGCTCTCCCCGTCGCACCTCTGAGAGGAACGCACCATGAGAGTTCTGCGAACACTGATGGGCTGTGTGCTGGCCCTGACCGTGCTGCTCGTCGCCCAACCGCCCCGAGCGGCCCACGCCGCCACGTCGACCAGCCAGTTCAAGGGTGTCAACTGGGCCGACCAGCGTGACAACTTCGTCAACGGCGTGCTGTACCCGTCCGGTCTGAGCTCCTCGGACACCTACTCCTCGGCGATGACCGTCGGAAACCAGGTGGTCGGCCAGCTGGACGCGATCACCGGCGCCAACACGGTGCGGATGCCCGTGAACGAGCCGACCGTGTCGACGTTCTGGGGCACCTACACCGGAGCGATCGACGCGGCGCTGAGCAAGGGCAACGTGATCCTGGCGTACTGGGCCTACGCCAACGGGAAACCGGCCGACACGAACGCGTTCAACCAGATGTGGGACACGATCGTCGGCAAGTACGGCTCCAACCCGAACGCCTACTTCGAGGTCATCAACGAGCCCTACGCCTACAGCACCACCGACCTCGACAACTTCTACAACAGCTGGCTGAGCCGGTACTCGTCGGTGCCCCGCAGCCGGGTGATCCTCGACGGCGCCGGCGACGCCCAGAACGTCCCGGCCGTCGGCGGCGACAGCCGGCTGGACGGCACGCTGCTGGCGGTGCACGACTACTCCTTCTTCGCGGGGTATGAGAGCGAGAACGAGTGGGCCAACCACATCGCCGGCTACATCGGCGCCTACGCCAGCCGGACCATCGCCACCGAGTGGGGCGCTCCGATGAGCCCCGGCTCCAAGAACGGCGTCAGCTACAACACGATCGACTACAGCATTCCCAGCGGCTCGTTCTTCGCCGACTACGTGCGCGGCGTCAGCAGTGAGCTGCGAACGCTCGGCATGGGCAGCGTGTACTGGCCCGGCCTGCGCGACGGCGACTGGTACAGCATGACCAAGAAGAGCGGCAGCGGCTCGTCGATCGCGTTGTCGCTGGTGAACGCCTCGGGGCTGCTGCGCCTGCAGTACGCGTGGGGCGGTTCGAACCCCGGCGGCACCTACGTGCGGATCCGCAACGCGGCCACGAGCCTGTCCGCCGATGGCATGGGCCGCACGAGCGACGGCTCCGCGGCCGGCCAGTCCGCTGCCTCCACGAGCACGAACCAGCAGTGGGTGATCGAGAACTACGGGAACTACGTGCGGATCAAGAACCGCACGACCGGGCTGTACCTGGACGGTATGGGCCGTACCGCGAACGGCTCGGCGGTCGGGCAGTACAGCTCCTCCACCAGTTCGAA
>JABFXP010000028.1 GCA_013361685.1 Catenulispora sp.
GAGGCCGGGCCGGCGGGCGGATGGGGGATCGTGCGAGGGGCCGGACGGCCGGCCGGCCATGGTCGACCAGTCAGCCGTGGTCGGCCATTCGGCGGCGGTCGGCCCGGCTGACTGCTCCGCCGCTCCGAGCGCCGCCGCCATCGCGGCCGGCCCGACCACCGCGGTGGCGGCGGCCAGGACCAGGCCGGGGCGCAGGAGTTTGCCGCTGCCGCCGCTCAAGGTGCTGCCGACATCGCCGCTGTCACTGAAGCTGCTGCTGCTTTTGTTGTTGTCGGCGCTGTCGCTGTAGCTGCTGCCAGCGCTTCTGCCGGTGTCGCTGCTGCTGCTCCTGCCGCTGCCCGCGCCGTCGCGGCCGACCTCGCCGCCGTCCCCGCCACTCAGCCAGCCCGGCCCGGCTCCCTCGGCCGCCCCCTCCGCCCCCACCCATCCCAAGTGGTACGCGCCGATCACTCCCATCCGCCCCGGCAGCGTCGCCACCGCCGACCGCATCACCGGCTCGACCGCCTCCCGCGCCCGGCCCAGCACCTCCCGCGCGACGGTCCCCGGATCCGCCACGCCGGCCGGCTCAGCCACGGGGCCGCGCGATCTCGACGTTCTCCAGCACGCCCAGCGCGTCCGGCACCAGCACCGCCGCCGAGTAGTAGGCGCTGACCAGATAGTTCGTGATCGCCTTGTCGTCCACGCCCATGAACCGCACCGACAGCCCCGGCTGGTACTCGTCCGGGATCCCGGTCTGGTGCAGGCCCACCACCCCCTGCTCCTCCTGGCCGGCGCGCATCGCCAGGATCGAGGTCGTGTGCCCGCCGTTCACCGGGATCTTCGGGCACGGCAGCAGCGGCACCCCGCGCCACGACGGCACGTGGCTGCCCAGCAGCTCCACCGTCGGCGGGTAGATGCCGCGCTGCGTGCACTCCCGGCCGAATGCGGCGATGGCCTTGGGGTGCGCCAGCAGGTAGTGCGTGTCCCGGCGCAGCGACAGCAGCTCGTCCAGATCGTCCGGGGTCGGCGGCCCGGAGTGGGTGTGGACCCGCTGGTCGAAATCGGCGTTGTGCAGCAGCCCGAAGCCGCGGTTGTTGACGAGCTCGTCCTCCTGCCGCTCCCGCAGCGCCTCGATGGTGAGCCGCAGCTGCTGCTCCATCTGGTTCATCGGCTTGTTGTAGAGATCTGCCACGCGGGTGTGGACCCGCAGCACGGTCTGCGCGACCGAGAGCTCGTATTCGCGCGGCTTGAGTTCGTAGTCGGCGAACGTCCCCGGCAGCACCGCCTCGCCCTCGTGCCCGGCGGCGAGCTCGATCTCCGCCTCGCCGTGCTGGTTCTGCGCCTTGGACCGGGTCTGGCGCTGCGCGGCCAGGTGCTCCCGCAGCGGATCGGAACGGTCGATCAGGGCCCGGATGTCCGCGGCCGGCACCGACAGCGCGATCACCGGCGTGGCGGCGCGCGCGGTGGACTTCCAGGTCGGGAGCTGCCCGTTCCGGCTTCCGTTGCCGGCTCCGCCCCGGGAGCCTCTGGCACCGTTTCCGGATCCGTTCCGGCCCCCGTTGCGGGCCGCGAAGAGGAACACCTCGTCGCCGAGGTGGTCGCCGTCGGCTAAATGCCCGGTCACGGCGTGGTCGCCGTACTTTCCCCGGCCGGTCAGGTCGACCTTGCCGTGGGCGATCAGCCACACCGCGTCCATCGGGGTGCCGGCCTCGGTGAGCGCGTCCCCGGCCTGGAACTCCCGCACCGTGAAGCGCGAGGCCAGCTCGGTGAGCAGTGCCTGGTCGTCGAAGCCGCGCAGCGGCGGCAGCTCGGCCAGCGTCGGCGGCACCACCGTGACGTCGTCGTCCCCGGCCTGGCCGAACGCCACCCGGCCGCGCCCCACCGCGTGGCTCAGCCGCCGGTTCACCCGGTACGTGCCGCCGTCGGCCTGCACCCACGGCAGCACGCGCAGCAGCCAGCGGGAGGTGATGCCCTGCATCTGCGGCGGCGTCTTGGTCGTCGTGGCCAGATTCCGGGCCGCCGCGGTGTCCAGACTGAGCCGGCCGTCCTCGGCACCGGCCCCCTCTTGCGCCGCAGTGCTCTGCTCAACCGTCATCGTTCCCCCTCCAGGCGATAGCTGTCCGCAGTTCCATCGTGAGTGCGGACAGTGATCCGGTCTATTACCGCAAAGGGTGACAAAAAACGGACAAGTGCCGCTGGCGGAGGACTAGAACATGTGACATAGTACTGGCGTGAGCGCAGACGTGGTGGTGATCGGAGCCGGCATGGTCGGCGCGGCCTGCGCGTTCCATCTCGCCCGCGCCGGATGCTCGGTGACCGTGGTGGACCGCGGCGCGGTCGCCGGGGGGACGTCCGGGGCCGGCGAGGGGAACCTGCTGGTGTCGGACAAAGAACCCGGTCCGGAGTTGGACCTCGCGCTGCGCTCGCAGGAGCTCTGGCGGGAGCTGGACGCCCAGGGCCTGGGGGAGGGCTTCGAGTACGAGGCCAAGGGCGGACTGGTCGTCGCCTTCACCGCGGCCGATCTCTCGGCGCTGCGGACGTTCGCCGCCACCCAGCGCGACGCGGGAGTCCTCGCCGAGGAAGTCGCCGCCGAACGGTTGTCAGAGTTCGAACCCCATCTCGCCCCCGGAGTGGCCGGGGGCTTCTGGTATCCGCAGGACGCGCAGGTGATGCCGGCTCTGGCGGCGGCCCGGCTGTTGCGGGCCTCCGGCGCCGAGGTCCGGCTCGGCAGCACGGTCACCGGTCTGGCGGTGTCCGGCGGTGCGGTGCGCGGGGTGCGGACGACGCGCGGGGAGATCCCGGCGCGGTACGTCGTCAACGCCGCGGGGCTGTGGTCCGGGGCGCTGGCCGAGCTGGCCGGATCCCGGCTGCCGATGCAGCCGCGGCGGGGGTTCGTCCTGGTGACGGAGCCGTTGCCGCCGCTGATCAGGCACAAGGTGTACTCGGCGGCGTACGTGTCCGACGTGGCGAGCTCCGACGCCGCGTTGCAGTCCTCGGGCGTGGTCGAGGGGACGCCGTCCGGGCCGGTGCTGATCGGGGCGAGCCGGGAGCGGGTCGGGCTGGACCGGACGCCGTCGTATGACGCGCTGGGGCGGCTGGCGGCGCAGGCCGCTGAGTTGTTCCCGTTCTTGGAACGGGTCGCCGTCCAGCGGTATTACTGCGGGTTCCGGCCGTATCTGCCGGACCATCTGCCGGCGATCGGCCCGGACGCGCACGTCGCAGGGCTTTTTCATGCCGCCGGGCACGAGGGCGCCGGGATCGGGCTGGCTCCGGCGACCGGGGAGATGATCGCGGCGCTGGTAGCGGGGGAGAAGACGGTGGTCGACGCCGCCCCGTTCCGGCCGGAGCGGTTCTATTCCGAGGAGGCGCAGCCGTGAGCGTGCAGTTCACCTTCGACGGCCATCCGCTGACCGCGCAGTCCGGCCAGACGGTCGGCGGCGCGCTGCTCGCGGCCGGGGTGCGGTCCTGGCGGACGACGCGGTTCCAGGGCAGGCCGCGCGGGCTGTTCTGCGGGATCGGCGTGTGCTTCGACTGCCTGGTGACGGTGAACGGGGAACCGAATGTGCGGGCCTGCCTGGCGCCGATCGCCGACGGGGACGTCGTCACGACCCAAGCCGGTGACGGCCGTGGCTGACACCGTGGCTGAGAGCGCAGCCGGGAACAGGTACGACGTCGCCGTCATCGGCGCCGGCCCGGCGGGCATGGCCGCCGCCGCTGCCGCCGCCGAGAACGGTCTGCACGTCGCGCTGATCGAGGGCGGACGCCAGCTCGGCGGCCAGTACTTCCGGCATCCGGCGCCGGGGCTGAACGAGCCGTGGGCGTCGCAGCTGCACCACGGATGGTCCCGGTTCGAGACGCTGGCCACCCGGGTCGAGACCTCGTCACGGATCGACGTGCTGTTCGAGCACCAGGTCTGGGCCGTCGAAGCGGGATTCAACATCCTGACAGACCGCGGCCCGATCGCCGCCGCGCACGTGGTCCTCGCCACCGGATCCTACGAACGCGTCGTGCCCTTCCCGGGCTGGGACCTGCCCGGCGTCTTCACCGCGGGCGGCGCCCAGGCCCTGCTGAAGGGCAACCTGGTGCTGCCGGGCCGCCGGGTGGTCGTGGCGGGCACCGGCCCGCTGCTGCTCCCGGTCGCCGCCAGCCTTTCCGTCGCCGGCGCGAAGGTCCTCGGCCTGTTCGAGGCCAACCACATCCGCGGCTACGCCAAACACCCGCTGCCCCTGCTGAAGAACCCGGCCAAGCTCCTCGAAGGCGCCGACTTCGCCCGCCAGTTCCTGCGCGCCCGCGTGCCGCTCCGCAGCGGTCTGATGGTCGTCGAGGCGCAGGGCACGGACGCCCTCGAAGCCGTGATCGTGGCCCGTCCCGACGGCACCCACCGCCGCCGCATCGCCTGCGACGCCCTCGCCGTCGGCTACGGCCTCGCACCCCAGATCGACCTGGCGCTCACCCTCGGCTGCGAGCACAAGCTCCTCACCGACGGCACCGTGGCCCTGCGCGTCGACACCAACCAGCGCACCAGCCTCCCCGGCTGCTACGCGGTCGGCGAGACCGCGGGCATCGCAGGGGTCGAATCCGCCCTCGTCGAAGGGGAGATCGCCGGCCTGGCCGTCGCCGCCGGCGTCGCCAAGAGCCGCAACGGTTCGCCGGCCGCGCTCCGCCGCCGCCGCGACCGCCTCCGTGCCTTCGCCGACGTGTTGCGCGCCCGGCATCCGGTCCCTCCGGCCTGGCGCGACCACCTCGCGCCCGACACCCTCGTCTGCCGCTGCGAGGAAGTCCCGGCGCGCGCGGTCGCCGAGGCTGTCGAAGACCTCGGCGCCACCGACGCCCGCACCGTCAAACTCCTGACACGCGCGGGCATGGGCTGGTGTCAAGGTCGCGTCTGCGGCTACGCCGTCGCGTGCCTGGCACGCCGCGACCCGACCGAGCCGCCGAACCCCGCCGATCTCCTTGCCGCCGCTAAGCGCCCGTTGGCGCGCCCCGTCCCGCTCGGTGTGTTAGCCGAGCAAGACCGAAGGAACAAGTGATCCATGTCCCGCAAGCCTTGGCACGGCGTTGTCGTCGCCACCGCCCTTCCGTTCCGCGATGACCTCTCTGTCGACTTCGACGCGTATGCGGAGAACCTTCGCGGGCTCATCGAAGCCGGATGCGACGGCGTGTGCCCCAACGGCTCGCTCGGCGAGTACCAGACGCTGACCGAGCAGGAACGGGCCACGGTGGTGCGGACCGCCGTCGAGGCGGTCGGCGGGGACCGGGTGCTGGTCGGCGTCGCCGCCTACGGCTCGATGGAGGCGCGGCGGTGGGCCGAGCAGGCCGCCGAGGCCGGGGCCGGGGCCGTGATGCTGCTGCCGCCGAACGCCTACCGGGCCGACGAGCGGTCCGTGATCGCGCACTACCGGGCCGTCGCCGAGGTCGGCATACCGGTCGTCGCCTACAACAACCCCATCGACACCAAGGTCGACCTCGTCCCGGAACTCCTCGCCGAGCTGCACTCCGCCGGCTACATCCGCGCCGTGAAGGAGTTCTCCGGCGACACCCGGCGCGCCTACCGCATCAAGGAGCTGGCGCCCGAGCTGGACCTGCTCATCGGTGCCGACGACGTGCTGCTGGAACTGGCCCTGGCCGGCGCGGTCGGGTGGATCTCCGGCTACCCGAACGCGATCCCGCGGGTGTGCGTCGAGCTCTACCACGCCGCCGTGGCCGGGGACCTCGCCACCGCGCTGCCCCTGTACCGGGACCTGCACCCGCTGCTGCGCTGGGACTCCCGCACCGAGTTCGTGCAGGCCATCAAGCTGTCCATGGACCTGGCCGGCTTCACCGGCGGCGGCTGCCGCCCGCCGCGCGTGCCGCTGCTCCCCGACCAGTACGAGTCCATCAAGGCCGACACCCTCCGCGTGCTGCCGCTGGAGGAGAAGGCCCGGAAGGCGGCCTGATGCGCACGAGGAACGTCTACCACGCCGTCGACTCCCACACCGAGGGCATGCCGACCCGCGTCATCACCGGCGGGGTCGGCGTCGTCCCGGGCGAGACCATGGCGGCCCGGCGGCTCTACTTCATGGAGCACCTGGACCACCTGCGGACGCTGCTGATGTACGAGCCGCGCGGCCACGCCGCCATGTCCGGCGCGATCCTGCAACCGCCGACCCGTCCCGACGCCGACTACGGCGTGCTGTTCATCGAGGTCTCCGGCCTGCTGCCGATGTGCGGCCACGGCACCATCGGCGTGGCCACCGTGCTGGTGGAGACCGGCATGGTGCCGGTCGTGGAGCCGGTGACCACCGTCCGCCTGGACACCCCGGCCGGGCTGGTCCTGGCCGACGTCCACGTCGAGGACGGCGCCGCCCGCGCGGTGACCATCCGCAACGTCCCCAGCTTCGCCGAGCGGCTGGACGCCGAGGCCGACGTCCCCGGTTTCGGCCGGATCCGCTACGACCTCGCCTACGGCGGCAACTTCTACGCGATCGTCGACCTGGACGCCTACAAGCTGCCGTTCGACCGCGCCGCCAAGAACGAGATCATCGCCGCCGGCCTGGCCACCATGGACGCGATCAACGAAGCCGACGAGCCGGTGCACCCGCTGGACGACGGCATCCGCGCGGTCCACCACGTCTACTTCCGCGCCCCCGGCTCCACCGCGCAGCACTCCCGGCACGCGATGGCGATCTTCCCGGGCTGGTTCGACCGCTCGCCGTGCGGCACCGGCACCTCGGCCCGGATGGCGCAGCTGCACGCCCGCGGCGAGCTGGCGCTGGACACCGACTTCGTCAACGAGTCGTTCATCGGCACCCGCTTCATCGGCCGCCTGGTCGAGGAGACCGAGGTGGCGGGCCGCCGGGCCGTGATCCCGACGGTGACCGGCCGGGCCTGGATCACCGGCACCGCCCAGTACTTCCTGGATCCGGCCGATCCGTTCCCGGCGGGGTTCTTACTCTGATCTGTGTTGATCGATCTGTCACGGGATAGGGTTCGGGCATGCCTGACAGGAGTACCAGCGGCGCCGGCGTCATGGGCGGAATGGGTGGAGTGGGCGGATCGGGCGCTATGGCCGCCGGTTCCGCCGGTTCCGCGGGGTCTGCCGGGTCCGCCGGCGACCAGAGCCCGGCCCTGAACCTGCCGCGCGTGCTCGGCCACCACTCGCTGCGCGAGCAGGTCTCGCACGCGCTGCGCGCCGCCCTGATCGCCGGCGAGCTGCGGCCCGGCGTGGTGTACTCCGCGCCGGTGCTGGCCGCCGGCTTCGGCGTCTCGGCCACCCCGGTCCGGGAGGCGATGCTCGACCTGGCCAAGGAAGGGCTCGTCGAGGTCGTCCGCAACAAGGGCTTCCGCGTCACCGAGCTGTCCGAAGCCGATCTGGACCAGTTCACCGAGATCAGGGCCTTGATCGAGATCCCGGTGGTGGCCGGGCTGGCCCGCACCGCCACCGCCGCGGACCTGGCGGACCTGCGCCCGGCCGCCGAGGCCATCGTCGCCGCCGCCAAGGCCCGCGACCTGATCGCCTACGTCGAGGCCGACCAGGCCTTCCACCTGACCCTGCTCGGCTTGTCCGGCAACCCCCACCTGGTCGCGGTGGTCAGCGACCTGCGCAACCGCTCCCGCCTCTACGGCCTGCCCTCCCTGGCCGACGCCGGCGCCCTGGCCTCCTCCGCCGAGGAGCACGTGCAGCTCGTGGACGCCCTGGTCGCCCGCGACGAGAAGGCGGTCGAGGAGCTGATGCGGACACACCTGACGCATGTGCGGTCGCTGTGGGCGGGGCGGGATTAGGCCGAAACTCGGCCGCTCCAGCCGAACCCGAACTGATTCGTACTGATTCACATTGATCCGCACCGGGCCGGGCTGACCCCGTGGGCGGCCGCGAGGGCCGCCCACGCCGTCCTTCCACGTCCTTCCGCGCGGCTACCCCGCGTGCTCCGCCATCCAGGCCTCGACCTCGTCGGCCTCCCGGGGCAGCGCCGCCGACATCAACACCGAGCCCTCCTCGGTCACCAGCAGGTCGTCCTCGATCCGGATGCCGATGCCGCGCAGCTCAGCCGGCAGGGTCAGATCGTCCGGCTGCAAGTACAGGCCCGGCTCCACGGTCAGCACGTTGCCGGCCGCCAGCGTGCCGTCCACGTACTCCTCGGCGCGCGCCTTGGCGCAGTCGTGCACGTCGATGCCCAGCATGTGGCCGCTGCCGCACAGCGTGTAGCGCCGGTACACGCCGACCTCGGGGTCCATCGCCTCCTCCAGCGACACCTTCAGCACGCCCATGTCGATCAGGCCGGAGGCGATCGTGCGCATCGCGGCCCAGTGGAAGTCGCGGAACTTCGCCCCGGCGCGCAGCGTCGCGATGCCGGCGTTCTGCGCGGACAACACCAGGTTGTACAGATCGCGCTGCACCGGTGTGAACGTCCCGGAGATCGGCAGGGTCCTGGTGATGTCGGCGGTGTAGAGGGTGTCCATCTCGACGCCGGCGTCGAGCAGCAGCAGCTCCCCGGCGTTGAGCGTGCCGTTGTTCGCGGTCCAGTGCAGCACGCAGGCGTGCGAGCCGCCGCCGACGATGGTGTTGTAGCCCACGCCGTTGCCCTCGACGCGGGCCCGGCTGTTGAACGCGCCTTCGACCCGGCGTTCGGCGCGCGGCAGGCCGATCACGCCGGGGATGGTGCGCGCCACGTCCTGGAAGCCGAGCGTGGTCGCGTCGATCGCGGCCTGCATCTGCTCGATCTCCCAGGCGTCCTTCACCAGCCGCAGTTCGGACAGGAACGCGGAGAACTCGGCGTCGGCCTCGGGCCGTGCGGTCACCAGGGCGTCCACCCGCGGGTCCACCTCGCGCAGCACGCGGGTGGCGACCGCGGCGCCGGACAGCTTGTCGGCGAGCCGGTTCAGGTTCTCGGTCTGGACGCCGTACAGCTCAGAGCTCTCACTGAGCGAGGGCCGCCGGCCCTCCCACATCTCGCCGAGCCGCCGGTCGCGGAACGCCTCGCCGTTGTCGCGCGAGGAGCGGTCGTGCGCGAACAGCAGCGCGTCGTGGCCGGAGCCGTTCGGCTCGAAGACCAGCACGCCTTCCAGCGCCTGGCTGCCGGTCAGGTGCGCGAACGCGCTGTGCGCGCGGTAGGGGAAGAACGTGTCGTTGCTGCGCAGCCGCTCCACGCCGGCCGGCACGATCAGCCGCTCGCCGGGGAAGCGCGCGGACACCGCCGCCCGCCGGCGCGGGGTCCACGCCGCCGCGGGCACCGGTCCCAGGTCCGGCAGCGGCGTCGGCGCCCACTGCGTCGCCATGAAGGCGGCCAGGGCGTCGGTGACCGGGAGGTCGTGGCTGCCGGTGGCGAACTTCGACAGGTTCGGGTCGCTGGACACTGCGGCTCCTGGGGGTGAGAGGGGGGAACGGGTGTCGGTACCGCTGTGCAATGTTACATTCCACGGGGCCGTGCGGTAACCCCCGAAAGGCTGGCACGAACGCTACCGCGCGGGAGTTTCCGGGGGCGAGAAGGCTTCCGGCAGCCGGGGACGGCTCGGGGGAGAGAAAGTCTCAGCCATCAAAGAACCCGGCGGCCCGCTGCGGAGTCAGACAGGTGTGACAGACGACGACGGCACCGGCCCGGGGGCGGCGGGGATGGCGGGTTCGGCGACCGGGACGGCGGCCGCACCACCGGCCGCCTCCGCCCGCCCTTCCAGCGCCGCCGCGATCGACGCCGAATTCACGGCCTTCGTCGCGGCCCACGGCTCGCGGCTCCTGCGCCTGGCCGAGCTGATGTGCGGCGACCCGCACCGCGCCGCCGACCTGACGCAGGGCGCGCTGGAACGCGCCTACTTGCGCTGGAGCCGTATCGAGGCCGCTGACCCGCTGGCCTACGTCCGCCGCATCATCGTCAACTCCTACCGCGACTGGTGGAGCCGCAAGCGGGGCCGCGAGCTGAGCACCGACACCGTGCCGGAGCGCGCCGTCCCCTGGGACGTCGCCGACCGGCAGGCGCAGCAGGCCGTGATGCGCGCGGCCCTGGCCTCCCTCACCCGCCGGGAACGCCAGGTTGTGGTGTTGAGGTTCTACGCCGACCTGAGCGAGGCGGCGATCGCGGCGGAGCTGGGCGTGGCGCCGGGCACGGTGAAAAGCACCCTGTCGCGGGCGCTGGTCCGGCTGCGGGCGCTGCCGGAGTTCGCCGGCGGCGACGGCGCGAAGCAGAAAGGAGCACAGTCGGATGAGTGATCACTCCGAGTTCGAAGACCGGATCAGGGAGGTGCTCGGCGACGCGGACCTGCGCCCGGTCTCCGCGTCGGCCGTCATCGCGGGCGCGAAGCGGCGCCGCACCCGCCGCCGGGCGACGGCGGCCGGATCGTCGTTGGCCGTCCTGGGTGTGCTGGGCGTGGCCGTCGGGGCGGTGGCGCTGTCCGGGGGCTCCCGCCCGGACCGCATCACCGTCTCCCCGGTGACGGCGACGACGGAGCCGACAACGGTGACCAACTCCTCAAGCGCGACCTGCTCCGGTTCGCTCCCCGTGACGTCGCCGTTCCGGGACGTCTCGACTGATTCGGACGGTCTGGAATGGGAGACGTTCGCCGGGAACGCGGCAGGAAACCCGTGGGAGATCCAGGTCCACGTGTTTCCAGACGTCGCGTCTTACGTGAAGTCGTGGGGAAACAAAGCGCCGCGCAGCATGTCCCCGGGCGCGATCGCCGCGCTGCACCCTGGCCCGCAAGCGGTGATGCGTACGCCGGGCAGCACACTGTGGGGTTCCACGTCTCCCGACCTCGAGGACGCGCCGAGATACTTCCTGGGCGGCGGAGGCCAGGGACTGGGCCCAGCGAGTCCAGGGCAACCACCGACGTATCCGGCCTACCTGGTGAGCGGATGGACCATCCCCGCCGTCGATCACGTGTGTCTGCAATACGCGCACCGGGCCGAGGCCGTGTCCATCTACAAGGAAGTGGGTGCCTCGCTGCTGTTCCTCGGTGTCGTCGTAGCAGACCAGCCGCAGGTCCTGATCGCTTACGACATCCACGGCCGGGAGATCGGGCGCGAAAAGCCGGGGTTGATCGATCCTGACGGCACGTTCGTTTTCAAGCCGGCGGGCTGACTGTCGAGCTGACAACCAGCCGCGCGGGTTCCTCGTCGCCATGCGACGTCGACGAGGAACCCGCGTGTTTTTCACCGCTTCACTGCTCACTGCTCACTGCTCACGGACTCATATCCTCACGGCGTCAGCCGGTGCAGGTCCCGGGGGAACAACGTCGTGCGCCGCAGGTTGTCCGCCTCGGTGAGCCGCATCGTCCAGCGCTCCAGACCGAGGGCGAAACCCCCGTGCGGCGGCATGCCGTGTTTGAAGGCGCTGAGATACCCCTCGTAGGGCTCCGTCGACTCCCCGCGCGCGGCCAGCGCCGCGACGTAGTCCTCGTACTTGTGCAGCCGCTGGCCCCCGGTGATCAGCTCCAGGCCGCGGAACAGCAGGTCGAAACTGTTCGAGTACTTCGGGCGCTCCGGCTCGGCGTGCGTGTAGAACGGCCGCTTCACCATCGGGTAACCGGTGACGAACAGGAACTCGCTGTGATACTCCCGCAGCGCCCACTCGCTCAGCGTCCGCTCGTCGGCCGGGGACAAGTCCGGCTCGTCGAGCCCGAGCATCGCCATCGCCTCCGAGAAGTGGATCTCCGGGATCTTCTCCGGAACCTTCGGCAGCCGCACGCCCAGCAGTTCCACCGCCGGCGCCGCGCGTTCGGCGACCGCTCCGACCATCCCGGCCAGCACCTCCCGGACCACGGCCATCACGTCGCGGTGGTCGGTGATGAACCCGAACTCCGCGTCCAGGCTCGTGTACTGCGCGAGATGCCGCGCGGTGTCGGACGGCTCGGCGCGGAACACCGGCCCGGTCTCGTAGACGCGCTCGAACACCCCGACCATCGCCTGCTTGAAGAACTGCGGCGACTGCGCCAGATACGCCGGCCGCCCGAACCAGTCCAGCGCGAAGACGTTCGCCCCGGACTCGGTGGCCGAGCCGACGATCTTCGGCGTGTGGATCTCGGTGAAGCCCAGCGTGTCCAGGGCGGTGCGGAAGCCCGCGATCGACGCCGCCGTCAGCTGGAACGGCGCGCTCAGCCGCGGATGCCGCAGCGTGACGGGAGCCCCGTCCAGGATCGTGGGCAGCGAAGCGGTGACCGTCGGGCGGTAGACGTCCAGCGGCGGCGTCGCGGCCGGACTGGACAGGACCTCGATCTGCGGCCCGGACGGCGGCGCGAGCAGCTCTATGCCGCCGGGTGCCTGCTCGTTGGCCGTCACCACGCCGGTGAAGGAGACGACGGTCTCCTCCGGGATGTCCTGCGCGCGGCCGCCCTCCTCGGTGCCGCCCGGGACGACGGCCTGCGTCAGACCGGTCCGGTCGCGCAGGATCAGGAACGTGACGTGCTTCAACTCCCGGCGGCGGTGCAGCCAGCCGGAGACCTGCACGGTCTCACCCACGTGCGCCGAAAGCTCGGACGCCAGTACGCGGTGGATCATTCTGAGCCCTCCAAGGGTCTCGAAGTGATCCCTTGGGGGTGCGGGCGATAAGGGAATCGCGGTACCACCGCACCTTCGCCGCGGCTCGGCCGGCCCTCGCGCGCCGGCGTCTGCCACGACCTCGTGGCGGCCCGTGACGGGGGCCGGACGGCGGGGCATTTCCTCCCCGCACTCGGGAGGGTCTTCGCCTCGGAACGCGGGGCCGTCTTCCCAGCTGCCGACGGCTCTCTGAACCCGCGCCGACCCGAGACTACTCGTCTCCGTCAACGTGTTGGCCGTGATCTTACCGTCGCGCCGCACGCAGCGTCGAGCGATTTCGGACCGGGGCCCGCCGGCACTACCGGAGTGTCGCCGAACGGTGGACCCGCCGCCCTGACTCCGGCTCCGGCTCCTGGCGGACTCCTGGCAGGCTCCTGGCAGGCCCGCCACGGATGATCATCGATGCTCGGATTCTGCGCGAACGAGCATCGCGGTGCGCGATCGCGCGCTACTGTGTCCCCATGCGACAGGAAGACCGCCTCGGAGCCATCCTCGCCCTGCTGGCCGACCACGGCTCGGTCGGCGTGGTGGAGACCGCCGACCGCCTCGGCACCTCGCAGGCCACCATCCGCCGGGACCTGCAGGCGCTCGAGGAGCAGGGGCTCGTCAAGCGCACGCACGGCGGCGCCGTGCCGGCCGGCGTGCTGTACGAGCTGCCGATGCGCTACCGCGGCGCGCGCCAGCAGGAGGAGAAGGGGCGGATCGCCGAGCTCGCGGCCGGGCTGATCGACGAGAGCGCGGCGACCGTCGGCCTGTGCGGCGGCACCACCACCAGCGAGGTGGCGCGGTATCTGGGCATGCGCGGCGGGCTGAAGATCGTCACCAACGCCCTGAACATCGCCGCCGAGCTGGCTCTGCGGCCGGCGATAGACCTGGTGGTCACCGGCGGGACCGTGCGGACCGAGTCCTATGAGCTGATCGGTCCGGTCGCCGAGCGCGCACTGGAGGGCTTCAATCTGGACGCGTCGTTCCTCGGCGTCGGCGGCGTCAGCGCGGCGGCCGGGGTGACCACTCATCACGAGGTCGAGGCGCAGACCAACCGCGCGATGATCCTGCAGTCGGCGCGCGTGATCGTGGTCGCCGACGGCACCAAGGTCGGCCGCCGGGCCTTCGCCCGCATCGCCGAAGCCGCCCTGGTGTCCGATCTGGTCACCGACCCCAGCGCCGACCCGGCCGAGTTGGAGGCGCTGGCCGAACTCGGCGTGCGGATCCACATCGCCGAGTAACAGTGTG
>JABFXP010000495.1 GCA_013361685.1 Catenulispora sp.
TGCGCGAGGGGTTCATGGCCGGCGTCGAGCAGGAACGCGCGGCCGCATCTGATGGGACGGCCTGAGACAGTCGGATCGGGCGACCTGCGCCTCGTGGGCGACCCACTGTGGCCACCGCGGTGGCGATCAACGAGACCCCGGCCACCACGCCCTCCCTCGGCTCGGGTTGGCCTGGGCCTCTTCCACCCAGGCGGCGAGGTTCCTCGTTCGCCGAAAATCGGCGGTGTTCGTCGCTGAACGGAATTTGCGATGTGCTTCGCAACCCGCTGTCACCCTGGTGCCGCGATTCCCATCCGGATCCGTGAGCGGGGCGTGCGGCCCAGCTTCGGGTAAGCGAAAGGACTGATCATGGTCACCAGGGGTGTGCGCGGCTGGAGATATGCGTTCCTTGCGATTCTGTCCAGTATCGGGTTGAGCTCGTTGGCTCTGGCGCCTGCCGCCTCGGCCGACACGATGCGTACGGTGAACCTGGCCTACAGCTGTGCGACCGGGCTGCCGTACGGGCTGGAAGTCAACACCGGCTCGGGGTGGTACTACCCCGATGGCTCCAGCTACGCGGTCGGTACCACCAAGTACTTCACGGTCTACATCTCCGCCAGCGCCAGTTCCTTCGCGTTCCAGCCCAGCTTCTGCGACAACCAGCCGCAGGTCAACAGCTATCCGCTGTGGGAGGGCTACACCTACAGCATCACGCCGGGCACCTCGACCATCAACGCCACCGGGTACACCAATGACTACGAGTACGACTACTACGGGTACCGCTACCTCTTGTACTACTGCTCGATCAGCTCGCTGACTTACAGCTGAGCTGAGCCGCGGTAGGTTCGCACGACCGTCGGCAGGGACAACTACCTTGGGACGGGAGGCGAGCGGGGAGGCGGGAGGCGGCGGTGGGCGGGACGATTCTTTGGCGATCAGGCGTGCTCGTTTTGACGGTGCTGCTGTTTGCGGTCTACTCCGCGCTGATGTTGGGTTTCGAGATCGGCGTCACGGTCGGGCTGCACATCGTCAAGAACATATGGCTCAACGTCGCCGGGGGTTTGCTGCTGTTCGTCGTGCCCATCTGCTTGTACGCCGCGATGCTTGCCGTAGAGGAAGACAGCCTCGATGTGGGCTTCTTCGGGGGTGTCGTAGTCGCCCTCTGCGGGCTGGGCGTTGCGGCTCAGCTATATCAGGGCTTGGATGAGCGCGCATTGCACGAGCACGGTCGCCAGGTGCAAGCCGTCGTGTCCCACGTGTACTGGCAGGACGGCGGCTCGGATGCGCCCACCCGCATGGTCGACTTCACGGACTTGTCCGGTCAGCCGGTTCCCGGCGCGCTCGCCGGGGCCGGCGGGCTGAAAGTCGGCCAGCGGGTGACCGTCACTGTGGATCCCGCCGGGAAGGTGCCGATGGCTCTGGGAACGCCGACCGGGGCCGGAGCCTTCCACACTGCGAAGATCGCCGGCGGCATCGAGGAACTCGCCCTCATATGGCCGGCCTACCGGGGTGCGGCGGTCTTCCTCCGGACAAAGAAGCCACGCAAGCCACAGGACCTGCAAGAATTTCTGGAACCGCTGGTACCGCAGGCTGAGCCTGTCTCGCAGATCGAGCGGACCGCGACAATCGATGAAACAGAGGATGAGCCGAGGCGATCGACCTCGGCCTAGGCCTGGTCCTCGGCCAACTGCTTGACCTGGTGCTCGACCTTGGCCTGTCGGCGTCGACGGTAGGCGGCAGACCGGTCCTTGCTGCCGCAGGCCTCGTTCGAGCACCAGCGGCGGCGGCCCGGGCGGCTGGTGTCGACGAACAGCAGGGCGCACTCGGGGCTGGCGCATTCGCGGATGCGGTCGGCGTGGGTGCCGGTGAACAGGTCGATGGCGTCGCGGGCGACGGTGCTCAGCGCCGCTGCCTGCGCGCCGGACTTCGGTGCGGTGAGTCTGCGTGCCCCGCCGTGCAGGACCGGGGTCAGAGGTGGGGCCGTGGCGGCGGTGTTGATGAGGGCCTCGTCGGCGGCGGTCAGGTCTCGTCCGGCGATCAGGGCTTTGGCACCGCGGTAGATCGCCTCGCGCAAAGTGCGGGCGCTGTCCAGGCCGGGTCGCGTCACGGTGATGGCTTCGTCGAGCAGACCGACCTCGCGATACCAGCGGGTCAGATCTTCGGGCGCGCGCAGGCGTTCGTACTCGCCGCGCCAGCGCTCGCCGACCGTGGCGACGAAGGCCAGGCACAGCCGCGCGGACCGGAAGTTGAACGCCAACTCCTCGGCGGGGATGTCAGCGGGCACGTCGGCGGCGACATCACGGGGCACATGATCCATCGCTGTTGCGCTCGGCTTCACGTCACTAGTATAACTCGTGACGTGAGCGAGATTCTCAACGAACCCGCATCCGACAACCGTTCCGACATCGAGGAGTTTTTGCGCGCTCGGGGCGCCGCCGACATGGCGCACCCCGGCGGAACGCTGCTGGACCATCTGCTCCGCGTCCGCCGCCGGCTCGCGGACTGGGGCGCGCCGCGTGCGGTCCAGATCGCGGGCCTTTGCCACGCGGCCTACGGGACCGACGGCTTCGCGCCGTCTCTGCTGGACCTGACCGGTCGCGGAACCCTCGCCGAGGTGATCGGCGAGCGGGCTGAGGCGTTGGTGTACCTGTATGGCAGTTGCGACCGGGGGACCACTTATCCGCGTCTGCGCAACGGCGAGAGTCCGGCCTTCCGCGACCGGTTCACGGGAACCGAGAGTGATCCGGACGACGAGGATCTACGGGCCTTCCTGGAGATCACCGCGGCGAACGAGCTCGACGTGTTCGAGCACAACGAGGAGTTGGCGACTCGTTACGGCGCGGGGCTGTACCAGCTGCTGGAGCCCGTCCATGCGCTGCTCTCCCCCGCCGCGTGGGAGGCGGTGCGGTTCGATCTGCGAAGCCGCACCGACCCATCGTGAGTCTAAGTCTGGGGTCGATGGTCCGGACCATCCACAACGCGAAAGGAGCCACCCGTATGCGTATCGCCCACGCCGACCACTTCGTCCTGACCGTTCGCGCCGTCGACGCCACGGTCGAGTGGTACCGCACCGTCCTCGGTATGCAGCCGGTCGTCTTCGGCGACGGCAGGCAGGCCCTCGCCTTCGGCAACCAGAAGTTCAACCTGCACCGTGCCGGACACGAGCTGGAACCCAAGGCCGCCACCCCGGCCCCGGGCTCGGCAGACCTGTGCCTGATCAGCGCCGTCCCCCTCGACGAGGTCCAAGAGCACCTGCGAGCGCTCGGCGTGCCGATCGAGGTCGGCCCGGTCACCCGCACCGGCGCCACCGGACCGATCACCAGCGTCTATCTCCGCGACCCGGACCGGAACCTGATCGAGATCAGCACCTACGACGCCGGCCGCCCCCAGGCCCCCGACCCCTACGACCTGCTCCCGCCGGTCCCCGCGATGGAACTGACCAGTGACGACATCGCCGACGGCGTGACCCTGAACGCACGCCACGTGCACGACGGACTCGGCGCAGGGAACCAGTCCCCCGCGCTGTCCTGGACCGGCGCGCCGCCGCCGACCCGGGGTTTCGCCGTCACCTGCTATGACCCGGATGCCCCGACTGGAAGCGGCTTCTGGCATTGGCTACTGCTCGGCTTGCCCGCCGACTGCAAGAGTCTTCCCGCCGATGCCGGACGGGGCGACGGCACGCAGTTGCCGGCCGGCGCCTTCCACGCGCGCAACGACTTCGGCCAGGCGGCGTACGGCGGCGCCTACCCGCCGGCCGGTGATCCAGAGCACCGTTACCTGTTCGCCGTCCACGCCCTGGACACCGACGATCTCGGCCTGGGCCCGGACGCGCCCGCCGGATATGCGGGTTTGGTCCTTACCGCACACACGATCGCGCGCGGCGTGCTGCGGCCGACCTTCGGACGTGACTGATGGCCCGCACCGAATACGACCGCACGACAGCCGCGAGCTTCAAAGCGGTCCGGGAGATCCGGCGCGACGGGCTGGACGCCTGGAAGGCCGCGATCTTTCGGCACCTGAACCCCGAGCCGGGCATGACCGTCGTGGACGTCGGCGCCGGAACCGGGGCGTTCGCGGCGGCGATGTGCGACTGGTTCTCAGTGAAGGTGATCGCCGTCGAGCCGGCGCCTGCTATGCGAGCCCTGATAGCGGACCGATCAGACGTCGAAGTCCGGGACGGCCACGCTGCCGAGATCCCCGTCCCGGACGGCAGCGCGGACGCGGCATGGCTGTCCACCGTCACCCACCACGTCCCCGATCTCGCCGCCGCGGCCCGCGAGATCCGCCGCGTGCTGCGCCCCGGAGCGCCGGTCCTCATTCGCAACGCCTTCGCTGGACGCTATGAGCGGCTGCGCATCGTGCGCTGGTTTCCCGAAGTGACCCGTGTGCTCGACACCTATCCGTCGGTCGAGCAGACCTGCCGAGCATTCGAAGAGGCCGGATTCACCCAGACGGCTCTGGAGCCGGTGCCGCAGGCGGATATCAGGAGTCTGTCCGAGTTCCTGGACCGGGTCGACACGCTGCGCACCGCCGACACCCTGATGCGCAGCCTGACCGACGCCGAATTCGAGCGCGGCAAGAACCGGATCCGCGAAGCGGCAGCCCGCGAGGACGCCCAGGACGTCGACCTCACCTCGGCCTTGGACCTGCTCGTCCTTCGCTGACGACTCCGGCTTCTCAGACAAAGAACATAGAACAGACAAGGAACACCGTGAACAACACACAACCATGGACTGTCGCCGTCCTCGGCCCCGGTGGCGTGGGCGGGCTGCTCGCCGCTTTGCTGTCCCGCGCCGGCCACCGGGTGATATGCGTGGCCGGCGAATCGACAGCGCAGACTCTGGCGCGCGACGGCATCAGCGTGCGCAGCGCTCACTTCGGCGACTTCGCCGCACCGGTGGCGGCCACCACGCTCCTGACCGAGCCGGTCGACCTGTGCCTGATCACCTGCAAGCAGACGGCCCTGGACGCGGCCCTGGAGCGCGTTCCCGCCGAGGTGCTGGCCGACGGCCTGGTCGTGCCGCTGCTGAACGGCGTTGAGCACCCCGCGCTACTGCGGCAGCTGTATCGGCCCGAGCAGGTCGTGCCGGGCGTGATCCGCGTCGAATCGACGCGCACAGCGCCGGGCCGGATCGTCCACGGCAGCCCGTTCGTGCAGATCGACCTGGCCAGCGCGACCGCCGGGCAGGAGCGGATCGAGGCAGCGGCCGCCGTGTTCGCGGACGCGGGCATCCAGACCCGGGTGCTCCCGGACGAGACCGCGGCCCTGTGGGCGAAGATGTCGTTCCTCGCCCCTATGGCCCTGCTGACCACCCGCTACGACATCACCGTCGGCGACCTGCGGACGCGGCATCGGGATGAGCTGCTGACGCTGGTCGACGAGGCGACAGCGGTGGCCCGCGCGTGCGGAGCGGACGCGGACTCTGATGCGGTCGTGAAGGTCTACGACGCCTTCCCGGCCGAAACGAAGTCCTCGATGCAACGCGACGCCGAAGCCGGAAGTGCCACGGAGCTGGACGCCATCGGCGGCGCACTGCTGCGTGCTGCCGGCCTGCACGGCGTCGTCACGCCGCTGGCCGCACGGCTGGTCGCGGAACTGGCGACCGCGCCGAGGCCTTGATAGAGGCGCAGCGCCAGCTAGTGCAGATCAGTGCCCTGATGGACCGACAAGGGCTCGGTGCTCGGGTCATCCGGCGAGCCGCGCCAGGTAGTGCTCAGCGATTTCGTCGCTCGTCGTCAGCCATACGCCTTCGTGGCCGGTGATGTACGCGAGCGCCTGATCGAGATACTTCGCGCGGAACGCCTGCCCCATGACGAACGGGTGCAAGGCCAGCGCCATGACGCGGCCGCTGTCGGCGGACTCGGCGTAGAGCTGGTCGAACTGGTCGGTGAGCATCTGCACGAAGTCGGGACCGGTCGCGCCGTGCATCGTGAAGATGCCCAGGTCGTTGAGTTCGAGCGAGTACGGCACGCTCAGCATGCCGGGGACGTTCAGGTGGTAGGGCTGGTCGTCGTTGGTCCAGTCCAGCACATAGGTCAGGCCGAGTTCGGCAAGCAGGGACGGGGTCTGGAACGTCTCGGTGAGCGCCGGGCCGAGCCAGCCGTGCGGACGCCGGCCGGTCGACTTCTCGATCACCTCGACCACCTCGGTCAGGTAGGCGCGTTCGTCGTCGACGTCGGCTTGGAGCGTGGAATTGTTCTTGCCGTGGGCCAGCCACGCCCAGCCGCGGGCGGTGCCCGCCTCGATGATCTGCGGGTATTGCTCGCAGACGTCGGAGTTGAGAAGCACGCTCGGCCGGATTCCGTGCCGGTCGAGGATGTCCGCGAGGCGCCAGATCGCCACGCGCGGTCCGTAGTCGCGCCACCCGTAGTTCAGTGGATCGGGTACCAGGGCGGCGGTCGCCTCGTTGATGCTGGTAGCGGGGCGATCGACGGTGAAGTGCTCGACGTTCAGGCCTACGTAGAAGGCGACGCGGGCGCCCTCCGGCCAACGGATCGGTGCGCGCTCGGTGATCGGGCTGTAGTCGAACAGGGTGTTCTCCATGGCGTGCCTTTCGGATCTGTTGCGCAAGCCGCTGTGGCTTGTCCATGGACGAAGGTATGGACCGGAAAGGCGCGGCAGGAGGTCCGAAGACGCCAGCAAGCGGGCCGAAGGCGTCATCGCGTTGCGGCTCTCTCGCTTCGCGGGATACGAATGGGCGAGAAGCGATCACATCGTCTTCTGGAGGAAGTGAGGCCGCTCAAAGTGGATGGCAGCACGGGAGGCACTGCGGCGGCTGGTGCCCTGCGAGGCACGATCGCGCCCAACCTTGTCCGGTTGCTGGTGCGAGCAGGAGTGAAAGGCGGTCTCGAGCGCTCGCGTCTGGCCCGCATACCCGGACTCACCGTCCTTGACGAGAACGGGATCCGCCTCCCCACCGGCACCGCGGTCGAAGTCTGGGAGCTGATTCCCGGCAGGGTCCAGGACGCGGGCGAGATCGACCAGATCACGAAGCTGTGGCGGCCCGGCGCGCTGGGGGTCTGGGATTACTTCTTCCCCGTCGCCGACACGCTCGATGCGGCGTTCCGCATGGCCGGCCGCCATTTCACGGCCCTGGCAGACCCCGCCGATCAGCTCTGTATCACGCGCCGCGAGGCCGGTCTGACCATCAGCTACCAGGGCCCCTACGCCGACCATGAGCAGTACCCGCGGATCGGCCGGTTCGTTCCGCACTTGCTGCTGACGATGGCGAGTTTCGCGGCCGGGCGCAGGCTCGCACCGCTACGCGTCGGGCTGCCCGACGCCGGATCGGTCACCTCGAAGCGTGCTGCCGAGCTCTACAACACCGAGCGGATCGATGCGGGCGTCGACCACCCGTCGATCACGTTCTCCGAGGCGGACGCCGACGCGCCGCTCCCCCGCGCGGACACGGCACTCGCCGCGATCCTCGCGGACCACGCAAGGCTGTCCGCCGCGACGGCCCGGCCGGTACTGGGCTGGCTCGATCGGTTCCACCGCATCCTGGACTCCGGGCTCGCCGACGGGCCGCCGAGCCTGGACCAGGTCGCTCATCGCTTGGCGATGAGCCCACGAACTCTCCAACGCCGCCTTCGCGACGAGGGCACGAGTTGGCGTGAGGAACTGGAGAAGCTACGCCAGCGCCGGGTGGAGCGCCTGCTCCGGGACACCGAACTCAGCATGGACGCCATAGCCGCACGCGTGGGATTCACCGACTCCCGGTCCCTGCGTCGGGCCGTCCACCGCTGGTACGGCCACGGTCCGGCCCGCGTCCGCGCCACCGGCCCGGCATAGCCGTCAGGCCGATCCGGCGAGCGAGGATAGCCCGATGCTCGACCGTCGCCGGCCGAAACCCGCGCGGATCAAGCGACGGGCAGGGAAGTCCACTGCACTTGATCGTCGAACACTGCGTCGCACTCAGCGTCGAACGCGGAGTCGAACGCGGCGGTGCGCTTAACATCACCGTCCCAGATCAGGCGGGTGAAGCAGTGCCCTGCGGCTTCCGTGCTCACGCCATTCCGGCGTCACCAGCCCGGCCTCATAAGCGGTAATCACCAGGTGCACCCGGTCGCGGGCGCCCGACTTGAGAAGCAGCCGTGTCACATAACCCTTGACGGTGCCGGTGCTCAGTACCAACGCTTTGGCGATCTCAGCGTTCGACAGCCCCTTGCCGATCAGCGTCAGGACCTCGAGCTCGCGGTCCGTCAGCCCGGTCAGCCGAGAGCTGGCGGCCGCCGTGGGCACCGGACCCCGCCCCGCCGCGAATCGCTCGATCAGCCGTCGCGTGACGCTTGGCGCTATCAGCGCGTTCCCGGCGGCCACGGTTCGGATCGCGGACAGGATCTCCTCCAACGCCATGTCCTTGACCAGGAAGCCGGACGCGCCGGCGCGCAGGGCCGCGTAGACGTTGTCATCGTCGTCGAACGTCGTCAAGACGACCACGCGTGTCACAGCGTCCTGATCCAGGCTCGCGTCCCGGGCACCGGTGATGTGGGCAGTGGCCTCGATGCCGTCCATCCCGGGCATCCGGATGTCCATCACCACGACATCGGGGGCCTGCTGTTCACTGACCCGCACTGCTTCGGCCCCGGTGCCGGCCTCGCCGACGACCACGAGGTCGTCCGTGTCGGCGATCACCATGCGCAGGCTCGTGCGCGCCAGCGGTTGGTCGTCGGCCAGGACCACCCGGACCGGTGCCGCCATCAGGCCCCCGCCGGGACCGGCAGCCGCGCCGCCACCCGGAACCCGCCTTCGGGGCGGGGCCCGGCGGTGAACTCGCCGTGCAGCAGGCCGACCCGCTCGCGCATCCCCACCAAGCCGTAACCGGCGACCGGTGACCCGGCGATGCCGCGGCCATCGTCGACCACCTCGATCGCCACCTCCTGCGCGCCGTAGTCGACCGACACCCGGCACGCCGGGACCCTGGCGTGCCGGACGACGTTGGTGACCGCCTCCTGGATGATGCGGAAGGCCGACAGGTCGATCTCCGGCGGCAGCCGCCGTGGCCGGCCGGCCCACCGGACGTCGACCTCGACGCCGGCCTCGGCGGTCGCCGCCGCCAGCCGCTCCACATCCGCGAGTCCCGCCGCCGGGCCCGGCCGCGCCGGGTCCGGATCGGCCTCGCGCAGCGCCGTGAGCATCCGCCGCAGCCCGGCCAGGGTCTCCCGGCTCGTCAGTTCTATGGCCGTCAGCGCTTTGCGCGCCTCCAGCGGTTGCGTCTGAATGCACCGGCTCGCCGCACCGGCCTGTAAGGCGACCAGGCCGGTGCTGTGCGCGACCATGTCATGCAACTCGCGGGCGATCCGCAGCCGTTCGGATGTCACGGCCTGGGCGGTCGCCTGCGCGCGCAGAGCCTCGGCATGGGCGTCCCGCTCGCGGATGGAGCCGCCGATCGTCCAGGCGACCACGGCGCTCAGCGCCACGGCGAGTTCAGCGTACTGATCCACGGGGAACCCGTTCCACATCGTCGCGGCCGTGTCGGCGAGGACGACGCTGAGCGCCAAGAGCAGTGCGGTACCTGAGGAGCGCCGCGGCCGGCTGGCCGCGATGGAACCGATGACCAGGCACGGTGCCGCGAACTGGACTGCGGAGAGCTCGCTCAGTGCCATGGAGCTCAGGACCGAGCCGCCCAGCAGCACTGCCAACGCGGCCAGGGGCCGAGTGCGGGTCAAGGCACTGCCGACCGCCAGTACGGCCACAGCTGCGAACAACATCAGCGTGTTCGGATAACTCAGCAGAAACCAGCCGTCGGGCCGGTGGCGGGCCGCCCAGTCCGCCGGGGGCAGCCAAGGAGCCAGAGCCACCCGGTGCGGACGCAGGACGTGATCGAGGCACGAGTACGACAGGGATGCGGCGGCGACGACGGCCACCCACGCGTTCAGCGGGACGCGCCGGGCCGTCACGGAGGAACGCAGCGTCAGCGGCATGCAGCGAGCCTAGCCGCGTGATCAGCACCGTCACAGAGCCCGTGGTCATACGACCCGGGTCTACCGCTGATCAGGAAGTCCGGACTCCCGGCGGATGTCGCCGACGGTCCCGGCCGACAGCGTGAGACCGTGATCGAAGCCAGAGAACTCACCAAGCGCTACGGCGCCACCACGGCAGTCAACAGTCTGTCATTCACCGTCAAGCCCGGGCGGGTCACCGGTTTCCTGGGCCCCAACGGTGCGGGCAAGACCACGACGCTGCGCATGATCCTCGGCCTGAACACCCCCACCAGCGGAACGGTGACCGTCGACGGTGTGCCGTTCCGGACCCGTCCGCGGGGACTCCGCCATGTGGGAGCGCTTCTGGACGCCGCCGACGTCCACCCAGGACGCACCGCCCGCGCACATCTGTCCGCGTTGGCCTATACGAACCGCATCGCTCAGAGCCGCGTCGCCGAAGTCCTCGAAGAGGTCGGCTTGTCGGGCGTCGCACGGCGCCGCGTCGGCGGGTTCTCGCTCGGGATGAAGCAGCGCCTGGGCATCGCCACGGCGCTGTTGGGTGATCCGCCGGTGCTGCTGTTCGACGAGCCGCTGAACGGCCTGGATCCCGAAGGCGTGCTCTGGGTGCGCGGGCTGTTCCGCCGGCTGGCCGACGAGGGACGCACGGTCCTGGTGTCCAGCCACATGATGAGCGAGATGGAGCACACCGCCGACGACCTGGTCGTGATCGGCCGGGGCGAGTTGATCGCGGCGGAGCCGTTGGGCGCGTTCGCGGCGCGGGGCTCCGGGCTCCGAGTCGTGGTCCGGTGCCCCGACCTCAGAGGCCTGATGGCGATGCTGGCCGCCGAAGGCGCGTCGGCGACCCCGGGGGACGACGGCGCCTGCACGGTCACCGGGCTGAGCGCGGTACGCGTCGGCGAGTTGGCGTTCGAGCACCGTTTCCTGCTGCACGAGCTGACGCCGCAAGCCTCCTCGCTGGAGGCGGCCTTCATGGAACTGACCGCGGACAGCGTCGAGTACGTCACGAGGGAGTCGAAATGAGCAGCCTGACGACCGGGAAGCAGCCGGTGGCGCCGGCCCCGCGCACCGCCGCCGAGCCGGCCGCCCGGTTCCGGGACCTGCTGACCGCCGAGTGGGTCAAGCTGTGGACGCTGCGCTCGACCTACTGGGTGCTGGGGCTGGGCATCGTGGCGATGATCGGGATCGCCGCCAACGATGCGCGCAACGACATGGTCGCCCTGTCCCATCCGAATCCGATCCCGGCCGGGCTTCCGAAAGCGCTGCTTCAGAAGAAGAGCGGTCCTTATGACGCGCTCGGACCTGCGTTCGTGCTTCCGGCCTACCAGATCTTCGCCATCATCACCGGCAGCGTCGGCGCCATCGCGGTCTTCAGCGAGTACAGCACCGGCCTGGTCCGCACCACGTTCTCGGCGGTCCCGGACCGCCGGGCGACGACGGCGGCGAAGGTGACCGTGATGACCGCGGCCATGCTCGCCGTGGGCGCGGTCACCTCGACGGCGTCGTTCTATATCGTCCAGGCGATCGTGCACAGCCATCACGTCGACATCCCGATCACCGCGCCCGGCGCCGAACGGGCCGTCTGCGCCTCCACGCTGTTCGCGCCGGTGTGCGCGCTGTCCGGCATGGCGATCGCCGCACTGCTGCGGCATTCGGCTGCCAGTGTTCTTACTTCGATGGCGGTGCTTCTGGTGCTGCCGGAGTTCTTCACCGGCGACCGCTACGAGTGGGTCAAGTCCACCGGCAACGCCATGCCGTGGGTCGCTTGGACCCGGCTGGTGGACAACCCCGCCGCCCCGCATGACTGGGGCAAGTGGCCCGAGACGATCCAGGAGTCGTGGACCGTGTACGGGCTCTGGTTCCTCGTCTCGGCGATCACCGCCGTGGTCGTCGTGCACCGGCGGGACGTCTGATCCGGTCACCATCCGCTTCGCGGTCGTACGACCGACGCGGACCCCGGCCCGGCTGGTGAGCCGGGCCGGGGTCCGCTGCCGTCTCTGCGGCTCAGCGTCTCACTGCCTCAGCGTCGCAGATAGCTGATCTGAAGTTCGGGCGAAGCGTTGATCTCGGCTTCGGTGAAGCGGTCGGTGACCCACTGCTTGTCCGAGAACAGTACGGTCTGGTCCGCATAGTGCGGTGAGGCCGGGTTCACCGACTCCGAGTACGTGAGAACCGTCCGTGCTCTCGGCCCCTGGGGCGTCATCTCAACGGCCATCACGAAGCTGCTGCCGTCGGCGTTGTTCGCCGGCGAGGCATCGACTCCGCCGTTCTGTCCGGAGGCCGGCAGCGCGGTGACCACGTTGAAGCAGCCCTCGCCGCTGGAGCAGCCGGGCAGCGGGATTCCGTCCCACTTGCGGACGTCGCCGGGCGCGGAGTCGAACGAGCCGCCCTGCTTGGACATCGTTTCCACAGCGTCGGCGAAGGCCTTCTGCACTCTCGGATCGTCGCCGTTGAGCCCGCTCGGCGTGGTGAGCAGCTGGTTCGGGTCCGGCGCCACGCGCCACCACGTATGCGGGACCTGTCGTTGCAAAAGCGACCAGAGCCGAGACCAGAGGATCTCGCCATGGCTGTCCGAGTTCGCGCGGCCGTCCCACCTCCCGAGCGCCGCACAGGCGGCAGTCGTATCCACGCTCTGGCCGTCGGTCGCGGTCAGCGTCGGATGCGCCTGGCACATCGCCAGCACATCCGACAGGCCGAGCTGCGCGCTGCGGTCCTGATCACCGGTGAACAGTTCCTGGAGCGTGGCCAAGGTGAAGCCCGCGGGTCCCAGGCCGTCTGTTCCGGCGATCCGACCGGTGACCATGGTCAGGCCGAGTTGCGGGCGGAGGGCCAGTCCGAGCGGGCCGACCTGGTCGGGGCCGAACATCCCCGGGTAGCCGGTCAGCAGGGCCGCGGCGTTGGTCGCGTACATCGGATTGTTCGAGTTCACCACGTAGTCGTCCCGCGTCAGCGTGGGGTAGGAAGCCGGTCCGAACAGGCCGGGCTCGACCGCCCCGGGTTCCGAGCCCGGCGCGCAGGCGGTCGTCGACCCGTCGAGGAGCGGTCCCTGGACGTGGGAGATCGCGGCGAGATCGCACTTGTCGATCTGGGCATCCGTGATACGCGGTACGACAGCGGCGTCGGCCATGTAGGCCGTGCCCGCGCGGTCGGTGGCGATCGTGTACGACCAGGGGATGCCCTGGTATGTCTGCTGGGCCGCGCGGAGCTGGCCGACGTCCTGCGCGCGGTCCATGGCCAGCCACTCGCTCACCGAGCGCAGGTCGTCGGCCCTGGCGTCGAGCACGGTGGTCGCGGTCGCGGTGGTCCAGCCGTCGGCGAGCATCGGTCCGTAGCGTGAGGTGTACAGGGTTCTGACAACGGTGGTCGGATTGCCGTCTTCGCCCAGGACGGTGACCGGGACATCGGTACGCCGCATCTTCTCCGGCTTGCCGTCGACGAGGTAGCTCGTCGGATCGCCGGGCACGAGCTGGAGCTGATACAGCATCATGTGGGTGGCGTCGTCGGTGGTGCCGGTGAAGGCGACGCCGGCGGTGTGGCCGATCTCGACCACCGGCGTGCCGTACAACGACCCGCCGGTGACGTCCAGGACGCCGGGGATGGTCAACTGCACCTGGTAGAAGCGGGCGTCGCCGGTCCAGGGCAGGTGTGGGTTGATCAGAAGCATCCCGTCGTGGTTCGCGGTAGCGGCCCGGCCGATGGCCCAGCCGTTGCTGCCGGTATCGCCGGACCGGGGCGCCGCCGGCGGCGCGGGGGTCGAGCCCGCCGACGCGGGCGCCGCTCCGGGCGCCGGCGGAGCCGCCTCGGCGACCTGCGCCCGCATCGCCGACACCCCGTTGACCTGGTCGATGTCGAGCATGTTGGTCCACACGTCCGCCGCCGTGATGGCGCCGACCCACGCCTTGCCACGGCAGGTCGGATCCGGCAGATGCGCGACGCCGACATCCTTCAGGTATTGGTTGAATCCGGCGACGTAGCCGTCCACTATCTGCCGCGCCTGCGGAGTCGGCCCCACCGGCGCCGGCTCGCCGAGGACCTTTTCGACCGTGTCCGAACGGCGCAGCGCCTGGAAGTAGGTGTCGCTGTCCAGGTTGCTGACGCTGCCGGCCAGCGAGCCGTTGTTCATCGCGGACGCGCCGAAGTACTGCGACCTCTGTCCGCGAAGCGTCAGCACCCGGTCGGCCATTTCGCACGCGTTGTCCTGGGCGAAGGCATACCCGTACCCGTAGCCGAGATCGGAATAGTTATGAGCGACGATGTGCGGAATGCCGTATTCAGTACGGCGGATCTCGATCGAGGATCCGGCCGCCTGCTTGACGCCCACGGCCGAGGCCGAGGGCAGCGCGAATACCACCGCGGCGGCGCACAGCGCCCAGGCCAAGGCGGTTCTCTTCTTCGGTTTCACCCCAGCGACGATCGCAGGATGAAAAACGCCTGACATCGGCCGCCGGGCCGGAATTAGGGGCTTGCGATACGACCATGGGCATATGGCCCCGGGGTGGTCGCCACTGCACACCCGAGCGGAGTCTGTCGCGGCGGAGCGATCACCGCGGCTCGCTGAGATGTCCGGCAACGTCGCGGCCCGTGACTCGAGGCTTGGCTGATGCATGCCCTCACAGCGCCTTTGGAAAACGTTATCGACAACGATTGACACGGACGGAAACCTGGGCGCAAACTTCTCGCCAACCCTCTGTGGCGCCTGCGTCCTCACGGTCGGGCGTCCTCAGCATCCTCAACACCCCCCAAGCCCCTGGTCGCCCGTTCCTCCGGGACGCAGGTGCGACCACGACGATGGACAGGGAGTTCCACAAGTGACGACGCGAATGCGCAGCGCGATAGCCGTCTTCCTCGGCTTGGGCACGTTGCTCGCCGCCACCGGCTGTGCCAGCAGCAGCAGCGGTGGCGGTGGCGGAGGCGGCGGTTCGGCCGACGGCAAGGTGACGGTGACCTTCTGGGAGAACGCGACGAACGGCCCGGACGGCCTGGCGTACTTCCAGAGCGCCGCGAAGCAGTATCAGACCCTGCACCCGAACGTCACGATCTCGTTCCAGACGATCCAGAACGAGGCCCTCGACGGCAAGCTCCAGACCGCGCTCAACACGAACAGCGCGCCGGATGTCTTCTTCCAGGTCGGCGGCGGCAAGATGCGGGCCCAGGTCGACGCCGGCGAACTCCAGCCGCTGAACCTCACCGACGCGGACAAGACCAACATCGGGGCGGCGGCCCTGTCCGGCAGCTCGCTCGACGGCAAGGTGTACATGATGCCGGTCGACACGCAGCCTGAGGGTATCTACTACAGCAAGAACCTGTTCCAGCAGGCCGGCATCACCTCGACGCCGACGACGATCGAGGAGCTCGAGGCGGACGTCGCCAAGCTCAAGGCCGTCAACGTCGCGCCGATCGCGGTCGGGGCCAAGGACGCCTGGCCGGCCGCGCACTGGTACTACAACTTCGCCCTCCGCGAGTGCAGCCAGTCGGCCATGGCGAACACCGCCAAGTCGCTGAAGTTCGACGACCCCTGCTGGAAGAAGGCCGGCGACGACGTGGCCGCGTTCCTCAAGACCAACCCGTTCCAGGCCGGGTTCCTGACGACCTCGGCGCAGCAGGGCGCCGGCTCCTCGGCGGGCCTGCTCGCCAACCACAAGGCGGGCATGGAGCTCATGGGCTCCTGGGACCCCGGCGTGATCGCCAGCCTGACCCCGGACCAGAAGGCGCTGCCCGACCTGGGCTGGTTCCCGTTCCCCGCGGTGGCCGGCGGCCAGGGCGACCCGACCGCGATCATGGGCGGCAACTCCGCGTACTCGGTGTCGAAGAAGGCGCCGAAGGAGGCCTTCGGCTTCCTGGAGTTCATGCTGACCAAGGACCAGCAGGAGGCGTATTCCAAGGCCTTCCAGTCGATCCCGGTGAACCCGGCGTCCCAGGAGGTCGTCACCGCGTCCTACAACGTCTCGGCGCTGCAGGCGTTCAACAAGGCCGGCTACTCGATGCAGTACCTTGACACCCAGTTCGGCCTGAACGTCGGCAACGCGCTGAACGGCGCCGTCGTCAACCTCATGGCCGGCAAGGGCAGCCCCGCCGACATCGTGACGCAGGCCAACGCCGCTGCTGCGAAGGGCTGAGTAAGCACACGATGAGCGACGCCCTGGGTACTGGCACCGTCATCGGGTGCCGGTCCCAGGGCATGGTCTCACCCGGGGTGCGGAGCGACCGGGCCGAGGTCACGGTGGCGCCGGCCGGTGCCCGCTATGTAAGCAGTCGTATTCAGCGAGGACCGCGGGTCACCGTAGGGCGGCCTCGATGTCCCTGACCGCTGCCCGGGGGTCGGCGACCTCCACGACCAGCCGGGCGTAGCGTTCGTCGGCGAGTTCGATGACCACGGCCTTGGACGCGTCGTGGACGTCCCAGAAGACGCGCTCGCCGTCGATGTGGAAGGTGCCGGCGGTGATGACGCCGGGCACGCGGGTGCCGGGGGCCCTCATGCCTTTGGGCTCCTGGATGATCCCGGGGTCGGCGGTCGCGCCGCGGACGTTGGCCAGCGGGATGCTCAGACTGCTTTTCAGGGCCCAGAGTTTGTCAAGGCCGGTCATTTTCACGACGAGGTTATCGCCTTCGACGCTGATGTGCGCCACGGTGGCTCCTTGGGCGGGAAAGTGGTTGGGGTTTCAGGACGGGGTGGGGCGTCCGCCGGCTGTCGCGCCGACCTCGGCGGGCTCCCGGTCGGCCGGGCTGTATCTGGCCCGGATCCGCAGCCCGAGCAGTGTGGCGACCGGGTCGGGCGCCGGAACCCGGGGCACGCCATCGGCCCCGACATCGATCCCGGCACAGGCCCGGTCCAGCCCGGCCAGCGCGCCGGCGACCAGGTCGGCCACCTCAGCGTCGGTCGGGGCCGTTTCGACCGCGGCCAGGATCAGCAGGTCCAGGCCCGGATCGTCCGACGCCTCGCGCAGCGCGGCAGCCGGATCGGCCGCGACCGCGACGCGCTCGGCGATCGGGGCCACTTGATGCTCGAGTGACCAGCGCAGCGCAGCCAAATACAGGCCGCGTTTGCTGCCGAACGTTTTGTAGAGACTGTTGCGATGCACGCTCAGCCCGGCGACCAGATCGTCCACGGATGTGCCGTCGAAGCTGCGCATCGCGAACAGCCCCGCCGCCGAGCGGATGACCTCGGCCTCGTCGAATCCTCGTGGACGACCCATGGCTCGACCATAGCCAGTTTGGGAACGAACAGTCAAGAACGATCGTTCCTGAATCGCGGCTGGGGCAAAGGGATCGAGACTAGTGCGAGAACGCCGCGACGATGTCCGCTGCCACCTTCTCCGGCGCCGTCGAGGTGGCAGGGCTCTGATTGGCGGGCGTGTTGGCCGAGACGTCGATCAGCTCGGTGCCGTCGACGATGATGACCTCGCGCAGGCCCGGCATGGTGAACAGGACGCCGGGCAAGCCCCCGGCCGACGTCGCCTGCCACGCGGAGCCCGGGAACTGGGAGGCGGCGCAGCGCTGCACGTAGGCCCGCCGATCCCCCAGGAAGGCCGAGGCGGTGGCGTTGTCCTGGAACTGGTCGACGGTCGCGGAGAAGGCGCTGGTGACCGCGTACTCGCGGCGGGCGTAGGCGGTACCGAGGACCGAAAAGTCCGGCAGGGTCGCGTTGTCGACGCAGCTTGCGCTCCGGTACAGCTGGCCGGGGTCGGTGGGCTGGGGCACCAGCTGGGATCCGGAGTCGGCGGTGTGCAGGGTGGCGCTGGCGCCGGTGGGGAACGAGGAGATGCAGGCGAGGATCGCGGCCAGCTCCGAGCCGGTGAGTTGGCCCTTGGAGGAGGCGGTACAGCCGGCCGGGGCACCGTTGGCGGCGGACGCGCTCGAACTGCCGCTCGCGCCGCCGCTTGGGCCGCCGCTGAGGCTGGAGATCCGGGTCTCGAAGGCTTTCTGGCCGTTCTGGCATCCGCCCTGGACGCCGGTCTGCTGAAGGTCGGCCACGCTGCCGTGCGCGCACTGCCAGGCGTCGTCGACGGTGGCGAAGCCGCCCGAGCCCTCCTTGGCCGCGGAACCGTAGTCGGTCCAGACCTTCTTCGCCTCGGCACAGGACAGTGTGCCGCCGGTGATGACGAGCCGGACGACGGAGCCGTTGCCGTCGGCCCCGATCTGCCCGCAGTCGGGACCGTTCGGCGCGGCGGATGACGACACCGCCGGCGCCGCGGAGGAGGAACTCAGGGCCGTCGAAATCGAGGACGTGGACGTCACGCTTGGCGAGCTCGCCGCGCTCGTGGCACCCACCGCGGTGGTCGCGCCACCGTCCTTCGACGACGCAGCCGGCGAAGACCCGCCACAGGCACCGAGCATCGGGGTCATGGCAGCCATGACGACGGCGAGACCGACCAGGGGGCGAGGGTGACCAGCACGGGAGATCGACACCGTCGCATTATTCAGCCGGTGATCGGGCGCCCGGAAGAGGCATAACCCTAGGGTCAGGGTTTTGATGTAGGGCCGCGGTCTTGTATGTCGCCGTGGTGCGGACTGCCCCGTCCGGAGGACGTAATCCATATCACTCGGGACCGGATCGCACGTCCGGCTCCAGGGCCCGGGTGGCGCCGGGGTGGCGCCCCGTCTCTAAATCAGAATTCTGTGTCGCCATGGTCGAAAGCCCTGCTGAACATAGGTAATTAGACCTCTGATGTACTCCCGGAGCTGGCGGCATGCTGGGCCTCGGGTGAGCCGACCCGGCCACCGAAGACGCGACCCCACGCCTGGTCGGCCGCCACCGTCGGGCATGAGCTGTGGGGCAGCCTCCCGAAGGGACGACACCTCCGTGTCCTCAGCATCACTCGCACGCTCGGGCGGTGGCAGGAGCCGCCTGCGCCGCGCGGCCGCGGCGGCATCGGCCGCGGCGGTGCTCACCGTCACCGCGCTGCTGGCGCCCGCGAGCGCGGCGACGCGCAACGTCTATGTGGCGAACCTGCGCAGCAACAACGTGTCGGTCATCGATCCGGCCACCGGCAGTGTCGTGGCGACCATTCCGGTCGGGGCCAACCCCGAGGGGGTGGCGGTGTCGCCGGACAACTCCGAAGCGTGGACCGCCAACGACAGCAGCAACACCGTCTCGGTCATCGACACCGCCACCAACACGGTCAGCACCACGATCGGGGTGGGTCGGCTGCCCGGGCCGCTGGCGTTCGCGCCGAACGGGGCCTTCGCCTATCTCGGGCACTTCATCAGCCCCGGCGTCGGCGGCGTGGACGTCATCGACACCGCCACCCACACCGTGGTGGCCGACGTCGCGGTCGGCAACCAGCCGTTCGGCATCGCCGTCTCGCCGGACAGCACGCGTGTTTACGTGGCGAACTTCGTCGGCAATTCGGTGTCTGTCATCGACGCGGCCACCAATACCGTCGTGGCCACCATCTCCAGCGGTTCGGCCCGCACTCCGGCCAGTATCGCGCTGTCGCCTGATGGCACCCATGCGTATACCGCGAACTTCAACAGCAACAACGTCTCGGTCATCGACACCGCCACGAACACCATCAGTACCCTGATCGCGACCGGCGGCGGGCCCGGCGGCGTCGCGGTCACGCCGGACGGCGGCCGCCTGTTCGTGCCCGAGGAGAACGCGAACGTGGTGGCCGTGATCGACACCGCCACCGACACCGTCACCGCCACCATCCCGGTCGGCAGCGTCCCGATCTCCGTGCTGGTCGACGGCACCACCGCCTACGTCGCCAACGGCGGCGGCAACACCGTCTCGGTCATCGACACCACGACCGACACCGTCACCCGGACCATCGCCGTCGGCAACACCCCGTTCGCGATCGCCCAGGCCCCGACCCCGCCGCTGGCCCTGCCGATCGTGACCGGCATCAGCCCGACGCACGGGCCCGAGGCCGGCGGCACCACGGTCACCGTCAGCGGCAGCCACCTGACCGGCGCGACCCAGGTCTTGTTCGGCAGCGTCCCGGCCAGCGGGGTGACCGTGGTGAACGACTCCACCCTCACCGCGACCGCCCCGGCGCAGGCCGACGGCACCGTGGACGTCACCGTGATCACGCCTGCCGGCACCAGCGCCACCGACCCGACCGACCGCTATACCTACGACGAGCCGGCCCCGGCCGTCACCGGCATCAGCCCGGCATCCGGCGTCCTGGCCGGCGGCACCTCCGTCACCATCACCGGCACCGACTTCCTCGGCGCCACCTCCGTCGCCTTCGGCTCGACGCCGGCGGCGTTCACCGTCGTGTCCGACACCCAGATCACCGCCACCGCACCGGCTTCCAGCACCGTCGGCCCGGTGGACGTCACGGTGACCACGCCTGCGGGCACCAGCGCCACCGGCGCCGCGGATCGCTACACCTACAGCTATCCCTTCACCGGCTTCTACGCTCCGGTCGCCAACACCCCGACGCTGAACCAGGTCCACGCCGGCCAGGCGATCCCGATGAAGTTCAGCCTCGGCGGGAACTACGGCCTGGACATCATCCCCACCGGCTTCCCGACCGCCACGCAGGTCAACTGCGCCACCGGAGCGCCGGTCAACACCTCCACTCTCACCGACACCGCCGGAGGATCCGGGCTGCAATACGACCCGACGACGAACACCTACACCTACGTCTGGAAGACCCAGAAAGCCTGGGCCGGCACCTGCCAGGTCTTCACCCTGGGACTGAATGACACGAGCAGCCACGTCGCGGACTTCCAGTTCGTGGACTGACGACCGCACGGAACGCGCCGCGCGCCTCGATCCGGTGGGATCCCGGCGCGCGGCGGCCTTGCTCGCCCGAAAACGATGCGCGGGCACCCGTCTTCCGGCCCTCCGCAGACATCAGCCCTCTGGTACGACGGCGGAACATTGCTACGATGCCATCCAAGTGACCGGTAACATGATGCACCCGTGGGGGACAAACATGGCGAACGAGCCCTGGGCCGCGCAAGAGTCGCAGGAGGCCGCGCCACTCGTCGATCTCCGCACGGACGTGCCGCACTCCGCGCGGGTCTACGACTACCTCATCGGCGGCAAGACCAACTTCGAGGCCGACCGGGTCGCCGCCCACGCCTCGGTGGCGGCGTGGCCGTCGCTGCCGATCTCGATGCGCGTCACCCGCGACTTCATGGAACGTTCGGTACGGCACCTCGCCGAGCGGTACGGGGTGCGGCAGTTCCTGGACGTCGGCACCGGCATCCCCAAGTCGCCGAACGTCCACGAGATCGCCCAGTCGGTCGCCCCCGAGGCCCGGATCGCCTACGTGGACAACGACCCGATCGTCCTGACCTACGCCAGGGCCCTGATGTCGAGCACTCCCGAGGGCCGCACCTGCTACCTCGACGCCGACATCCGCAACCCCGAGTCGATCACCGAGAGCCCCCTCCTCCGCGAGGTGATCGACTTCTCGGAGCCGGTCGCGCTGTCGCTGATCGCGATCGTGCACTTCGTGCTCGACGAGGACGACCCGCAGGGCATCGTGAACCACCTCATGAGCGCGCTGGCGCCCGGGAGTTTCCTCACGCTGACGGTGTTCACCGGCGACACCGACCCGGTGGGGGTGGGCGGCGTCAGCCGCGAGTACAACAAGCGCGGCATCCCGCTGCAAGTCCGCGACAAGGCCGAGACCGAGGCCTTCTTCAAGGGCTATGAGCTGATCGACCCCGGCGTCACCCTGGTCCACCACTGGCATCCGGACGCCGATGCCCCGCCGATCCGCGACGAGGACATCGCTATGTACGCCGGGGTGGCGGTCAAGCGCTGAGCAGCTCCGCCGCCAAGGAGAACAAGCGGATCACCGGCTAACTGTCCTCATCCACGTTCCACTCACCAGGCAGGTCATCGTCGCAGAAGACGCAGACGAAGTCCTGCTCCCGGACGATGTTGACCTCGCGGCAGGAAAGACAGCGTCGGAACACGACCTCGTGCGTGAACCCGCGCGGCCGAGCCAGCTCCGCTCGATCCAGCGCGTCGGCCACCGCCGACCAGCAACCGAGGTCGGGGCAGTAACCGGTGGACTGATTGCTGACCTCGACGACCGCCCACCGGCCAGACTCGCGACCGAACCTGATCTCGCCGGCGGCCAGGACCGCTTCCCCGCCAGCGCAGACGACGTGCTCGCTGCGCCGCGGCGCAAGCCGCAGCACCCCGGCGGCATCGACGACGAAGGTGAACGGCTCCGCCAGCTCCTGCGGCGCCCGAGCCGACACCCACGCGCCGAACTCCGACGCCGACCGGACACGCTGCCCGCCCGCGCCCGGCCGGACCAGGCCGGCGATGTCGGCCGGACCCACGTAGGAGAACAGTCGCCCCGACACCGTCACGCCGATCACCATAGACCCCACACCTGAGCGGCGATCATTCGCTGGGCACTCGCCGAAACTCATGATCTCGCTGACCCTCCCGGTGATCTCCCCGCGGTACGCGGCTTTCCGTGGGTCGCCGCACCGTTCGAGCGCGCGTTCGCAGTGAGCTTGCACAGACACCGGTCGGATGATCGGTGACACCGACGGCGTCTACCGCTGCTGAAGCGCTTGTCGGCCTGTGTTGGTTCGGGCGGGGCCGTGTCGGATTTTCCCAAGACAGCCCTCTGACGATCGGCGACGGTGGATGGCTGAGGCCGGCCGCTGCTGAGGGGCCGGCGTCGTCGTAGGAATCGTCCGACACGACGGCCCCTCCGGACGGTGGGCGGCCGCAGAAAGCAGGGTCGTGAGATGGCCGACAGGGTTTTCATCCGCCGGGCGCCGCGCAACGGGCCGGTGTCTCGAACGCTCGCCGTGGTCCTGGGCGCGGCTTTGGCTGTGGCAGTCGTCCAGGTCCGCGCTCCTGCCGCTGCGGTGGCGGCGGCGAAGGCTCCTTCGGTGCCCTCGGCCAAGGCCTCCACGGGTGTGTTCACCATCAAGCCGCATGCGGGGGCCAAACCCGCTGACGCTGCGGCGAAGACCGCCGCCACCGCCGCGGTGAGCTGGCCGACGGTCGCGAACGTCCATGTCGGATCCGCCGCCGGCGTTCCTCCCGGCCGGTTCGATGTGGCCGTGGCGGATCGCACGGCAGCGGCGCGTGCTGGCATCGACGGCGCGATCTTCTCGGTTACGCCGCGTCGTCAGGCTTCTGCTGCGGAAACGTCTGCATCGGGCGCTGCTGAGGTCAGCTTCGATTACAGCGGCCTGGCCAACGCCTACGGCGGCGACTACGGCTCCCGCTTGCGGCTCGTGCAGCTTCCCGCGTGTGCGCTGACGACGCCGCAACTCGCCGCCTGCCAGACGCGGACGCCGGTCGCCGGGGTCGTGAACTCGCCCCGGACGCACACTCTGTCCGCACCCATGACCTCATCATCCGCACTGGTGCTGGCCGCCACGACCGGTGCGACGACCGCCAGCGCCACCGGCATCGGTGGCGCCGGCGGCACGTTCGCCGCCACCACGTTGAAACCTTCTGGCACCTGGGCTGAAGGCGGGCCGTCCGGCTCGTTCGCCTACACCTATCCCCTCGCCGTCCCTCCGGCCGCCTCGCCGCTCGTCCCCAGCCTGAGCCTGACCTACGACTCCGGCGACGTCGACGGCCAGACCGCGGCGACGCAGTCCCAGGCCGGGTGGCTCGGCGACGGCTGGTCCACCCCGCAGGCGTTCATCGAGCAGTCCTTCACCTCCTGCGCCGACAGCCCCGAGGGCAGCGCCTCGCCGAAATCGACGCCGGACCGCTGCTACGACGGCCCGGTGCTCATGCTCACCCTCAACGGTTCGTCGGTTCCGCTGGTCTGGGACAGCGGGAGTGGGACGTATAAGGCTGCTGACGACAGCGGGGAGGTCGTCAAGCACATCACCGGCTCCAACAATGGATCGGGCACCTACAACACCGACTACTGGCAGGTCACCGACCGCACCGGCACCGTGTTCCAGTTCGGCCGCAACCAGCTGCCGGGGTGGGCCGCCGGAAAGCCGACGACCGACTCCGTCGACAGCGAACCTGTGTTCTCCGCGCATTCCGGCGATCCCTGCTACAAGTCCTCCGGGTTCGCCGACTCGGTGTGCACCATGGCCTACCGCTGGAACCTGGACTACGTCAAAGACCTGCACGGCAACGCCATGGCCTACTACTACAAGCAGGACACCAACGCCTACGCCGAGAACGCCGACACCAGCGGCACCACGACGCCGACCGCCACCGGCACCTACACCCGCGACTCCCATCTGGACCACATCGACTACGGCTTCACCGACGGCGGCGCTTACAGCGTCAACGGCGGCCACGCTCCGGACCAGGTGCTGTTCACCACGGGCGACCGATGCCTGTCGGGAACCTGCGACCCGTTGAACAAGACCAACGCCGCCAACTGGCCTGACGTCCCCTACGACCTGCACTGCGACGCGAATCAGACCTGCTACATCACCTCGCCGTCCATCTGGTCGACCGTACGGCTGACCGGGATCAAGACCCAGCAGTGGAACGGCACCGCCTACGTCCCGGCCGATTCCTGGTCGTTCACCCAGACCATCCCCGCCACCGGCGACGGCACCTCGCCGACTCTGTGGCTGTCGGCCATCACGCACACCGGGGCGGACAGCACCGCGGGCGGTTCGGCGGTCACGCTGCCGGCGGTGACGTTCACCGCCGTGGCGCTGGCCAACCGCGTCGACGTCAGCACCCTGCCGCCGCTCACCCGGATGCGGATCTCGTCCATCACCACCGAGACCGGTTCGGTCATCGGCGTCAACTACACGCTCACCAATCCGTGCACCGCGCCGGTGACCGTCAACGCGGCGTCGAACACCTCATCGTGCTATCCGGTCTATTGGACCCCGGCCGACAACACCCAGCCGCTGAAGGACTGGTTCAACAAGTACCAGGTCGACTCTGTTACGCAGTCCGATCCCAACGGTGGAGCCCCGGACGCCAAGACGTCCTACAAGTATCTCGGCGGGGGTGCCTGGCACTTCGACGACAACGAGCTGGTCAAAGCCAAGTACCGGACGTACGGACAGTGGCGTGGCTTCGGCGACGTGCAAACGTTCACCGGGCAGGGCACCGACGCTCGCACCGAGTCCGAGACCACCTACTACCGCGGCATGTCCCGCGACGACAACACGACCGTCGTGAACCTCACCGACTCCCAGGGCGGCGTCCACGAAGACGTCGATCAGTTGCTCGGCAAGGCCTTGGAGACCACCCACCGTTCCTTCGAAGGCGGCCCGATCACCAGCTCCACCATCTCCTCGTACTGGGTGTCGCCGGCCACCGCCACGCGCGCACGCACCGGCCTGGACGCCCTCACCGCCAACGCCGTCGGCGAGGTCGAGGCCTGGGACCGGCAGGCCCTCAGCTCGTCGGCCGGAACGACCTGGCGGATCTCGGAAACCGACACGTCGTATGACGCCGACCCGTCGTCCTCGACGTTCGGGTTGCCGCTGTTCAGCCTGGCCCACGGTGACCTCGCCGTTCCCACGCAGCAACGCTGCACCGCCACCACCTACGCGCCGCCGAACAGCGCCGCCAACCTCACCGGTCTGCCCGCGGAGGTCGAAATCGTCGGCGCGGCCTGCGGCGGAACCAATCCCAGCGGAGCCAGCGTCCCCGGCGCCGGACAGATCAATGCTCTGAAAGCCGCGTCCAGCGTCAACCGGCCCGCCGACGTCGTCTCCGACACCCGCACCGTCTACGACAATCCGGCTCTGGCCGCGACGTGGCCGCAGCCGGCGACGATCACCTGGCCGCAGCCCGCACCGACGCTGGGCGACGTGTCCGAGGTTCTCACCGCGGACGGGTTCAGCAACGGCGCCTATCACCGTCAGGTGAAATCCGCGACGCTGTATGACTCGTTCGGAGTTCCCCGGCGCGTCTACGACGGTCTCGGCCGATCGACGAGCACCGATCGGACTGTCACCAACGGCAGTGTCACCGCGACCCGGACGACGAACGCCCTCGGGCAGAGCACGTCCGCCACGCTGGACCCGGTACGGGCCCTGCCGGTGACGGCCACGGACCTGAACGGCATCACGTCCATCAGGCACTATGACGGGCTGGGGCGGGTCGTCGCTCAGTGGTCCGCGAATCGGCCCGTCTCCGCACCGGCCGATCAGCTCGTCAGCTACGCCATCAGCCCCACGGCGCCGACATCGGTCACCACGCAGACGCTCAACGATTCGCTCGGTTATCAGAGCTCGGTCACGCTGTACGACGCGCTGGAGCGGGTCCGGCAGACGCAGGTCCCGACACCGCAAGGCGGCCGGCTGGTCACTGACACCTTCTACGATTCGCGCGGCTGGGCGTGGAAGAAGAACAACGCCTGGTGGGACTCTGCCGCGACGCCGAGTACCTCGCTGGCGGGCGTCCCGGACTCTCAGGTGCCGAACCAGGACGTCATCGCGTTCGACGGCGCCGGACGGCCCGTTCTGGACACCTCCTACAACGACTCCCAGCCCGTGTCGAAGACCGCGACGATGTACGACGTCGCAGCGAGCGGCAGCGGAGACGGCACGATCACCGTCCCTCTGAACGCCTCCGGTGCGCCGTTCGCGGGAGGAACTGCCAAGACGGCTGTCAAAGACGCCTTGGACCGGATCATCGAGCAGGACGAGTACACGGTCCCGCCGACTGTCACTGTGACGACGTCCAGTGACACGGCGCCGATCACCCATGTGGCGATCACCGGCGGCACCACGCAGGCGACGCGGTCGGTGTTCAACACCGCCGGGCACCAGACGGACACGGTGAACGTGCCCACCGGAGCGGACTGGCATCACGACTACGACCTGCTCGGCCGGATCGTCAGCAGCACCGATCCCGACGCCGGCGCCTCTACGGCGAGTTATGACGCCGCCGGGCAACTGCTGCAAAGCACCGACGCCCGCGGCCAGGCCCAGTCCTTCACCTACGATGCGCTGGGTCGTAAGACCGGCGAATACGCTGCGGCGGTCACCGGTCAGAACTCTGCCAACCAGATCGCGGCGTGGGTTTACGACAACAGCAACAACGCCGTGGCGGGCATGACGTATCCGATCGGGCACGTCACCTCGTCGACCGCGTATCAAGGCGGCAACGCCTATCTGACACAGGCTCGTGGCTTCAACGTCTTCGGCGAATCCCTCGGGGAGACCGTCACGATCCCCTCCAGTGAAGGCGCGCTGGCCGGAAGCTACAGCTTCACCGACAAATACAGCACCACCAAGGGTCTGCATGTGCAGAGCAGTTTCCCGGCGACGGGCAACCTTCCTGCGGAGACCCTGACCTACGGCTACTCCGGGGCGCTTGACCTGCCGGTATCGCTGAGCGGTCTGCCCGGCTACTACGCCCAGAACACTACCTATACCGCCTACTCCCAGGTCGGTCAGGAACAACTCGGCACAACGGCTTCGACCGCCTCCTATCTGACCGCGACCTACGATTCACACAGTGGGGACCTGACCGACAGCACGCTCACTCATCCGTCAGCGGGCAGTACACCGCTCGACGAGGTCTCCTATACGTATGATCCGGCTGGCAACCCGACCAGCCAGACCGACAAGCGTCAGGGTACTGCTACTGAGACCCAGTGCTACCGCTATGACGCGCTCGCTCGGCTGACCGAGGCTTGGACCGCGACTGACGCTTGCGCCGCTGATCCGTCGCAGAACTCCGGCGCCACCGTCGGCGACGGGATAGCCGGTTCGGCCTACTGGACCAGTTGGCAGCTCGATCCTCTCGGGCAGCGGCAATCGGAGACCGACCACGGTCTCAGTGGGCAGGCGGACAACGTCACCACGTACAGCTATGGGACTGCACAGCCGCACACGTTGAAGGGCACATCGAGCACCGGGCCGGTCGGCACCGCGTCGTCGGCGTTCGGCTACGACCCGGCGGGGAACACCATCACTCGCAGCGTGCCGAATCAGGGCTCACAGACGCTGACATGGGACGCGCGAGGCAAGCTGACGGGCGTCGCAAGCAGCGCCGGCACCTCCGCCTACATCTACGACGCTGATGGGACGCTGCTGCTGCAAAGGGATCCCGGCAAGGTCACGCTGTATCTGTCCGACGAACAGCTGACTTTGGACACGACCACGGGCCTCGTCAGCGGAAGTCGCACCTATGAGCTTCCCGGCGGCGGGACCGTCGTCCGCACCGGCGGCAGCTACGTCTTCGAGGTCACGGACCGGCACGGAACGCCGCTGCTCACCATCGACCCGACGTTCACCGCGATGACGTGGCGGCAGCAGACACCGTTCGGCGCGCCGCGGGGAACGACACCGAACAGCTGGCCGGACAACCACGGCTTCCTCAATAAGCCGCAGGACACCACGACGGGGCTCACCGCGGTCGGTGCGCGATGGTACGACCCGGCGACCGGACGGTTCGCCTCGCTGGATCCCGTTTTCGAGACCACGGATTCTCAGCAGCAGAACGGCTATACCTATGCCGCTGCGAACCCCGTCTCCTCCAGCGATCCCGAGGGGCTGTACACGTGCCGTAACGGGCATGAAGGGTGCGACGCGCACGGAAACCCGCCGTGCAGCGACGGGAACTGCAACGGCGACACCCAGCCGGGTGACTGCGTCCACACTGAGTGCGGCCATGGGCGAGATCAGAACAGCGAAGATCCGTTCCGGGGAACCGACGGATACGCGCACCACACGGTCCAGTACAGCGGCAACAACGCGACCGCGGCGCAGCGGCTGCTCGCCGAGTGGAACCTTGAGCACGTCAGGCAGATGCTGCGGCAGAAGATCACTGAGACCAATCGTCATTCCGGCTGCAACGGCTTCTGGGGCTGCACTTTCCACTACATCGGAGTCGGACTCCACGACGTCGCCAGCATCTACAACAACAAGTGGGCCAGTCTGGCGATCACCACCATCGGGGTCGTCACCTGCATCGCGGCGACCGCCGGCGTCTGCACGGCCGTCGCGGTCACGATCGCGGCCGGCAGTATCGCCACCCGCTGGACGAACTACGCCGACGGCCCGAAGACCCCCGGGCGGACCTTCGACGCCGTCGGCGGCACAGCCCTCGACATCGTCGGAGCCCTGGCCCCCGGCGGGGCGAAGGCGAAGAACGCCTGCGGCTGCTACCGCTTCGCACCGTTCCTCACCTCGGTCGTGATCCAGACCGGGATAGGGGCTGGGAACTGGATCGCGCAGGGAGGACCGTTCGAGAAGTAGGAGGTTGAGGGTTCTGGTTCCGGCCCGCCGCCCGAGTGCTTCGGGCCGGAACCAGAATGTGCCGGCGACGACGCGGGAATGACGGCGCGTCAGGGGTCGTCGAGGAGCTTGGGAGTCGCCGTATCAGGCTTCATCCATCCGCATCAGAAAGCTCAGAATCGCCTCTGTCGCGGCCTGCGGCTGATCCTGCACCAGGAAGTGCTTCGCCTCCTCGATGGTCTGCCGCTCAACGTGGTCGGCGACCTGCGCGATCGAGGCGTGAGAGAAGTCACCGAACCCCTTCTCGGCGGCGAGCGAGAGCACCGGGAGGGTGAGCGCTTGCACGGCGAGCTTCTCGCGATTGACCTTCGCGTCGTCGAACAGCGTCCGGTAATACTTGAAGCTCGCCACGAGACCCCCCGCCTCGTAGCTGCGCGCATATTCGTCGATATCGGCTTGGGTCAGCGCGTCCGGGTGCAGCGTGCCGCGGCGGTAGAAGTACTCGATGAAGGCTCGCTCGCGCCCGGCGACCAGCATCTCGCTGATCCCTTCCGCCATGTTGAACCCCACGTGCCAACTGCCGCCGTGAGCCACGTCCATCGACGCTTCGAGGCCGAACCCCGGAACCGCGCTCTCAATGAAGGCGAAGTCGCGCACCTCCGCCGGAAAGCTCGCCGCATAGGCGAAGCCGACGGGCCCGCCCATGTCCTGGGCGACGAGGTGAATGCCGGCGAATCCCAGCAATCGCATCAGCTCGTGCACGTCGGTTGCGACCGTCACCTTGTCGTAGCCGCCGGCGGGACGCTCCGAGTCGCCGTAGCCGCGCAGGTCAGGCGCGATCACGGTGTACCGGTCGGCGAGCACCGGAATGACCTTGCGCCACGCGTACCAGGTCTCGGGCCAGCCATGCAGGAGGAGCACCGGATCGCCGCTGCCGGCGATCACGTAGTGGAGCCGCACGCCGTTGACCGTCGCATAGCGCGAGGCCGCTCCGTCCGGTAGCGGCGCGCGCGTCCCGGGCCGGCCGCTACCGGACTGCACGAGCGTTCCCGGACTGCATCACCATCATTTCGGCCGCTGCTATGCGACACGTCACCAACATGTCAGCGCTACCCCCACCGCACGTCGAAGCAGGAAATCTTCGCGGCCGAGCATAGCGAACCGGGGCGCCGCCACCGGTTCTCAAAGCAGAATGGGCGCCGGGACGGTCGCGAGGCCGGTGAGCTCCGTCATCGACCGGTCGAGGTCGCGAGGGCCCGGCGGCATCGCGGACCGCTCGGCCAGCAGCCGCTGCGGCGACCGGCCGGTCAGCTTTCTGATGTCGTGGGTGAGATGCGCCTGATCGAAATACGAGCACTCATGGGCGACTCGGGCAAGCGGCAGGCCCGAGCCCAACAGCCACAAGACGGCGCACACATGTCGATGCTGCTGGGCCGTACCCATGCCGCCGTGCTCTAGGCCATCGCCGAGCACCCCGGCTGCTCCACCGAACAGTTGGCCGCACTCACCGCGCTGGCACCGGCGAGCGCCAGTGAACACGCCACCGTTCTTCGCGAAGCCGGTCTGATCTCCACCCTGCGTTACCGCAACACCGCACTGCACAGCCCGACCACCCTCGGCCTCGCACTCCTGAACGCCAGGCAGGAGCCCTTGTGAATGAGCGGGTGCCGCCTTCAAGACTCCGTTCAGGGATCTTCAGGTCAAAGCGCGGTGCGGCACGTTCACGCGGGGGTACCTACCGTAGGTACGTGGTACGTAGGTACGAAGGCGCACCAGACCGCCGGAGGACGTTCAGTGCAGACACGTGTCGATGAGATCGCCGACGGCATCTACCGGATCTCGACCTTCATGCCCGAGATCGCGGAGCCCGCCGGATTCACCTTCAACCAGTTCCTGATCGACGCCGAGCAGCCGCTGCTGTTCCACACGGGGATGAAGCACCTCTTCCCGGTCGTCTCGGAGGCGGTGAGCCGCGTGCTCCCGCTGGACCGGCTGCGCTGGATCACCTTCGGCCACGTCGAGGCCGACGAGTGCGGCGCCATGAACGAGTTCCTCGCCGCCGCGCCGCACGCCGAGGTCGCCCACGGCCAGCTCGGCTGCCTGGTGTCCCTCAACGACCTCGCCGACCGCCCGCCGCGCCCGCTGGCCCACAACGAGACCCTCGACCTCGGCGGCAAACAGGTCCGCCGCCGCGTCCGGCACTTGAACACGCCGCACGTCCCCCACAACTGGGAGGCCCGCGTTCTCTACGAGGAGACCACCGGCACTCTCTTCTGCGGCGACCTGTTCACACAGGTCGGCGGGCAAGCCGCCGTCATCGGCGACAATCTGGTCGAACGTTCTCTCGACGCCGAGGCCCTCTTCCGTCAGATCTCCTGCCTCACCGCCGCCGCGACCACGCTGCGCTCCCTCGCCGAGCTCCGGCCGACCACCCTCGCCGTCATGCACGGCTCGTCGTTCCAGGGCGACTGCGCCGCCGCGATGCACTCTCTGGCGGACGGGCTGGAGGAGCGGTTCGGGCCGGAGAGCGAATTCGTCGAGGCCGGGAGCGTGCTCGCCGACCCGATCTGATCGCGTCGCGTCCGAACGCCTCAACGGCCCTGGGAAGTTGCGGGTGTCCGAGGGGCGGTGTTTGCGTGGGATCACGAGCGCTCCCGGGTCGCGGGAGCCCGGGTGACCGGGAGGATTCCGTGAAGTTCGTGCAGATCATCGATTTTCAGACCGAGCACATGGACGAGATGCGCGAGGCCATGCGCCAGTGGGAGCAGCAGGCCGCGACTGAGGACCGGGATGTGAAGCCCACGCATCGCATGGTGCTCCAGGACCGGGATCATCCGAATCACTACCTCGTCGTGGTCGAGTTCAACTCCTACGAGGAAGCGATGAAGAACAGCGCGCGGGATGACACGACCGCGCTCTCCGAGAAGCTGGGCGCGCTGACGAGCACGCGTGACTTCATCAACTGCGACGTGCTCGATTCGAAGGACATATAAGAACGCGGAGCGTTGAGTAGCCCTCCGAGGGGTTTTTCCTGCGGATCCAACCCGTCCGGGTGGGTATCCCCGACGTGCCTCCATGCCATGCCCCGGGTATGAGAACTCTGATGCAAGAGGTCTCATACCTGGGGGTGTGACGAAGCAATGGCCGGGGGGATTGAGAGGCCGTCGGTCGGCCGGACCCGGGAGCCGTCTCTCAAACGGCAGCTGAGCCGGTTGTTCCGGATGTTGCTGATGTTCGTGGCCGCCGGGATGCTCGGCATCGGATTGGTGCTCATCCTCGTGCGCAACCACTTCAAGGAGAACCAGGACGTAGTGCTGGAGGTCGGGGTCAACCTGTCGTTGTTCGGGTTCACCACGCTGTTGGTGACGCTGATCGCCTCGCAGCAGCTCGAACACCGCCTGGTCGCCGAACTCCAGGACAAGATGGACGAGCACGTCAAGAACGTCCGGCTGGCGATGGGCGAGGTCGAGGACCGCTTCCGCTCGACCATCGAGAAGTTCCTCCCGCTCTACACCAGCAGTCGTGAGCTGGGCTTGGAGAACATCTTCCTGACCCGCATCGATGCCTTGGTCAACATCGAGCCGCACCTGCGCGAGATGCTCAAAGGCGCGGCGAGCCAGGCCGCCGTGCCCCAGGCCGAGCGAGGGGGGACGGATGACGAGGGCCTGCTCGCCGCGGAGACCTCGAGGGCGGCTGACGATGCCGACGACGACGGATCCACGCCGCGGCTGTGGTTCGTGGGCACGTCGCTCAAAGGCGTCCTGGAGGCGTCCACCGGCAAGTTCGACGGCGCGGGCATCCTGAGCTGGGCGGCGTTCCTGGCCGCGCGCGACCTGTTGGACCTGCGCGTGCTGCTGACGCAGCCGAAGTTCGCCAGGATCCGCGCGCGTCAGGAACACCGGGCCCAGTCGGCGATCCCGGAGGAGATCAGTGAGGCGCTGGAGTTCCTCCACAAGCACGGCGTCAGCGCGGACTGCATCCGGATGACGCAGGCCTCCCCTACGGTCTTCGCGATCGCGACGCAGGAGATGATGCTGCTGAATCCGTATCCTTACGGCGCTGAGGCGCACCGCAGCTTCTCACTGATCGTGAAGCGGGTGACCCGCGCCCCGAACGATCACCAGTCACTGCACCGGGACATCTTCGAGCAGTACCAGCATCGGCACTTCGAGACTCCGTGGCGGGACGGCTTGCGGGTCGTCGAGCGGGACGGGGCGTTCGTTCCTCCGGAGGCCACGTTCAATCCGCTCGCGCCGGGCTTGGAGGTGGACGACGTCGCCGAGGTGGAGGGGGACGGCGACGACGAGGGGGAAGAGGACGTCGGTTGAGCCTTCTGAGTGATCAACGATAGGTGTGCGCCGGTTCCTGCGAGTAGCGGAACGGCTGGGTCCCCACGACGTGTCCCTGCGCGTCATAGCCGGTGACGGTCGCGTCCGGGTCCCAGTGCGGCTTGTAGTCCAGGAAGACGACGTAGTATCCGACCTTTTCGCCGGGTAGGACGTATACCGGCTGGGAAGCAGTAGTCCGGCCATCGAGGGTGATCTTCACCGAGGTGATCTTCGTGGCGTTGAGGTTGCCGAAGAAAGGAATGACGGCACCGGGACTGCCGTTCATCACCCTGTCCGCCCCGATCTCCCTGAACTTGTCGGGGACATCCGTGAAAACGGCATTCCCCGGACCGCAGTCACCGCCGGCGTGGAGGTCGGGCGTGGTGCCGGGCGGCCGGTCGCCCCACTGCACGCCGGTGAAGTTACAGCTCACCGTTCCGGGCCGGCCGAGCTGGGACTGCGGAAGGTGGACGGACGACGTCGACGGCACACCGTCGGCCTTCATGACGAAGCGGTCGCGGACCAGCCGCCACTGCTGACCGCCCATGGTGCCGCTGGCGATGACCTGGATGTCGTCCAGGGGATTCGGCGGGGAGGCCTTGCCGACGTCCACCTTGGACAACGCGTCCGTGGGGCTGGAAAGCAGGGGCTCAGGAGTCGTCTTGCCGCCGGTGGGGGTGGTGGGGATCGTGGAGGTGCTGTGCGGCTTGGTCGGTGTGGAGCCGCCGCCCTTCCCCGCCGCGTCGTCCGTCCCGGCGCCGCCGGAATAGAGCGCCACGGCGGCGACCGGCAGTACCGCGAGCGCTGCCGCCCCGGACACCGTCGCGAGCCGCCGCCGGGTGCGCAGTCCCGCGCCGTTCTTCATCATCGCGCCGATCGGTGCGTCGCCGATGCTCAGCTCAGCGACTTCCGCGTCGAACGCCTCGTTCAGTACGACGTGCTCTGGTTCATTGTTCATTCCGTTTCCTCCCTGCGAACGGGGGCCAACATGGAATCGCGATCAAGAAGCGTCGAGTTGGTGCGCAGCCGGGCGAGCGCCTTCGAAGCCTGGCTTTTGACGGTCCCCGTCGAGCAGCCCAGCACTGCGGCGACCTCTTGTTCGGACAGGTCCTCCCAATACCGCAGCACCACCACGGCGCGCTGCCGTGGCGGCAGCTCGCTGAGTGCCGCCATCAGCGCGGACCGCTGCGCGATCGGCTCGTGCGGCGCGTGGGCGCGGTCATCCTGCGGCGCCGCCACCAAGTGCTCGACGACCCGCCGCTTCCGGAACCGTCCGGCGTTGGCGTTGATCAGCACACGCCGCACGTACGCGTCTACGTCCTCGACTCGCCGCACGCGCCGCCAACTGGCATACACCGAGGTCAACGTGGTCTGTGCCAGATCCTCCGCCAGGAACTGGTCGCCGGTCAGCAGGTAGGCGGTCCGGACCAGCCCGGGCCACCGGGCCGCCACGTAGTCCTGGAAATCAGCGTCGGCGTCGCCGACGTCTGCCTGCTCCGTAGTTCTTCGCCCCATCGCGACTCCCTTCCACCTTTTTAAAGAGCGAAGGTGCGTTTGGAGGTTGCCTGCGGGAGGCCTGCATCGGCCGGCTCACAGATGGCCGCAGTGCCCTTGGCGCAGGCGGTGGGGACCCGACGTGATCTTTCAATGATCTTACGGCCCTTCGCGCCTCCGTCAGCATGATGCTGCGTGGCGAGATCGCCTTCGAAGGGGCCATCCATGGATCAAATCAGCCACCTGCGGTTCGGTGTCCTGGGACCGGTGACCGTCTTGCGCGACGGCGCTGACACGCCGGTGACGGCGGCGATGCCGCGTGCGCTGCTGACCGCGCTGCTGCTCGGCGCGAACCGGCCGGTTTCGGTGGAGCGGCTGGTGGCCGGGCTTTGGGGTGAGGCGCCTCCTCGGAATGCCTCCGCGTCGCTGCACAACCATGTTCATCGGCTGCGCAGGCATCTCGGGCCGGGCGGGCGCGAGCGGCTTCGGGGGACGTCGGCGGGCTATGTGCTGGAGATCCGTGACGGGGAGCTCGATCTGCCGGTGTTCGCCGAGCTGCATGAGCGTGGCAGGCGTGCGCGGCAGGCTCGGGACTGGGAGGGCGTGGTGGAGGCGTTGTCGGCGATGCTCGCCTTGTGGCGGGGCGAGCCGGCGTCGGATGTCGATCATCCGGTGCTTGAGGAGATGGAGCGTGAGCGGCTGCGGGAGATGCGGGTGCAGGCTCTGGACTGGAGGGCGGAGGCTGAACTGCGCCTGGGGCGGCATGCCGAGGTGATCGCGGACCTGCGGGCCGCGGTTGCCGCGCATCCGCTGGCCGAGATGTTCGCCGTCCACTTGATGCTCGCGCTTCATCGGTCTGGCCGCGACACCGAGGCGCTGGAGGTGTTCCGGCAGACCCGGGCGGTGTTGCGCGAGGAGCTGGGTGTCAGCCCGGGACCGGTGTTGACCGACGTGAACCGGGGGATTCTCGAACGGGATCCGCGGCTGGGCTGGTCTGCGGCGGTTCCGGGCGCGGTCGCCGCACCGCGTGGATCGATGTCCGGGAGCGGGGGACGGTCCGGGCGGGCGACCGCTCAGCCGGCTGATCAACCGGCCGATCTGCCGTCCGGGCAGGCGACTGATCCGCCGTCCGGGTCGCCGTCCGAGCCGCTCTCCAAGCCGCCCTCCAAGCCACGGACCGCAGGCCCGCCGCCCGGCGTCCGGGTTCCGCGGACGCTCCCGGCGGACGTCGTGGACGTCGTCGGTCGGGA
>JABFXP010000260.1 GCA_013361685.1 Catenulispora sp.
CCGGTGCCGATGGTCGCGACGACCGGCGTCGGGTCAGGCGGCGGCCTCGCTCTGCTCCCGCAGCCGGGACACCGGGGACAGGGCGACCGGGATCAGCATCAGCAGCGAGGCGACGCCGATCGCTGTGAGCGCGGTCCGGGCTCCGAGCGCACCGGCCAGGAGGCCGCCGGCCAGGCCGCCCAGGGCGCCGCCGCCGAACAGCAGGGTGCGGAAGGCCGCTGTCATCCGGCCCATCAGTGGAGCTGGCGTCGCGATCTGGCGCACGCTGATCGCCACGATGTTGACGACGCCGAGGCCCAGGTAGGAGATGAAGAAGGCGGCGGTGAAGACGGCGAGGCGCAGCGCTTGGGGGCCTACGGCCAGCGGGATGAGGATCGGGCCGGCGAACATCGCGGCTGAGGAGATCGCGTAGACGTGGCCGAAGCGGTGCTTTGCGAGGACGCGGCGGGTCAGGGCTGCTCCGAGCAGACCGCCGAGGGAGGACACCGAGAAGATGAGGCCGATCTGCGCCGGGGATAGGGCGCGGTCGCGGGTGGCGTAGAGCAGGAACATCGTCCAGACGGAGACGAGGATGAAGTTTGAGAACGGTGCGATCAGGGCGAGTGGGCGCAGGATGCGGTGGGTGAAGACGAAGTGGAGGCCGTCGCGGACGTCGGTGGGGATGGTGGGGCGGTCCGGTTTGGCGGCGGGGCGCGGTTCGGGGCGCGGTTCGGGGGTGCGGATCCACAGCAGGGTGACCAGCGAGACCAGGTAGGAGAAGGCGTCGACGGCGAGTGCGGTGGGTGCGGTCAGGGCGCTGATGACGGCTCCGGCTACGCCGGGGCCGGCGACGTCGGCGGTGGAGGAGGTGAGGCCGGTTTTCTGGTTCGCCTCGAGGAGGTGTCGCGGGTCGCGGACGACGGTGGGGACGAAGGCCATCCAGCTGACGTCGTAGAGCACGGAGAAGACGCCGATGGCGGTGGCCAGCGTCAGCAGGAGGACGAGGGTGAGGTGACCGGTGGCGGAGAGGAGTGGGATCAGGCCGATCAGGAGCATGCGGGCGGCGTTGGCGACGAGCATGACGCGGCGGCGGCGCATGCGGTCGACGAGGGCGCCGAAGAGGAGGGCGAGGAGGAGGTAGGGGACGAGTTGTAGGAAGCGGAGGAGGCCGACTTGGCCGGCGGTGGCGTGGAAGGTGGTTACTGCTGTTAGGGGGAGGGCCAGGGTGGTGACCTGGGTGCCGAAGAGGGAGACGGTTTCGCCGGACCAGAATTTGAGGAAGTCGTGGTTGTGGCGGAGGGAGGGTGAGTGGGGGGCGGTTTGGGGGTGGGGGGCGGGTTGGGGGTGGGGGGCGGGTTGGGGGGCGGGCTGAAGTTGGAGGGCGGGTTGGGGTTGGGAGGCGGGTTGGGGTTGAGAGGCGGGTTGGGGTTGAGAGGTCGTGGAGGCAGTCACAGGTCGAGTCTTTCTAACGGGTGGGTTTGTTTGTGTCCGTTAGATCATGGCGGAGGTCTTCTAATGGATGCAAGGGCGGGTTACCATTAGAGGCATGTCGCCTGTGTCTCTTCCTTTGGCCGTCGACTACGCCAACACCCTGAGCGCGTCGCGCGGCAGGACCAGCGACCACCTCGACGGCTGGCTGGCCGCGCACGGCGTGCCACCCGAGGCGCGCGAACCCCGCTTCGAGCCGTTGCGCGACGCGATCCGGGACCTGATCACGGCGGCGGCCGAGCAGGCGCCGTTCCCGCCGCAGGCGCTGGCGACGGTGAACGCGGCGTCGGCGGTCGTGCCGCAGTGGCTCGAGCTGACCGGGGAGGGCGCGGTGGTGGCGCACACGGCGCCGAAGGCGTCCGAGGCGGAGCGGCTGCTGACCGACGTCGCCCGCTCAGCGATCGAACTCTTGTCCGATGACCAGCATGCGGCCTTGTGCGCGTGCCAGGCGCCGGGCTGCGTACAGTTCTTCGTACGGACGCACCATCGGCAGGAGTTCTGCAGCGCGGCGTGCGGCAACCGGGCTCGCGCGGCGCGGCACTACCAACGGCGCAAGGAGCAATAGGACCCCGGCGGACAAGTCGCCACAGACCGTCGGTAACATGATCATCTCACCTGTTCGGCACATAACATCCCCATCGAAATGCGCCGGGCCGGTTTCCACACCAGGCTGGATGAGAATCCGGCCGGCACCGCCACGGGAGATGAGACCACCGCCATGAGCCGCCCCAAGATACTCGTCGTCGGCAGCGGTTTCGCAGGCACCGAGTGCGCGCACAAGCTCGAGAAGAAGCTCTCCATCGACGACGCCGACATCCGCCTGGTGACGCCGGTGAACCACCAGCTGTACCTGCCGCTGCTGCCGCACGTCGCCTCCGGGGTGCTGACCCCGCAGGCGATCGCGGTGTCGCTGCGGCGGATGCTGAAGCGGACGATGATCATCCCCGGCGGTGCGATCGGGATCGACACCGAGACCCGGTCGGTGGTGATTCGGAAGATCGACGGCGAGGAGGTCGTGGAGAACTACGACTTCCTGGTGCTTACGCCGGGCAGTGTGACGCGGCAGTTCAACATTCCGGGCGTGGACCGGCACGCGGTCGGGGTGAAGACGCTGGCCGAGGCGGCCTGGATTCGTGACCACGTGATCGCGCAGCTGGATCTGGCGGCGGTGGCGGACACGGATGAGGAGCGCGAGTCGCGGTTGCAGTTTGTGGTGGTCGGTGGTGGTTACGCGGGGACCGAGACGGCGGCGTATCTGCAGCGGCTGACTACTGAGGCGGTCAAGCGGTATCCGAACCTCGACGGCGACTTGGTGAAGTGGCATCTGGTCGACATCGCGCCGAAGTTGATGCCGGAGTTGGGCGACAAGCTGGGGCGTAAGGCGCTGAAGATTCTTCGGAAGCGTGGGCTGCATGTGTCGCTGGGTGTGTCGGTGGCTGAGGCTACGGAGGACACCGTCACTCTTACGGATGGGCGCAAGCTGCCGTGTCGGACTTTGATCTGGACTGCTGGTGTGGCTCCGAGTCCGCTGATTGCCACTATGGGTGCTGCTACCAATCGCGGGCGGTTGGTTGTTAATGCTGACCTGACTGTTCCGGGTTTGCCGGGTGTGTTTGCTTTCGGGGATGCGGCGGCTGTGCCTGATGTTGCGAAGGGCGGCGATGCGATCTGCCCGCCGACTGCGCAGCATGCGATGCGGCAGGGGTGGACGGCGGCTGAGAATGTGATGTCGGCGGTGCGGGGGTTTCCGTTGAGCGATTATCACCATAAGGATCTTGGGTTGGTTGTGGATCTTGGTGGGGTGAAGGCGGTTTCTAAGCCGTTGGGGATTCCGTTGTCGGGGTTGCCGGCGCAGGTTGTGGCGCGGGGGTATCACTTGATGGCGTTGCGGACGTTTAGTGCGCGGTTCCGGACGGCGGCGGGGTGGATGTTGAACTCGCTGGTGGGGGACGATTTTGTGCGGACGGGGTTTCAGGCTGAGCGGGCGGCTTCGTTGAAGGATTTTGAGTACACGGATGTGTATTTGACGCGGGAGGAGATTTTGGAGCGGACGCGGGGTGGGGTTGGTGGGAGTGGGAGTGGGAGTGAGAGTGGGGATGGGGATGGGGGTGCGGTGAGGGCGCCGGCGGCTTGAGGGGGGGGTTGGGCTGGTCTGGCTGGTGGGGGCTAGTCGGGCTGGTCGGGCAAGTTGCGGTTGTTTTTGGTTATGAGGCTTTTTACGACCTTCGGCCATGGTGTTGAGGCTCGGGGTTCGGGGGCGTGGGTTTGTTGGTCGGCTGGTGGTGGGGTGGGGCAC
>JABFXP010000102.1 GCA_013361685.1 Catenulispora sp.
AGCGGCTGCGCCGCCGGGCCGCGGACGTCGGGCTCCAGGCCGTAGGCGAAGCCGCCGTCGCCGGTCCGGTACGCCGCGAGCGCCGCGACCAGCCCCGCGCCGTCGGCGCCGCCGAACAGGACTTCGAACCGCCGTTGCTCCAGCACCCGGCCGGAGGTCCACAAGAACGTCGCCGCCCGGTCCAGGACCGAGCCGGCTCCGGAGAAGTTCTGTGTCATGCGGCCGAAGCTACCTTTGGCAGGCCTGCGCTTCTTGAACGTTCCGGCCATCCGGTGGCTGTCGGAGGCTGCCCGGTCGGCGGGACACAGGCCGCAGCGCCCGCCGATCCCCGCCGGTCAGCGCAGCCCCGGTCCGCAGTGCGCAGGCCGCAGCGCCCGCCGATCCCCGCCGGTCAGTGCAGCCCCGGTCCGCAGTGCGCAGGCTGCTGCGACCGCCGATCCTCGCCGATCAGCGCACCTCCGCAGTCCGCCGCTTTCTCAGTCCGCCCACCCGAGCGTCCGCTCCACCGCCTTGAGCCACATCGCGTGCTCCCGTTCCCGCTCGGCGGGGTCGAGCTCGGGCTCGAACTCGGCGTCGGCGGCCCACTGCTCGGCCAGCGTGGCCAGGTCCGGCCAGAACCCGACCGCGAGCCCGGCGGCGTAGGCGGCGCCGAGCGCGGTCGTCTCGGACACCGCGGGCCGCACCACCGGGGCGGGCAGCCGGTCGGCGAGCAGTTGCAGCAGCAGCGCGTTGGCGGTCATGCCGCCGTCCACCTTCAGCGCGGCCAGGTCCAGTCCGGCGTCGGCCCGCATCGCGTCGACGACCTCGCGGGTCTGCCAGGCCGTGGCCTCCAGGGCGGCGCGGACCAGGTGCGCCTTGGTGACGTAGGCGGTCAGGCCGGTGATGACGCCGCGGGCGTCGGGCCGCCAGTGCGGGGCGAACAGCCCGGAGAACGCCGGCACGATGTACGCGCCGCCGTTGTCCGGGACCGAGGCGGCCAGCGGCTCCACCTCGGAGACGTCGCGGATCAGGCCCAGGCTGTCGCGCAGCCACTGGATCAGCGCGCCGGTGACCGCGACCGAGCCTTCGAGGGCGTAGACGGCCTCGGCGCCGCCGACCTGATAGCCGACCGTGGTCAGCAGGCCGTGCCGCGAGGGGACCGGGGTGTCGCCGGTGTTCATCAGCAGGAACGTGCCGGTGCCGTAGGTGGACTTGGCCTGGCCGGGCGTGTAGCAGGCCTGACCGAACAGCGCGGCCTGCTGGTCGCCGAGGGAGCCGGCGACCCGGACGCCGGCCAGCACCCCGCGCGCCACGCCGTAGACCTCGGAGTTGGACACGATCCGCGGCAGCGCCCGGGCCGGCACGCCGAAGGCCTCCAGCAGTTCGGGGTCCCAGGCCAGGGTGGCCAGGTCCAGCAGCTGCGTGCGGGAGGCGTTGGTGACGTCGGTGACGTGCACGCCGCCGTCGGGCCCGCCGGTCAGGTTCCAGATGAGCCAGGAGTCCATGGTGCCGAACAGCACGTCGCCGGCCTCGGCCCCGGCCCGCAGACCGGCCACGTGTTCGAGCAGCCAGGCCATCTTCGAGGCCGAGAAGTAGGTGGCCAGCGGCAGCCCGGTCTTGGCCCGGAACCGGTCGGCGCCCAGCGCGCTGTCGGCGGCCAGCGCGCGGCACGCGGCGTCGGTGCGCGTGTCCTGCCAGACGATCGCGTGGTGCAGCGGCCGGCCGGTGCGGCGGTCCCACGCCACCACCGTCTCGCGCTGGTTGGTGATGCCCACCGCGGCCAGGTGCTCCGGCGCCAGCCCGGCCCGGCCCAGCGCCTCCCCCACCACCCGCTGCACCCCGGACCAGATCTCGGCGGCGTCGTGCTCGACCCAGCCCGGCGCCGGGAACAGCTGCCGGTGCTCGCGCTGGGCCATGGCCACCGGACGGCCGACGGCGTCGAACACGATGCAGCGGGAACTGGTGGTCCCCTGGTCGATGGCGGCGATGAATCCGGGCGCCCCGGCAGCGGATGCGGTCATGACCCCCCATCGTGCCGTACACCACAGCCGTTCCCACACGACAGGCGCAGAGCACTGCTCTAAGGTCGGCTATGACGCAGACTTGAACACGTTCCATTTCCTCATCGGCCGGCCGGGTCGGCCGGCCAGTTCCGTTGGGAGCCCCAGCTGTGAGCACACCGCACATCGGATATGCCGCCATGCTCGAGCAGTTCGGCCCGGTGGAGGTGACGGAGTACTCGGCGCTGGCCGAGCAGCACGGCTTCACCGGCACCATGGCCGCCGACCACTTCCAGCCCTGGGTGCCGCAGCAGGGGCAGGCGCCGTTCGTGTGGAACGTGCTGACCGCGATCGGTGCGAAGACCAGCACGGACCTGGGGCCCGGCGTGACGTGCCCGTCGTTCCGGTTCCACCCGGCGATGGTGGCGCAGGCCTCGGCGACGCTGGAGGCGATGTATCCGGGGCGGCACTGGCTGGGCCTGGGATCCGGCGAGGCGCTGAACGAGCACATCGTCGGCGGGTACTGGCCCGAGGCCCCGACCCGGGTGGCGATGATGTTCGAGGCCATCGAGGTCATCACCAAGCTGTTCACCGGCAAGGACGTGAAGCACTCGGGCAAGTACTTCACGCTGGAGACCACCCGGCTGTGGACGATGCCGCAGACCCCGCCGCCGATCTACATCGCCGCCGCCGGCCCCTACACCTCCCGCAAGACCGGCGAGCTGGCCGACGGCATCATCACCCCCGGCGCCGCGCACTCCAAGGTCTCCGGCGTGTTCGAGAACTTCGCCGCCGGCGCCCGCAAGGCGGGCAAGGACCCGGACACCATGCCGAAGATCCTGCAGCTGCACCTGTCCTGGGCGCCCACCGACGAGGAGGCGCTGGCCAACGCGGTCACCGAGTGGCCCAACGGCGGCATGAAGTTCCCCAAGCAGGACATCCGCTCCCCGTTCGACTTCGAGCAGATGGCCAAGCTGGTGCGCCCGGAGGACTTCGAGGGCCGGATGGTCATCTCCTCCGACCCGGACGTGCACCGCGCCAGCATCCAGGCGTTCCTGGACCTCGGCGTGGACCGGATCTACCTGCACAACGTCGGCCGCAACCAGACGGAGTGGATCGAGGTGTTCGGCCGCGAGGTGCTGCCCAAGCTGCACCGGTAGATCGTTCGGACGCAGACACAGACACGAACACAGACACGGTGTTCCTGCCGGAACCCGGCTCCCGCTGCGTGCGGGGCCGGGTTCCGGCGTTTCAGCGCTCGGCGACCCGGTGTGCCGGTGTGCCGGTGTCCTGATGTGCCGCTGTCCGGCCGTCCGGCGTCCGGCTGTCCGGCTGTCCGGCTGTCCGGCCGTCGTGTCAGCGGCCCGGCGCCGGGACGTCGCGGCGTCTCGGCACGCCGGCGTGACAAAGGCCTGTCGGCTCCGCCGGACGCCGGCAGACCGGCCGCGACCGCCGCCACCGCCGGACCCGGACCGGACGCCGGAAGCCCCAGGCGGACTTTCCAAGGCCCTCGCCATCGCCCGTTCGAGGGAACCGGGGGCTCCGGCCCCGGCGTGGCGCGCCGGGGCGGCAGGACACTGATCGTCGGATCCGCACCCCGGACGGTGCGGCACAGACGGGAGGTGGGGGCGCGTGGCGACCCGGCACAGGAAGACCGGCCCCATACGCAAGGCCGCTGAAACGCTGCTGGGCGGGGCCGCCGGTATCGGGGCGGTGACGGCGGTGGCCACCGCCCTGCACACCGGGGGCGGGCCGGCGGCGGCCGGCTCGCCGGTCCA
>JABFXP010000823.1 GCA_013361685.1 Catenulispora sp.
GACATCCCCTGCCCGTCGAGATTGGCTTCGCCCGCCGACGCGACGGGAAGACCGGAGCCGGTGGGGTTTGGGGAAACGCGCCCGGGGCGGGGGTTGGGGAGGTGGCTGAGTTGCGTTGGCCGGTGGCGGTGGGGTGGGGCCGGCGGCGGTTTGGGGGTGGGTGGTTTGTGTTGGCCGGTGGCGGTGGCGTGGTGGGGCAGCAAAAAGTTCAGGCCCGCTCCTGTCGTGGAGCGGGCCCGAACTTGTGTTGGGTCAGACTGGCTGGATCGCGCCTCGGCGGGTCTTCCAGGCCAGGAGGCCGGCCTGGGCGATGAAGAAGATGCCGCCGCCGGTGGCGTAGACGGACAGGACGTCGAGGGTGGGCTTGTCGCCGGTGGCTTGCAGGATGTAGAAGGCTCCGACGAGGAAGGACAGGCCGCCGGCTATCAGCATCGGCCATTGCTTGCCCAGTTCGGGGCTGCGGCGGCGGAGGCCTACGGTGACCTGGGCTGCGCCGGAGATTATGGCCCAGGCGCCGAAGGTGGCCAGGACGCCGGGGACGGTGTCTGTGGCGGCGACTATGCCGAGGGTGATTGCGGTCAGGGTGCTGAGGATTCCGTTGAAGGCCGTGATGCGGCGTTCGGGGCCGGTGGTGCCGGTGCGGTAGTCGATGGCTGAGGAGATCGCGTCCAGGAGGGGGTAGGCGATCAGGAGGGTGATTGCCGCGCCGTTGAGGGTGTCGTGGTTGCTGGCGAAGGCTATTGCCCAGGCTATGGCCAGGATGCCTCGGGTCGCGTAGAGCTTGGTGAGGGGGGTGCGTGCGTCGGTGGCCGGTGGTTTCATGGGCCTCTCGCTTTCTTGATGGTGGTTCTGGTCAGTGCTTCGACGGCTTCTCGCAGCGGAAGCTGGAGGGGTTGGTCGGGTCGCCGTGGGTGTAGTGGGACACCATCGGGTAGGCGCAGAGGTTGCGGGTGGTGGTGCCGGTGGTGGTGGGGAGGGTGGCGGTCAGGGTGGTGGGTGCCTTGCCCTGCTCGACCCAGGTGGTGAGGGCGGAGAGGTCGTTGACGTTGCCGTTCAGGCCGCAGTGGGCGGTGCCGGGGGCGAGGAAGACGCGGTAGAAGTCGTTGACCTTCTGGGTGCCGCCCATGCGGGCTTCGACGCGTTGGCGGTAGTCGATGGTGCCGGCGGTGGGGATGAGCTGGTCGGAGTCGCCGTGCCAGGTGATGAGTTTGCCGCCGGCGTCGCGGAAGGCCGTGAGGTCCGCGTTGCGGGTGCCCATGGTGGCGTCGTATTCGGCGCGGGCTTTGGCGAAGATCTGGTCGAACTGGGTGTAGGTGAGGTTGGCGCTGCTGAAGGTCGGGTCCTTCTGGACGAAGGTGGAGACCCAGACGGCGGGGACGAAGAAGGGGTTGCCGGTGGTGCCGCCGTTGCCGTCGGGCTGGGTGGCCGCGAGGGGTTCGAAGGTGGCGCTGACGGGCAGGCCGTACCAGAGGCGCTTGCCGGTGGTGTCGCGGGGGCCGTCCCAGATCTTGCGGACGACTTCGGCGTCGGCGGCGGTGATGGTGACTTCCTTGCCGTCGCAGATGACCTTGGTGCCGATCAGGCGGCGGGGGTCGAAGTCGCACTTGCCCGGGTCGGAGATCAGGCCGTCGGTGAGGCCGTCGAGCTTGTCGCAGGCCTTCACGGCCGCGGTGTTGAAGGCGTTGAACTCGCAGGTGGTCGGGTAGGTCTTGGTCTCGTTCATCACCACCTGGGGCCACAGGGTGGCGACTTCGAACTGGTTCCAGTTGATGGCCGGGGCGTCGGCGTTGATGCCGTCGAAGTCGGTGGGGTACTGCTGGGCTTCGGCGTAGCCCTGGCGGCCGCCGGTGGAGCAGCCGTTGAAGTAGGAGTAGTTCGGCTGCTGGCCGTAGACGGCGGCGATGACCGGCTTGGCGACCAGGGCCATCTCGTGGACCGAGCGGGAGCCGAAGTTCTGCAGCAGGGTCTGGTTGATGGTGCCGTCGGCTTGCAGGGCCCAGGAGACGTCCAGGCCGTTGGACACGCCGGCGTCGGTGGTGGCCACCGCGTAGCCGGCCTTGACCTGGGTGGCCACGGCGCCGAGGTCGCCGGCCTGGTAGGCGGCGCCGCCGACGGCCAGGAAGCGGCCGTTCCAGCCGGTGTTCGGCAGCCACACTGTGACCTTGGCGTGGTCGTTGCCGCCGGGGTGGGTCAGGGTGACGGTCACCTCGCAGTGCGCGGGGACGGCGGGGATCGTGTAGCCGCCCAGCGGGGCCGGGCCCGGGACCAGGTAGTCGCCGGCCGGGACGGCGGTCGTCGACACCGACTCCACCGCGGTGCCGGACGGGGCCGGGACGTTGAAGGTGGAGCAGTTGAAGCCGGTGCCGCCCTTCTGCGCCGGGCCGTTCAGGGTCTGGTAGGTGTTCGCCGAAGCGCTCACCGGCAGGTAGGCAGCGGCCGCGACCGGCACGGCGGCTGCGGCTGTCAGAAGCCGTCGTTTCATGATTCTCCTCAGGTGGTGTGGATGCGCGCCGGGCGGCGGCTTACTTCACGGTGGCTGAGGTGTCGTCGCCGACACATCAGTCACGTGACGCGCAGTCGGCCTGCGGCATCCGGGGATCGGTGACTGAAGTCGAAGGGTGCGGTCAATCAGGCCGTAGGGGCTCGAAGCGGAGTCCGCCTCGTGACTCGGTGACAAGGGCCGAGTGGCGGTGGCGTCGCCAGCCCCGGCATCTCGCGGCGACTCCGATTCGCCATGGGCTGGCGTGTTCGTGGAGGTCGTAGGCGGTCGCCAGGCTCAGCCTTTTGCTGAAGCCGGCGCCGCACTTGCCGCAGGTTTCGGTCGCGGTGGCGAATTCGTATGCCTGGCGCGTGATCCACATGTCGGTGGTTGTCGGCGACGAGTCGTGCCGTCCCGGCTTCGCGGAGCGGGTCGATCCGTAGAACATCGCGCAGTAGGCCTCAACGAGCATCCATTCCATGCCGCTACGTTCTCCCGGCGGTGCGGGGGGCCGAGCCCGTGCGCAACCCTGGCCGGGGGACACCAGGGATCGGCCAGGGTCGGGCGGACCACGGGGGCCGCATGTTGAGGTCGTCAGGCGTTTGTCCACCGGGTGTGTAAAACTTTCACCCTGGTTCGGAACCGGTTCCGGGAGATGAAGATGCTGTTCGGGCGGCGTGCGGAGTGCGCGAGGCTGGATGCGTTGCTGAAGTCGATGCGTGAGGGACGCAGCGACGTCCTCGTCATGCTCGGGGAAGCGGGCGTCGGCAAGTCCGCACTGCTCGGATACGCCGTGCAGTCCGCGTCGGACGTGCAGGTGCTGCGGGTCTCCGGGGTGGAGTCCGAGATGGAGCTGCCGTATGCGGCGTTGAGTCAGCTCGGGCTGCCGCTTTTGGACGGTATAGAGCGGCTGCCGGCTCCGCAGGCTGAGGCGTTGGCGACGACGTTCGGCCTCAAGGGCGGTGAGCCGCCGGGGCCGTTTCTTGTGGGCCTGGGGATGCTCAACCTTCTTGCGGAGGCCGCGCGGGAGCGGCCGCTGTTGTGTGTTGTGGACGACGCGCATTGGCTCGACGATGCTTCGGCGCAGGTGGTCGCGTTCGTGGCGCGGCGGCTGCGGGCCGAGTCGGTGCTGATGCTGATCAGCAGCCGGCAGGCGATTCCCAGCATGCGCGGGCTGACCGAGCTGCCGATCCAGGGCCTCGGGCCGGAGGCGGCGCAGCAGTTGCTGAACTCTGTGGTCCGCTGGCCCCTGGACGACGGTGTGCGGGCGGCGCTGCTGGCCGAGGCCCGTGGCAATCCGCTGGCGCTGTTGGAACTGCCGCTGGCCTCGCCGGACCGGCTCGCCGGGGGGTTCGGGCTGCTCGGGACGACCGCGTTGTCGGGGCGGATCGAGGAGAGCTTCCGGCGCCGGGTGGCCGAACTGCCCGCGGATTCGCAGGAACTGTTGCTGCTGGCCGCCGCCGACTCGGCCGGTGATCCGGTGCTGATCTGGCGGGCGGCGGCGGCGCTGGGATTGAGCGCGGAGGCCGGTGGTGCGGCTGAGGAAGCGGATCTGTTGACGGTCGGTGTGCGGATCGCGTTCCGGCATCCGCTGGTGCGCTCGGCCGTGTATCGCTCGGCCTCGCCCGAGGCGCGGCGCCGGGTGCACCGGGCGTTGGCCGAGGCGACGTGCGCCGAGACCGATCCGGACCGGCGGGCGTGGCATCTCGCGCATGCCACCGAGGGCCGTGATGACCAGGTCGCCGCTGAGTTGGAGGCCTCGGCCGGGCGGGCCCAGGCGCGTGGTGGGCTCGCCGCGGCTGCTGCGTTTTTGGAGCGAGCGGCGGCGCTGACTGTGGAGCCTGAGCTGCGCGCGGAGCGGGAACTCGCCGCGGCTCGGAACAAGGTGCACGCTGGCGCGCCTGATGGGGCCCGGGTTCTCCTCGACAAGGTGGCGTCCGGCCCCGCTGATGATCTGCGCGCGGCACATGTCGGCCAGTTGCGCGGGCACCTGGCCTTCGCCACCGGTGACGTCGCCCAGGCTCCGGTGCTGTTGCTGGAGACGGCGCAGCGTTTCGAGCGTCTGGACCCGACCTTGTCACGGGAGACGTATCTTGACGCCATCACGTTTGCGCTGACCGCCGGGCGGTTCGCCGACCGTGCCACCGTGACCGAGGTGGCCGCCGCCGCGATGGCGGCGCCCGCGCCGAGTCACCGGCCGCGCCCGCAGGATCTGCTGCTCGACGCCTTCGCCGTGCTCTACACCGAGGGCCATGCCAAGGGCACGCCGCTCGTGCGCCAGGCCCTGGAGGCCTTCCGGCGCGACGAGCTGCCGCCGGTCGAGGCCCCGCGGTGGCTGTCCATCGCCGCCCACGGCGCGTACGAGATCTGGGACGACGACTCCTGGGCCATGATCGCCGAGCTGGACCTGCGCCACAGCCGGGACACCGGTGCGCTGGTCATGCTGCCGGTCGCGCTGACCCAGCGGATCGCCGCCCATCTGCACGCCGGGCAGTTCAAGGCGGCCGCCGCGCTGTTGGAGGAGTCCGAGGCCGTCGCCGAGGCCACGGGCATCGCCCGCCCCGCCTACGACGGGGCGGCGGTGGCCGCGTGGCGGGGTGACCAGGTGCGGGCGACGGAGCTGCTGCGCGCGGTGGAGACCACGGCCGCCGAGCGTTGCGAAGGGGTCGGCTTCACCCTGGTCCACTACACGAACGCGGTGCTGCAGAACGGTTTGGGCCGGTTCAGCGAGGCCCGCAACGCCGCCGCGGTGGCCACCGCCGACACCTCGGAGACCGCGTTCGCCGCGTGGGCGCTGGCCGAACTGGTCGAGGCGGCGGTCCGCAGCGGGGACGCGGTCCAGGCGGTGCAGGCCGTCGAGCGGCTGGCCCGCACCACCGCCCCCAGCGGGACCGAGTGGGGACTGGGCATGGAGGCGCGGTCGCGGGCGCTGGTCAGTGGCGGCGCCACGGCCGACGAGCTGTACCGGGAGGCGATCGACCGGCTCGGGCGCAGCCGGGGCGCGGTGGCGCTGGCCCGGGCGCACCTGGTCTACGGCGAGTGGCTGCGGCGGGAGGACCGGGATCTGGAGGCGCGCGGGCAGCTCAGCAAGGCGCACGACATGTTCCTGGAGATCGGCGCCGAGGCGTTCGCCGAGCGGACCCGGCTGGAGCTGGCCGCGTGCGGGGTGGCGGTGGCGCAGCCGACCGCGGAGCGGACGGTGGAGCTGACCGGGCAGGAGCGGCAGATCGCGCGGCGGGCTCGGGACGGGCAGTCGAACGCGGAGATCGGGGCCGAGCTGTTCCTCAGCGCTCGCACCGTCGAGTGGCACCTGCGCAAGGTGTTCGTGAAGCTGGGGATCTCCTCGCGGCGGGAGTTGCGGACGGCGATGCCGTAGTACTGGATCAGGCCTCAGTCGTGGCGGGATTCGTGGCGTCGTCCTCGTCGTCGGGGATGGCGCCGTCGAGTTCACGGCGTGAGGTGATGCCGAGCTTGGTGAAGATCTTCCGTAGGTGCCACTCGACTGTCCGTGGGCTGAGGAACAGTTGCGCGCCGATCTCCGCGTTGGAGTCGCCGGCCACCGCGAGCCGGGCGATCTGGTTCTCCTGCGGCGTCAGAACCGGCGTGCCGACGGTGCGCTTGCGGACGGTTTCGCCGGTGGCCAGCTGCTCCCGGTGAGCGCGTTCTGCGAAGGCCTCCATTCCCATGGCGGTGAAGGCTTCGTGGGCGGCCCGCAGTTCGGTACGGGCCTGGGCGCGGCGGTTCTGGCGCCGCAGCCATTCGCCGAACAGCAGGCGGGCTCGGGCTTCGAAGACGCCGAGGGCGCCGCGCGAGAAGTGGTCGATCGCCTCGCGGTAGCGGCCTTCGGTCTCTTCGGCGGTTTGCCCGGCAGGGCCGGCGAGGGCTTCGGCGAGTGCGTGGGCGCCGAGGGACCAGGGCGTTCCGGTATGGCTCCATGCTTTCAGCTGTTCGCGGGCCTGCGTGGCGTTGTCGGGAGCGCCTGAGCGTGCGGCGGCCTCGACCAGCTCGGCGAGCGTCCAGTGGTGCACGGACATGTTGTGGAACGCGACGCCGCGTAGCGCGGCCTCCGCGGCTGCCGGATAGTTGCCCTGACCGTTGTAGAGCACCGCGCGCGCATACTCCGCCATGCCGATCAATCGGCCCAACCCGCGCTGCTGCCCGGCCTGTTCCAGCGCTTCGATCGGCCCCAGGGCTGACTGTTCCCTTCCTTGGTACGTGTGCAACATGACCGCCGCGACGATGTGCGACATCTGACCGGTGATCTGCCCGACGGCCTCCGCGTCGGCCAGCATCCGCCACGCCTCCGCGAACCGCCCCGAGTGTGCCAGCGCGACCGCGCGGTTCGTCAGCGCCGTCGGCAGTACTGAAAGCTGCCCGCTGGTCTGCGCGAACCGGATGGCCCGCTCGGTGATGCTCAGCCACATCTCGACGTCGCCCAGCACCACCGCCGCGTTGATGACCGACCACAACAGCTCCGGCACGTCCGCGTCGGAGAACTCGTGCACCGCCCGCGTCAGCAGCGGCACCGCGTCGTCGAACCCGTCGACCGCCCACGCGATGAACGCCCGCAGCAGCACCCCCGCGACCTCGTCGCCGGGCGGCAGATCCGGGAGGGCCCGCGCCACCCGCCGCGCCTCGCCCTGATCGACGCGCCCGGCCCAGATCGCCGCCCCCAACGCGGCGAGCTGCGTCTCCCGCGCCGCGACCGGGTCAAGCTCCGCCAGCCGCACAGCCGCGGCCAGCAACGGTTCCACCGCGCTCGCCCCGGGACTGAGGATGGAGGAGGCCTTGGCCCGCAACCGCGCCGCGTCAGCCTGCTGCAATCGGTTCATCGCACCCAGCTCCGCCGCGTCCAGCAGATCCGGCACGCGCGCCGGGGCGCCCGCGTCGAGCAGCGCCCGCGCGGCGGCGAGGGCACGGCGGGTGCGCTCCGCCGGGGCGGGGGTGAGGGCGACGGCGCGTTCGAGGAAGACGGGTGCGGCGGTGCGGCCGGGGCGCCAGGCGGCTGGGGAGGGGGCGGATTGTGCAGTTGGATTACTGCTTTGCGCCTGTTGATCTGCGGAGTCGGTGTCGTTCGGTCGGTCGGCTGAGCCGTCCGCGTTGCCGGGCTGCTCGCCGGCATCCGATGCCTGGTTTCCCAGCCAGGTATCAGCCGTCTGCGTTCCTCGCGCCAGCGCCCGATACGCCGAATCCTCCAACGCCGCCGCAGCCGCCTCATCAGACCCCGCCGCGGCATGCGCCGCATGCCAGGCGTGCCGGTCGGCGTCCTCCGCACTCACCTCAGCGAGCGCCCGATGCACCGCGCGCAACGTCGCCGCGTCCGCCCCGCGCCACACGGCCCGCCGGATCAGCGCGTGCCGGAACCGCACCGGCCGGCCGTCCGCCAGCAAGTCGGTGTCCGGCGCCGCGTCGATCCCCAGCCGGTTCGCAGCCGCCTTCAGCACCGTCTCGTCGCCGGTCGGCTCCACGGCGATGAGCACCAGCATCGTCCGCACATCGCTGGTCAGCTCGCTCAGCCGCCGCGCGAAGTCCTCCTCGGCTCGACTGGCCGGTCCGGAACCGGTCGCCAGCCCGCCGAACCCGAACGCCAGCTCCGTCGGCGACAGCTCCCGCGGCAGATCGAGCAGCGCGAACGGGTTCCCGCCGGCTTCGGCGACGATCCGGTCCCGCACCCGCGGTCCGATCGGCGCCGACAGCACGGCGTCGAGCAGTGCCCGGGCGTCCGCCTCCGTGAGCCCGCTGACCGCCAGCTCCGGCAGGTCCTCCAGTCCGTCTCCGCCCTCGACCGGCTGCTCCGCGAGGACCAGCCCGACCGCCGTCCCGTCCAAGCGCTGCCCGACAGCGCCCAGCAGCCGCCGCGAAGCCGAGTCCAGCCATTGCGCGTCGTCGACCAGGCACAACAGCGGCTCGTCAGCGGCCGCCGCAGTGAACAGCCCGGTGAGCGCCGCTTCCAAGAGCTCCGGCTCTGGTTCGGCACCGCCGCTCATGCCGAAGGCGATATACAAAGCATCCCGCTGCTCTGTCGGCAACTGATCGACATATGTGAGCAGCGGATCGCAGAGGCGCTGGAGCGCCGAATAGGCGAAGATGACCTCCGACTCGACGCCGTCCGCACGCAGTACCTGCATCTGCTCGGCTTTTTCAGCCAGATGACCCAGCAGCGCCGTCTTGCCGATCCCGGCCTCGCCGCGCAGCACCAGCGCGCTCCCGTGCCCGGCGTGCACCTCGTCCAGAAGGCGCTTCAGTACCTGGAACTCGCGGTTCCGTCCGAGCAGCTTGTGTCTCGCGTCCTGTGCCATGGATCCCCCGGCGTGTGTCTTCCTCCCAGAGGAGCTTCGACCATCCTACGAACAGGGGCCCGGCGGGGCATTTCTTCTCGGCGTCATATGACCGATGTGGCACCGCGCTGCGCGGATGACAGTGGTGGTGGAACATCAGATGAAAGGCACGAAAGGATTTGACATGTCTCGCACATGGTTGATCACCGGTGCGTCCCGCGGTTTCGGCCGGAGCCTGGCCGAGGCGGTGTTGGAGAGCGGGGACCAGCTGCTCGCCACCGCCCGCCGCCCGGACCAGCTCCAGGACCTGGTGGCCCGCTACGGGGCCCGGGTCCGCACCGCCGCCCTGGACGTCACCGACGCCGATGCCGCCGGCGCCGCCGTCCAGGCCGCCGTGGACGCGTTCGGGCAGCTGGACGTCGTGGTGAACAATGCCGGTTACGCCAACAGCGGGCCCATCGAGGAGATGTCCGAGAAGGACTTCCGCGAGCAGTTCGAGGCGAACTTCTTCGGCGTCTACAACGTCACCCGCGCGGCCCTGCCCGTGCTGCGCCGGCAGCGCTCGGGTGTGTTCGTGCAGTTCTCCTCGGTCGGCGGCCGGGTCGGCGGCACCCCCGGCATGGGCTCCTACCAGAGCGCCAAGTTCGCCGTGGAGGGCTTCTCCGAGGTGCTGGCCAACGAGGTCGCGCCGTTCGGCGTGAAGGTCGTCATCGTCGAGCCCGGAGGCTTCCGCACCGACTGGCAGGGTTCTTCGATGACCCTGCACGCCGTCGGCGCCGACTACGACGAGACCGTCGGCGCCATCAACCGCTACCGCGCCGAGAACAACGGCGTCCAGCCGGGCGACCCCGACCGCGGCGCCCGCGTCGTCATCGACGCGGTCACCCGGCCTGATCCGCCGCGACGGCTGTTGCTCGGCGCCCAGGCGGTGGCCATGGCCCTGGAGTCCGGTGAGGCCCGCCTCGCCGAGGCCCGCGCCTGGGCCGAGGCCAGCGCGTCCGCCGACTTCCCGGCGGGGGAGTGAGCATCATGACCGAGACCCGCAAGACCTGGCTCATCACCGGCGCCTCCAGCGGCCTGGGCAAGGCCCTCGCCGAGTACGTGCTCGACCGCGGCGACCAGGTCGTGGCGGTCGCCAGCTCGACGGCGGCCACCACCGAACTGGCCTCACGGTATCCGCAGACGGCGCTCGCGGTCCGGCTGGACGTCACCAGCGCCGAGGACCGCGCCGCCGGGATCCGGGCCGCCGAGGAACGCTTCGGGGGCATCGACTTCCTGGTGAACAACGCCGCGATCGACTTCGTCGGCGCGCTGGAGGAGCAGGAGGAGGCCGACTACCGCCGCCTGTTCGAGGTCAACTTCTTCGGGGCCGTGGCCCTGACCCGCGCGGCGCTGCCCGGTATGCGACGGCGTCGCACCGGCGTCATCGTCAACGTCTCCTCGATGGACGGTCTCGCCAGCCTGCCCGCGAACGGCTACTACTCGGCGAGCAAGTTCGCCCTGGAAGGCTTCACGGAGGCGCTGTGGCAGGAGATCGAGCCGCTGGGTCTGCACGCCATGCTGATCCAGCCCGGCTCCTTCCGCACCGGCATCGAGCACCGCACCAAGGCCTCCGGCGCGCCGATCGACGACTATGAGGCGACGGCCGGTGCCTTCCGCGCCGTGCTGGACCGCCTCACGCCGGAGATGTTCCCCGGCGATCCCGTCAAGGCCGCCGAAGCCATCTACGCCGCCGCCACTGTGCCCGACCCTCGCCATTGGGTGCCGCTGGGCAGTGACGCCTACCGCCGGATCGGGGCCAAGCTGGATCAGCTCCGCGCGGAGTTCGACGCGGGCAAGGACCTCGCGTTGAGCACCGATTTCCCGGGAAGCGCCGACAACGCTGTGTTGTAGGAGAGCCGGGTGTAGGAGTTTCGAAGAAACGTGGGAAGCCGGACCCCTCAGGGGTCCGGCTCCACACGCATGATCTGGTGAGAACGACCTGCCTCAGCCGGTGAAAGCCGCCAGGCCGTTCGGCGTCCCGAGCCCGGTCGGACCGTCGTAGCCGGTCTTCGCAGCGCACAGATACGCCGGCGTGCAGCTGGCCGTCGCGCCCGATGTGACGTCGTTCAGCGCGGAGGCGTGGCTGTACAGGTTCGCCGCCGGGACGTTCGCCTTCGGCGTGCCCGCGTCGGCGTAGACGCCGGCGATCAGCGGCGCGGCCACGGACGTGCCGCCGTACACGGCCCAGCCGGAGCCGCCGTACGTCTGGTACACCGCGACACCGGTGGCCGGGTCGGCGACCGCGGACACGTCGGCGACCGTGCGCTTGGCGCAGCCGGAGTCGGTCTGCCAGCTCGGCTTGCTGTCATAGGCCGAGCAGCCCGATCCGGCGCCCTCGCTGGCGCTGGTGGACCACACCGACTCGCTCCAGCCGCGCGCGGTGGAGCTGTCCTTCTTCAGCGCCGTCCCGCCGACCGAGGTCACATACGGCGAGGCCGCCGGGTACTCGACGCCGTAGCCGCTGTCGCCGGAGGACACCGTGATGGCCACGCCCGGGTGGTTGAAGTAAGAGGTGTCATAGCCGGTGTCGGCGCTGGACTCGCCGCCGCCGTAGCTGTTGGAGACGAACTTCGCGCCCATGCTGACCGCGGTGTTGACCGCGGTGCCCAGGTTGGTCATGGAAGCGGTGCTGGCCTCGACCAGGATGATGTGGGCGTTCGGGGCGATCGCCGAGACCATGTCCAGGTCGAGGGAGATCTCCCCGGCCCAGCCGCTGTTGCTCCTGGGCAGCTTGGTGCCGCCCTTCTGGTTCACCTGCTTGAAGCAGCCGGAGGCCGAGGTGCAGGCCGGCAGCCCGTACTGGGACCGGTAGGTGTTCATGTCGGCTTCGGCGCTCGGGTCGTTGTAGGCGTCGACGATCGCCACCGTCTGTCCGGCCCCTCCGTTGGCCGGCAGGTTGTAGGCGGAGAGCAGGTCGGCCGGGCCGAGGCCGGAGGGCGTCGCGTTCGGCGTCACGCCCAGCGCCCGGATGTGCTCGGGCACGTTGTCCACGTGCAGCGCGTGGCACGCGGCCATGCCCGCCGCGGGCGCGTCGCAGGCCCGGGACCAGGCCGCCGTCTTCGCGCCGGCGGTGTGCGAGCCCGTGGCGTTCGCGCTGGTGGCCACCGCGGCCCCGGACACACCGAGCACGACGGCTCCGGCCAGGGATATCGCGGCGCGGCGCCCGGTCGGGCGCAGGATGGATCGCAAGATACTGCCTCCTGGTTTCGGGGGTGGGGTCCGGCGGGCACGCCTGGGGCCGTCCCGGAGCGTGGTGGGCTTCCGGGCCGGGTGGGGACCAGGTGTGTCGCGGTGCCGCCCCGCGGTGGCAGCGCGGTCGAAGCTAGTGAACGGTTAAGGCGCTGACAAGAGACTTCGCGAAACTTTGCCTATCTATGACGGTCTGCATCGTTACGCGAGGTAATCGGTGCGCGGGCCGCGAAGACGGCGGGCCGGCTAGCCCTCGCTTGCTCGCAGACCGTGGATCAGAGCCCTGGCGATGCGCTCGGCGTGGCCCTCGGGCAGCAGCGAAGCGGCCGGAACGTTCGGTGCGCTCGGCGTGCCGAGCAGCACCTTCGGAAGCACCACGTCGTGCGCCGCCCCGATCAGCAGCGTGGCCGAGGCCTCGAGGTCGGCGTCGGCCGCGACCCGCCCGAGCTTCTGCTCGGCGCGCAGATACGCCGTGAACAACTGCGGCAGCCCGGCGTCCTCCCTGCCGATCGTGCTGAGCGAGTGCGGCTCGGCGTTCCGTGACATCAGTTCCCGGAAGCGCCGCAGCACGGCGGGCTGCCCGACGGTCCCCGCGAACGCCGGCATGATCCGGTCGAGCAGCGTCACCGCCTGGGTGAACAGCGCGGCGAGGTTCGCCTCGACCGTCGCCGACCCGGCGGCCGGCGGCGCGTCCCCGGCGCGCAGCACGGTGTGCACGTGCGCGTGCAGTCCGTGCGCGATCAAGTCGTCCTTGCCGTCGAAGTAGTTGTAGAGCACTCCGTCCGCGACCTTCGCCTCCTTGGCGATCTCGCGGACCGACAGGCCCGCCGTTCCGCGCCGGGCGATCACGGCGGCGGCGGTGGCGATCAGGTGCGCCCGCAGGTCCTGGTCGCCACCGCGCAAAGCAGCGGCTGGTCTAGGTGACATCGCGTTTCAGCGTAGTGGCCACGGCGACGGCCGCGAACACCGCCGCGTATCCGGCCAGCAGCGCGCCGCCGCCCCAGCGCGGCAGCAGGTCCTTGCTCCCGGCCCCGACCGCGAGCGCCACGGCGCGCCCGGCGGTGAACGGCAGCCAGCGTGCGGCGCTGGACCCGATCAGCTGCCCGACGATGCCCTCGACGATCGCCATCCAGCCGAACGCCACGGCGATCGCCCCCGGCAGGTTGGGGATCAGCGCCCCGAGCCCGACGCCGATCGCCGCGAACAGCGTGTCGGCCACGACGCCGCCGAGCAGCGTGGTCCACACGCCGCCGGACCCGAAGTGGAAGCTGTAGCCCTTGGCGGGCCACCAGATCGCGACCGCCGCCAGCGCCACGGCGCCGGCCACGATCCCGGTCCCGGCGCCGACCAGCGAATAGACGCACAGCTTCGCGGCGACCGGGACGCCGCGGCGCGGCGCGGACAGATAGGTGTCGGTGACGGTCTTGTGCCGGTACTCCCCGGCGACGGCCAGGATGCCGAACACCAGGGTCAGGGCGCTGACCAGGCCGACGTGCGCCACGGCCTGGGTCTGGACGTCGGCCTGCCCCAGCTTCCGGGAGTCGGACACCACCAGGCCGCTGACGCCGCCGGCGACGATGAGCTGGGCGGCGGCCAGGATGATCCAGGGGCCGCGGGTGCTGCGCAACTTCAGCCATTCGGCGGCGAGCGCCGGGGCGAAGGCGGGTGCTTTCACGGGATGCTCCGTTTTCTCACGATGGTTGGCTGCGGGTGGATC
>JABFXP010000231.1 GCA_013361685.1 Catenulispora sp.
GGATGGTGTACTTGTACTGTGAACGACAAGCCGTTCGTCCTATAACCGACACGGCCGCACGGTCTTCCCGGGACCGGGCAAGCGAGGCTATCGGGGAGGGTCCACGAGAAATCGGGCGCGCTGGGCGCCCGTTTCCGTCAGGAGGAGTCCATATGACCGCACGTACGCCGGACGCTGAGCCTCTGCTCACGCCTGCCGAGGTCGCTACGATGTTCCGCGTCGACCCCAAGACGGTCACGCGCTGGGCCAAGGCCGGCAAGCTGACCTCTATCCGCACGTTGGGGGGCCACCGCCGCTACCGTGAGCAGGAGGTGCGCGCTCTGCTGAACGGCATCCCGCCGCAGCGTGAGGGCTGAGACGTCTAGCGCATCCCGTCGTAGAACCCAACGGGGGACCTATAGAGGGCGCTCCAAGGGACGGGCCTCTTGGAGCGTTTCGATCTAGTCCCGCCACAGTACGGCTCCTCCGCCCCGAACTCCCGCTGGCGGCCGTGCTCAAGAAAAACGTAACGCCCGCCACCTGGCACTCCCGGTGGCGGGCGTTGTCGTGTCCGGTACTGCCGGCCTGGATCGCCGGCCGCCCACTCGTGGCGGGATACCGGGGTTCGTGGCGCTAATGGCCGGTCCGCAGGCGCTCCTGCTCCCGGGCGCCCTTCTTCCGGTGGACGCCGAACGGGCGGTAACTCTTCGGGGCCAGCAGGTACCAGGCGGTGGCGAAGATGAACAACACCGTGCGGCCCAGAGTGGGGCGGTCCAGGAACTTCTTGTCCGTGGACACGCGCAGCGGGACCAGGATGGAGAGGTAGTAGTCCTCCGGGTCCGGGACGTCGTCGGGCAGGGTCACGTTGTCCCGCAGCCGGAGCTGCACCGGCCCGGTCAGGCCGGGACGGTAGGCGAACACCCAGCGGCACTCCTGCGGGTATCGCTCGGCCAGACCCGGCGACTCCGGCCGGGGACCGACCAGCGTCATGTGGCCCAACAGGACGTTGAGGATCTGCGGCAGCTCGTCCAGGGACGTACTGCGGATGAACCGGCCCACGGCGGTGATCCGGGGATCACCGCGCGCGGTCACTCCCGGGCCGCCCGTGTCAGTCCGCATGGAGCGGAACTTATAGAGCGTGAACACTCGGCCGCCCTCCCCGACCCGGGGCTGCCGGAAGAGCACCGGGCCGCGGCTGGTCGACCACACCGCCATTGCGACGACAAGTACGAACGGCAAAGCGACCAGCAGTGCTATCGCCGAGACGAGGATGTCCAGCGCGCGCCGGCTCGGCGACGGACGCACCGGGGTCGTGCCGTAGCCGCTCTGGGCGGCTGACGGAGATGCGGTGGCGGTCATGGCTTGCTCCGGGACCTCTGAGGGTTGCGAGGCGGCGTTCATGCGGGTCAGCCTGTGCCGGCGGCGCAGAAGACCCCGGTGAAGGCCTGGGAGATGCCGGCGATGTCCTGGCCGAGCGTTCCCAGGCTGTAGCTGGGCGTGTAGTGCGTGAACAACTGGACGCCCCGTGCCTTCTCAGCCTTCAGCGCGTCCCATAGCGGGTTGGTCTGGTAACCCGGCGACAGCTGATACACCGGCTTGCCGGTCTTGCTGTAGAGCTGCGAGAAGGACCAGGTGTCGACGGCTTTGGCGCCGGCGGCGACCGGCACGTCGATGAAGTCCGGCACCAGGGCCGCGGCGGTGGCGGCGTCGGGGATCGTGTCGGTGTTCCACGACAGGGCCTTGCGGGTGTTGACGATCACCTTCTTGTCCCAGCCGCGCCGCTGGATCTCGGCGAACGCCGCCTGCTGCGCCTGAGCCCGGGTGACCTTGAAGTTCTTCTGATACTGCTCCGGTCGCAGCATGTTGGTGGTGACGTCGAGCGCGTCGACATACCCGGAGCCCACGATCTGGTCGATGGTGCCCAGATCCAGCCGCGCGTCGTTGGCTGCGTTATCGGACAAGCACTTGGCCCGACCGTCCGCGGTGGAGCCCGGCACGCATCCCAGGTCGTATCCGATCACGTCGATCAGGATCAGCTTCCCGGGTGCGGCGGCGTGCAGTGCGGCCCGGGCGTCGTGGAGGAATCTCAACGCTTCCTCAGGGGAAGTCGTCGAGGACTGAGGGTTCTGGCCGAGTTCGTCGGCGATCTTGAAGCCGACGACGCCGGGGTCGGCCTGTGCCTCGACGCCCAGTTGCCCGACGGTGGCGGCGAACTTGTCCGGCCCGGCCTTCCAGGCCTTCACGAGGTCGGTCTCGATCCACACCTTCAGTCCGGCCGCGTCTGCCGCCTTCATCGGCGCGGTCCACTTGTCGACGCTCTTCGTGTACGGCGGGATGGGCGTGGGCCACGCCGGATAGACCGGGACCACACCGCCGGGCAGCGCCGGCGTCCCCTTGGCGTCGGCCGTGGCGGGGCTCTGCGACGTCGGCGCGCCGCTGGCGGGCATGCCCTCGCCCTTGGCCGAGCCGGTCGTCGTGCCCGGGCTGACGCCGGCGCCGGTTTGTCCGACCGGCTGCGTCCCGTGGCTCGTGCTCGTCCCGCACCCGGCGAGCAGCGCCACCACCGTCCCGCAGGCCGCGGTGGCGGCGGCCCCCCTCCTCACTCCTGCCAGAGCCATGTCCTGTCCCTCTCCTCCGCGAACGCGGCCAGCGCCGCGCGGTAGCCGTCGCGGAACTCCGGGACCGTCGACCGCTGGGCCTGGTCCATGAGGAAGCAGCAGAACAAGATCGGCGTGAGAGCCGGATCGATGCCCAGTGCCGCCTCCCGGTCCCGGATGAAGCTCCGGACGAGTTCGGGGAACCAGCCGCGCCCCCAGTAGGCGTGGCCGAAGCCGAGCATGTTGGGCCAGGCGGAGTAGGAGCGCCAGCGGCCCGCGGCGTCCTCGCGGCCGGGGTGCCCCGCCACCTTGCCGCCGCCCCAGGGCACCGTGCGGTCGAGGTAGAAGGCGTAGGACGTGGGGAACTTGTAGACGTCGTGGCTCGGCGTGCCGACCGGGGCCCCGAGCTCCCAGTCGACGACGCCGGTGACTGCGGTCTTACTCCCGTTCCCCGCTCTGCCCGCGCCCCGGCCCCCGCCGGTCATCACGTTGCCCATCCAGAAGTCGCCGTGCACGGCCGCGGTCGGGATCTTCGCGTCCTGCAACGCCGTCATCCGGTCCTCGACCAGCTGGAACAGCGGTTCCTCGCGGCCCTTGTAGCCGACGCGGTGCCGGTAGCGCTTCATCAGCGCCGCGAACTCGGACTCCCGCCACTGCGCGACCGACACCGGCGACCCGGCGCCCTGCCGCTGGAACGCGTCGAGCCAGTCGGCGGCCGCGCCGAAGTCGGCGGCGACGGCGTTCTGGTTGGAGACGTGTCCCGGCGTGTAGTACGCGGCGGTCATCGGCCGCCCCGGCAGCGCGCTCTGCGCCAGGCACAGCCGTCCGGCCACCAGGAGCAGCCCGAGCGACCGCGGGATCCCGGAGCGCAGCCCGCCGTCCCACAGCCGCGTCAGCACATCGTGCTCCCGCCGCAGCTGCGCGTCGTTCTCCATGCTCCGGCCGGTCTTCACGACCACCGACGGCCGGCCGTCCCGGTCGAACAGCATCAGCACGACCTTGGCGTTCGGCGCCTTGTCCAGTCCGACGACCAGGCCGCTCACCGGCTCCGGCCCGGGCAGCCCGAGCTGCGGCCAGCGCGCCGCCAGTTCCGTGCAGAGGCCGGCGATCATGGCGAGTCCGCGGAGGATTCCGGGGCGCGGGCCGGCGGGATGACAGTCGGCGG
>JABFXP010000383.1 GCA_013361685.1 Catenulispora sp.
GGCCCCGGGTGCGGCGGCCACGGGCGGACTGCCCGGACGGCGCGGCGGCCCCGGTCTCGTCGGCGTCAGCGTTCGTGGAGGCGGCGGCATCGGCTATCGCCGCGCCGTCGTCCAGCGAACCGGCCGCGGCGCTCTCGGCGGCGCCGGCGGAGGCCGCGAGCTCGCGCACCATCCGCTGCAGCACCGGGATGCCGAAGGCCAAAGTCTTGCCGGTGCCGGTCTTGGCCTGGCCGATGACGTCGGCGCCGGTGAGCGCGACCGGGACGGTCGCGGCCTGGATCGGGAACGGGGTCACGATCCCGCCGGCCGCCAGGGCCTCGGCGATCCGCTCGTCCACGCCCAGGTCGCGGAACGTCTGCCGGACGGGCTCGGGGGTCTGGGTCCCGGTCGTGCCGGGACGCTCTTCGGTGTCAGTGGTGACAGCGCTGATGATGTATGCCTCTTCTGTCGAGCGGCACTGCGCGAGGGGGCAGCACGGAAGCCGGTGGAGCTATTGGTGCTGTTTGCGTACGTGCTCGCGTCGACTCCGGCGATGACGCTTGGCGCCACTTCTGGAGGAGCGAGCGAACCTCGCGGCTTCTGAGGACTCTCGGTGAGTCTGGTTGCCGCAGCGGGTCGGAGCCGATCGGGCCACCGACCGGGCATCCTGCTAGTCACACCCAGTGTACCCGTCCCCACAAGCTCTTTGCACCACTGGCCTGCGCCACCTGTCCGCAATCTGCCCTGCCGGCGGGGTGAGGGCGCATAAACTGCCCCCATGACTACCCCGGCGACCACCGTGTCCTACGAGATAGCCGTCACAGACCTGCTCGGTCTGGTGGCCTACGGGGAGCTCACGGCGTTCGAGCGCCTGGCCGCCGACTCGGCGCTGGCCCCCACCCTCGCCGGGAAGGCGGAGGTCGCCGGCATGGCGGCGGCGGAGTTCGACCACTTCCGCAAGGTGCGCGCCCGGCTGGCCGAGCTCGGCGTGGACCCCACCGCGGCCATGGAGCCGTTCGTCGGCGCCGTCGACGCCTTCCACGAGCACACCCGGCCCGCCGACTGGCTCGAGTCGCTGGTGAAGGCCTACATCGGCGACACGCTGACCGCCGACTTCTACCGCGAGGCGGCCCGGTTCCTGGACGCCGACTCCCGCGCGGTCGTCGAAGACGTCCTGGAGGACATGGGCCACGGCGCGTTCGTCGTGGAGCACGTGCTCGCCGCCATCGCCGCCGACCCGAAGGTGGCCGGCCGGCTGGCGCTGTGGGGCCGGCGCATCATGGGCGAGGCGCTGACCCAGGCCCAGCAGATCGCGACCTGGCGCCCGGCGCTGGCCGCACTGCTGGCCGGCCTGCTCGCCGCCCCGGACGCGCAGGTCGACGACGACCTGGCCCGGGTGGGGCGGATGCTGACCCGGCTGGCCGAGGGCCACGGCGCGCGGATGGCGACGCTGGGGCTGAGCGCCTGAGCTCAGGTCTGCTCGCGGGTCCGCTGCCAGCTGGTGATCGCCGCCACCAGCAGCGCGGCCAGCGCCACCCCGAGCACCGTGGCGACGAGGTCGTGCCCCTCACCCAGGATCGCGTGGATCACGGCGCCGCCGCCGACCGCGCCGACGATGCCCACCACCGCGGTCATCCAGGTCGCCATCGGGGTGCCGTTCTTCACGACGGCGCGGCCCAGGGCGCCGATGCCCAGCCCCAGGGCCGCCAGCCACAGCAGTGAGAAAAAGGACATGCGTCCCTTTTACCCCACCGCCCTCACCCGAACCGGGTCAGATCGCCCCGAACCCGACACGGCGCCCCGTGGGCTCGCCGAGCTCGATGTACGCGATCTTCTCGGCCGGCACCAGGACCTTGCGGTCCTTCTCGTCGACCAGGATGAGCAGCCCGCCGTCCTTCAGCGCGGCGGCGATGGCCGCCTCCACTTCGGCGGCGGTCAGGTTGGACTCCAGGCTCAGCTCACGGGCGGAGTGCTGGATACCGATCTTGATTTCCACGAAGGCTTCCTTATTTGCTCGAAGCGGTGTGCCAGATGAAGCAGGGCGCCAGAGGACTGGTGTGCTCTAGCGTGCCAGCTATCTAGACAGAATCCTTGCGCGGGAAGTTCCCGATGCCGCGCCACGCCAGCTGCGACACGATCCGTGCCGCGGCGTCCCGCGGGATCCGGCCGCCCTCGCTGGACAGCCAGTACCGGGCCGTGACGTGCGCCACCCCGGTCAGGCCGACCGCCAGCAGCATCGCCTCGTCGTCGGACAGCCCGGTGTCGGTGGCGATGACGTCGCGGATCGCCTCGGCACACTCCTGGGTGACCCGGTGGGTGCGCTCCCGCACCGCCGCCTCGTTGTTCAGGTCGGACTCGAAGACCAGGCGGAAGGCGCCGCTCTCGTGCTCGACGTAGTCGAAGTAGGCGCCGATGGTCGCGGCCACCCGCAGCTTGTTGTCCGTGGTGGAGGCCAGCGCGGTGCGCACCTGCGAGACCAGTTGGTCGCAGTGCTTGTCCAGCAGCGCCAGGTACAGCTCCAGCTTGCCCGGGAAGTGCTGGTACAGCACCGGCTTGCTCACGCCGGCGCGCTCGGCGATGTCGTCCATCGCGGCGGCGTGGTAGCCCTGCGCGACGAACACCTCCTCGGCGGCACCGAGAAGCTGGTTGCGGCGGGCGCTCCGAGGCAGCCTGGCGGACCGCTGCCGGGACGTGGCGGCCTCGGCGTAGGCGGCGTCGGTTGTGGTCATGGTCGCCAGTCTACGCGCGGGTAGCTTGATCCGACCGGGTCGGTCGCGGGTCTCGGAGAGTGGACCGCGGGGCCGGGAATCGAAGCGGGTGTGTGACGGTTGTCGTTGAGAGCCGCGGATCACCCCCAGGCGCTTCGAAGACATCTCCGGGAGACGTTGTGAGCAACCTACCTCCGCTGGTCGAGCCGGCAGCGGACCTGAGCGTGGAAGAGGTGCGCCGCTATTCGCGCCACCTGATCATCCCCGACGTCGGCATGGCCGGCCAGAAGCGGCTGAAGAACGCCAAGGTGCTGTGTGTGGGCGCCGGCGGCCTGGGCTCCCCGGCGTTGCTGTACCTGGCCGCGGCCGGCGTGGGCACCCTGGGCATCGTCGAGTTCGACGTGGTCGACGAGTCCAACCTGCAGCGGCAGATCATCCACGGCCAGAGCGACATCGGCCGCTCCAAGGCCGAGTCGGCCCGCGACTCGGTGAAGGAGATCAACCCGCTGGTGCAGGTGAACCTGCACGAGGAGCGGCTGGACTCCACCAACGTGATGGAGCTGTTCGCCCAGTACGACCTGATCGTCGACGGCACGGACAACTTCGCCACCCGCTACCTGGTCAACGACGCCTGCGTGCTGCTGAACAAGCCCTACGTCTGGGGCTCGATCTACCGCTTCGACGGCCAGGCCTCGGTGTTCTGGTCCGAGTACGGCCCCTGCTACCGCTGCCTGTACCCCGAGCCCCCGCCGCCGGGCATGGTCCCCAGCTGCGCCGAGGGCGGCGTGCTGGGCGTGCTGTGCGCCTCCATCGGCTCGATCCAGGTCACCGAGGCCATCAAGGTCCTCACCGGCATCGGCGAGCCGCTGGTCGGCCGCCTGATGATCTACGACGCCCTGGAGATGACCTACCGCACGGTGAAGGTCCGCAAGGACCCCGACTGCGCGGTCTGCGGCGAGCACCCCACCGTCACCGAGCTGATCGACTACGAGGCCTTCTGCGGCGCCATCTCCGAGGAGGCGGCCGACGCGGCGAAGGACTCGACCATCAC
>JABFXP010000497.1 GCA_013361685.1 Catenulispora sp.
GCCCGCACCGGCGGCCGAGGCGCCGGAGGTCCCGGCCGCCAGCAGTTCCAGACCGGCCGCCGACCAGCCGAGGCGGCCGGCGACGCACACCGTGTTGCCGGGCCGGGCCCCCGAGCGAAGCACCGGGGCGCGGCCCTGGAGGGTCCCGAAGACCGTCACCGAGATGGTGATCACCTCGCCGCGGACCATGTCGCCGCCCGCGACGGTCGCGGCGAACGGCGCGCATTCGGCGGCCACCCCGGCGGCGAACTCCTCGACCCAGGCCACCGGCAGGTCGCCGGGCAGCACCAGGGACAGCAGCAAGGAGGTGGGGACGCCGCCCATCGCGGCGATGTCGGAGAAGTTCTGCGCCGCCGCCTTGTGGCCGATGTCGCGGGCGGTGGACCAGTCGCGGCGGAAGTGCCGGCCCTCCAGCAGCAGGTCGGCGCTCGTGACCAGCCGGCCGTCGGGGATGGCCAGCACCGCCGCGTCGTCGCCGGAGGGCACCAGCACCCGCCATCCGGGGCCGGTGTCGCGGTCGGTCAGGGGCAGGCGGGCCAGCACCCGGGCGATCAGCCCGAATTCGCCGACGTCGTCGATCGTCTCCACGGCGGTACCGTAACGCGGATGGCCGGCGGCGGCCGAAGCGCGGCGGCGCAACTCGAATGGGTGAACTGTTACGGTCCGCCCAGCGGGCATGGACTCCCGGAATGTGGGAAGCGCAGGGTACGGTGGCGTTTCCGACAGTAGGAGGACACGTGGTTCAAGCGTACATCCTGGTCCAGACCGAGGTGGGGAAGGCAGCCGAGGTGGCGCGGGCGATCGCCGATCTGGAGGGCGTCACCAGCGCCGAGGACGTGACCGGGCCCTACGACGTGATCGTCCGCGCCGAGGCCGAGACCATGGACGAACTCGGTCGGCTGGTGATCGCCAAGATCCAGGTCATCGAAGGCATCACGCGCACACTGACCTGCCCGATCGTGCACTTCAAGTAGTGTGATAGACCGTACTCTGTGGGAGTGACCAGGGGTCCGGCGCATACGAAGAGCAACAGGTGGATACCGGCCGCGGCTGTGACGACAGCCGCGGTTTTGGCGTGTGCGGGCGCCGGGTGGGGCGAGCACCTGTCGCGCACCGGCTCGGTCGCCGTCGGTCTGCCGCGCACCTCCGACCCGGCGGTGCTCGCCGCCTGTGCCAAGCTGATCGGCGCGCTGCCGTCCGAGGTGGAAGGCGGCCACCGGCGCGGTGTGGCCGGGACCGACCCGGCCGTGAAGCGGCGGGCCGCGGCGTGGGGCTCCCCCGCCACGACGCTGCGGTGCGGGGTGCCGGAGCCCCCGGCCGTCACCGTCGGCGGCCCGGACTACACCCCGGACCAGAACCGGTACGCGAACATGGGCGACACCGCGTTCGTCAACTGGCTGATCGAAGAGCACGAACACTCCGTGACCTACACCACCACCGACCGCGCGGTCTACGTGGAGGTCACCGTGCCCTTCGACAGCGCCCTGGAGAAGCAGGCGGCGTCCAACGCGCTGGTCGATCTGGCGCCGATGATCGTGAAGAACGTGCCGGACAAGGCCGGCCGGTTCGTGGACGACCAGCCCGAGTAGTCCGGACTACCGCAGGCCGGTCGGGCGCCGCAGCGCGGACTCGATCAGCCGCGCGATCAGCGCCGGGTACGACAGCCCGGCGGCCTGCCACATCTGCGGGAACATCGACGTCGGCGTGAACCCCGGCATGGTGTTGATCTCGTTCACGATGAACCGGCCCGGCCCCCCGTCGGCAGACTCCTGATAGAAGAAGTCGACCCGCGCCAAGCCCTCACAGCCCAACGTCTCGAACACGGCGACCGACTGCTCGCGGATGTCGGCGATCTCCTCGGCGCTCAGCCGCGCCGGGATGTCCACCTCGGTGGTGCCGTCGAGGTACTTGGCCTCGAAGTCGTAGAAGGCGTGCGGCCCGGTGACCCGCAACTCCGCCGGCAGCGAGGCCTCGGGCCGGTCCAGCGGGCCCACCCCCTCCAGCACGCCGCACTCGATCTCGCGGCCCACGACCGCGGCCTCCACCAGCACCTTCGGGTCGTGACGGCGCGCCACCTCGATGGCGGTGTCCAGGTCCTCGGCCGCGTCCACCTTGGTGATGCCCATCGAGGAGCCCGCGCGGGCCGGCTTCACGAACACCGGGTATCCGAGCTCTTCGACGGCCAGCCGCACCGCGGCGCGGCCTTCCTCGGTGGCCCAGTCGCGGGGCCGCACCACCTCGTAGGGGCCGACCTCGAAGCCGGCCTGGGTCAGCAGCCGCTTGCTGAACTCCTTGTCCATGGAGACGGCCGAAGCCAGCACGCCGGAGCCGACGTAGGGGATGCCGGACAGCTCCAACAGGCCCTGCAAGGTGCCGTCCTCGCCGTAGGGGCCGTGCAGCAGCGGCAGCACCACGTCCACCTCGCCGAGCGACTTCGGCACCGCGCCGGGCTCGTGCACGGTCAGCTCGCGCGCGGTCGGGTCGCCGGCGATGGTCACCAGGTTCGCGCGCTCGGCCGAGGCCGGCAGCCCGATCTCCGGCAGCCGGCCGTCGGTGATGGCCAGCCGCGGCCCGGCGCCGTCGGGGGTCTCGGCCAGCACCCACCGGCCGTCCGCGGCGATGCCGATGGGCAGGATCTCGTAGCGGTCCGCATCCGGCCCGCCGCGCAGGGCGTCCAGAACGGACCCGGCGGTGACGCAGGAGATGGCGTGCTCGCTGGAGCGCCCGCCGAAGACGACGGCCACCCGGATCCGCTTCTGATCGCTCATGAGCACGACCCTACCGAAGTCGCGGTGGGGTCCGGCGGAGGGTGTCGGGGGACGGGGTGTCCGGGGACGGGACGGGTCGCGCACCTTCCCCGCCGGCACGGTCCCGAGGTCCGCCCGGCCGGCAGAGCACGCCCTCAGTGCCCGTGCCGCTCCGCCTTCAACGGCCGCATCATCAGCTCCTTGAGCATCTCGCCGGGCGAGCGGCCGTCGTGCACGATCGCCACCACCGTCTCGGCGATCGGCATCTCCACGCCGAGCCGGTCGGCCAGCTCCAGCACCGCTTCGCAGGACTTCACGCCCTCGGCGGTCTGCTTCACCTCCGCCTGCGCCTGCTCCAGGGTCAGCCCGCGGCCCAGGTGCACGCCGAACATCCGGTTGCGGGACAGCGGCGAGGCACAGGTGGCGACCAGGTCGCCCATGCCGGCCAGCCCGGCGAAGGTGTAGGGGTCGGCGCCCAGGGCCGCGCCCAGGCGCGCGGTCTCGGCCAGGCCGCGGGTGATCAGCGTGGCCTTGGTGTTGTCGCCGAAGCCCATGCCGTCGGCGATGCCGACGGCCAGGCCGATGACGTTCTTCACCACGCCGCCGAGTTCCACGCCGGTGACGTCGCTGACGGTGTAGGTGCGGAAGTACGGGCCGTTGGTGGCCGCCTGCAACCGCAGCGCCACGTCCTCGTCACGGCTGGCCACCACCGAGGCGGCGGGCTGGCGGCGGGCGATCTCCGGCGACAGGTTCGGGCCGGACAGCACCGCGACCCGCTCCCGGCCGAACCCGGTGACCTCGCGGATCACCTCGGTCATCCGCTTGGCGGTGGCGACTTCCAGGCCCTTCATCAGCGACACCAGCACCGTGTCCGGACCGATCAGGTCGCGCCAGCCGGTCAGGTTCTCGCGCAGCGTCTGGGCCGGCACGCTCAGGTACGCGAACTCGGCGCCGGCCAGCGCCTCGGCCGGGTCGGTGGTGGCCCGCACCGTCTCGGGCAGCTTCACCCCCGGAAAGTAGTCCGGGTTCTCGTGCCCGGTGTCGATCGCGGCGATCTGGTCCGGCCGGCGGCCGACCATGACCACGTCGTTCCCGGCGTCGGCCAGGACGATGCTCATCGCCGTGCCCCACATCCCGGTGCCGAAGACGGCGCAACGCCTCATGCGGTGTCGACCTGCTTTCCGATCTCGTCCTCGCCGGCCCCGCCGATCGCGGCGCCGCTTTCCACGACCGCCACGCCGCCGTCGTTCCGCACCACGCCGCCGTTTCGCACCGCGCCGCCGTCGCCCGCCTCGCCTGCCTCGCCTGCCTCGCCCGCCTCGTCGGTCACGACACCGTTCGCCGGCACGTACCGCACCGCCGGCGGCTCCTCGCCGCGCACCTTCGCCAACAGCTCGGTGACGGCGTCCATGATGCGGTCGGTGGCGATCCGCACGGTCTCGGCGTCCACCGGCAGCGCGCGCAGGTCGTCGAGGTCCACCGGCGGCCCGGCCTGCATGATCATCCGTTTCCGGGGCAGCAGGTGCGGCCGCTTCTCGGTGTAGGCCAGGATCTCCTGCGGCCCCCACTGCGCCACCGGGATCACCGGGCAGCCGGTGGCCAGCGCGATCCGGGCCGCGCCGCTCTTGGCCGCCATCGGCCACAGGCCGGGGTCGCGGGTGATGGTGCCCTCCGGATACACCGCCACCGCCTCCCCGGCGGCCACCGCCGAGATCGCGTCGCGCAGCGCGTTGGCCGCGTCCGCGGTGTCCCGGTAGACCGGGATCTGCTTGGCCGCGCGCAGCACGCCGCCGACGAAGCCGTTCTTGAACACCCCGGACTTGGCCAGGAACCGCGGGATCCGGCCGTTGCCGTACACGAAGTGGCCGAACGCCAGCGCGTCGACGTGCGAGATGTGGTTGGCGGCGATCACCACGCCGCCGGTCCTCGGGATGTGCTCGCCGCCGCGCCAGTCCCGCTTCATCAGCAACCTCAGCAGCGGCACCACGACGACGACGATGAAGCGGAACGCCGTGCCTTGCTTCCTGGGCGGCCGGTAGGGGGTGGAGGAGGGCATCCCCCAAGTGTTCCCGAGTGCGGGGCGTCGGAACAAGTAGCGGGGTCTGCGCCCCGGCATGACAGGATCAAGGCATGCCCCGGTCAGCCCCTTCCCCGACGACCCGCTGGTGCCTGGTGGTTCCGGTGAAACGGCTGGGACAGGCCAAGAGCCGGCTGGTCGGTCCGGAGGTGTCGGCGCCGCTGCGCGAGCGGCTGGCGCTGGCCTTCGCGACCGACGCGGTCGGCGCCGCGCTGGCCGCGTCCCGGGTCGCCGGGGTGCTGGTGGTGACCGACGACCCGACGGCCGCGAAGGTGCTCGGCGGCCTCGGCGCGCTCGTCGTCCCGGACGAGCCGGACGCCGGGCTGAACGCGGCGTTCACCTTCGGCGCCCGGGCCGCGCGGCGCGAGATCGGCGCCGGGGTCGGGATCGCGGCGTCGGCGGCGGACCTGCCCGCGCTGCGCGGCGCCGAACTGGACATCGCGCTGGCGCGGGTCGCCGGGGACGCCCGGCATTTCATCCCCGACGCGCACGGCGTCGGCACCACGATGCTGCTGGCGCCGCCGGGACTGGAGTTGCGGCCGCGCTTCGGCGGACCGTCCCGCGCCGCGCACACCGCGACCGGCGCTGTGGAGCTCACCGGCCCGGACATCAGTTCGCTGCGACACGATGTCGACACCCCCGCGGATCTGGCCGCCGCGCTGCGGCTGGGCGTGGGACCGGCCACGACGGCGGTCTGGGACGCCCGCGCCCAGCACCTGCGGCGCCGCGAAGCGGCTTCCTGACCGACGGCGGTGGGAGACGGTGGGCGCGTGCTCCGGGGTGTATAAACAGTCCGTGACGAGCACAGAGGTCCAAGGCACCGCTCGGGTTTTCGATCCCGCGACCCGCGGCGGCACCGTGCTGCTGGACGACGGCACCGAGGTCGCCTTCGACGGCGCCGCCTTCGACGCCGGCGGTCTGCGGCTGCTGCGGATCGGGCAGCGGGTGAAGATGCGGCGGGACGCCGGAGGCCGGATCGTCGCGCTGACGCTGGTGACGCTGCCGCTTCCGCAGGCATAGGCGTACGCAGACGCAGACACAGACCAGGCGGCCTATCGCTGACGTAGGCGTAGGCAGACGCAGATCAGGCTGCGCCTTGCTGTCGCTTCCGCTTTCGTAGGCAGGCAGACACAGACCAGGTGACGCCTCGCTGCCACTGCCGCTTCCGCAAACAGACGCAGGCCAGGCGGCGCCCCGCTTCCGCTTCCGCTTCCGCTTCCGTCGACAGACACAGACCAGCCGGCGCCCCCCTTCCGCTTCCGTCGACAGACACCGGCCAGGCGGCGCCTCGCTACGGCTACCGCTGCCGTAGGTAAACACAGACGAGGCGGCGCCCCGGTCACCCGGGACACCGCCTCGCATCGATCCTGTGCGGACCGCCGGATAACTACCGCTTCGCGGCGGTCTTCTTCGCGGGCGCCTTCTTCGCGGTGGTTCGCTTGGCCGGCGCGGCCTTCTTCGCCGGGGCCTTCGCGACCTTCTTGGCGACCGGCCGGGCCGCCGCCTTCTTGGCCGGGGTGGCCTTCTTGGCCGGCGCCTTCTTGGCGGTGGCCGCCTTCTTCGCCGCCGCCTTGACGACGGTCGCCTTCTTGGCGGCGGCCTTCTTCGCCGGCGCCGCCTTCTTCGCCGGCATGGCCTTCTTGGCGACGGTCTTCTTCGCCGCCGTGGCCTTGGTCGCCGCCTTCTTCGCCGGGGCCGCCTTCTTCGCGGTGGTCTTCGCGGCGGTGACCTTGGTGGCCGCCTTCTTCGCCGGGGCCGCCTTCTTCGCGGTGGCCTTGGCGGCGGTCGCCTTCTTCGCCGCGGTCTTGGCGGCGGCCGGGGCCTTCTTCTCGCCGTTGACGATGTCCTTGAAGCCCTGGCCGGCCTTGAACTTCGGCGCCGAGGAGGCCTTGACCTTCACCGACTCGCCGGTGCGCGGGTTCCGCGCGGTGCGCGCCGGACGCTTCACCTTCTCGAAGGAGCCGAAGCCGGTGATGGAGACCTTGGTCCCCGCGGAAACCGAGGCGACGATCGCGTCCAGGACCGCGTCGACGGCGTCCCCGGCGTCCTTCTTGGACGCACCGAGCTTGTCGGCGACGGCCTCGATCAGCTGGGCCTTGTTCATGTCTACCTACCCTTGGGGCTGTTGGTACGTCTTGCTCCGATTTAGGCCGTACGTCGCATGCTTGCGCCGTATCAGAACCAATCGCACCGTATGGGGCTCCAGAGGGCGAATCAAATACCTAGGGGTTAAATCACCCTTGTGTCGCAGTGTTTTTCCCAGAAGGAGTGTCTACGGGGGCGGAAACGGCCCCCGGAACCAGCCCTGACAACTCACCGAAAAACGCTTCCAGCCGATGGGCCGCGACGGTCACGTCGTGGCGCGCCAACGCGGTGATGGTGAGCACCCGCTTGGTGAGTTCGGCCCGGCGTTGCGCGGGGATGGACGGGTCGCCCAGAACTTTGTGGGCGTCCTTCAGGCGCGCGGCGAAGGCCGCGTAACGCGAAGGGCGGGGCCGCAAGGGCATCTCCGATGGCATTCACCAATAGTGCCCTTGGGTCCCGCCCCCATCAAAACCGTGTCGCGGAGCGTCTGCGCGCCGGGCGGCGGCGGGAGACGAACGGGCGGAAACCGAGCCGCCGAGGGCGCGTCCGCGACGCGCCCTCGGCGGACGGTCACGCCGCGGCCGGCAGCGTCTTCGGCTTGTAGCCCGGCCGCTCGGCCTCGAACTCGTCGATGGCCTCGCCGTGCCGCAGCGTCAGGCTGATGTCGTCCAGGCCCTCCAGCAGCCGCCAGCGGGTGTAGTCGTCCACCTCGAAGGTGAACACGTGGCCCTCGACCCGGACTTCACGCGCTTCCAGATCGACGGTCACCTCCGCCTCGGGGTTGTTCTCCAGCAACTTCCACAACAGCTCGATGTCGTCCTGCTTCAGGACCGCCGTCAGCAGACCGTCCTTGGCGGAGTTGCCGCGGAAGATGTCGGCGAACCGCGCCGAGAGCACCACCTTGAACCCGTAGTCCTTCAGCGCCCACACCGCGTGCTCGCGGGAGGAGCCGGTGCCGAAGTCCGGACCGGCCACCAGGATCGACACCCCCTGGTACTGCTCCTGGTTCAGGATGAACTCCGGGTCGGCGCGCCAGGCGGCGAACAGCCCGTCCTCGAAACCGGTGCGGGTGATGCGCTTGAGGTACACCGCCGGGATGATCTGGTCGGTGTCGACGTTGGAGCGGCGCAGCGGCAGCGCGCGCCCGGTGTGCGTCGTGAACTTCTCCATGTCCGTGTCTCCTTTATCGTCGCCGGATCGTCGCCGGCTCAGGCGGCCAGGTCCGACGGGGACGACAGCGTCCCCCTGATCGCGGTGGCGGCGGCGACCAGCGGCGACACCAGGTGGGTGCGTCCGCCCTTGCCCTGGCGTCCCTCGAAGTTGCGGTTGGAGGTGGACGCCGAGCGCTCGCCGGGGGCCAGCTGGTCGGGGTTCATGCCCAGGCACATCGAGCAGCCGGCGAACCGCCACTCGGCGCCGGCGGCCTGGAACACCTCGTGCAGACCCTCGGCCTCGGCCTCCAGCCGGACCCGCGCCGAGCCCGGCACGACCAGCATCCGGACGCCGTCGGCGACCTTGTGGCCCTTGATGACGGCGGCGGCGGCGCGCAGGTCCTCCAGCCGGCCGTTGGTGCACGAGCCGAGGAAGACGGTGTCCACCTTGATGTCCCGCAGCGGGGTCCCGGCCTCCAGACCCATGTATTCCAAGGCCTTGCGGGCCGCGGTCTTGTCGACCTCGGCCTCGAAGTCGGTCTCCGGGTCCGGGACCGAGGCCGACAGCGGCAGGCCCTGACCGGGGTTGGTGCCCCAGGTGACGTACGGGGTCAGGGCGTCGCCGTCGATGACGACCTCGGCGTCGAAGACCGCGCCCTCGTCGGTGCGCAGCGTCTTCCAGTACGCCACGGCGGCGTCCCAGTCGGCGCCGGAGGGCGCGTGCGCGCGGCCCTTCAGATACGCGAAGGTGGTCTCGTCCGGGGCGATCATCCCGGCCCGGGCGCCGGCCTCGATGGACATGTTGCAGACCGTCATCCGGCCCTCCATCGACAGCTTCTCGATGGCCGGTCCGCGGTACTCCAGGACGTAGCCCTGGCCGCCGCCGGTGCCGATGCGCGCGATGACGGCGAGCACCACGTCCTTGGCCGTGACGCCCTCGGCCAGCTCGCCGGTGACGGTGACCGCCATCGTCTTGAACGGCTTGAGCGGCAGCGTCTGGGTGGCGAGCACGTGCTCGACCTCGCTGGTGCCGATGCCGAAGGCCAGGGCCCCGAAGGCGCCGTGGGTGGAGGTGTGCGAGTCGCCGCAGACCACCGTCATGCCGGGCTGGGTCAGGCCCAGCTGCGGCCCGACGACGTGCACGATGCCCTGCTCGGCGTCGCCGAGCGGGTGGATGCGCACGCCGAAGTCGGCGCAGTTCTTGCGCAGCGTCTCGATCTGCAGCCGGGACACCGGGTCGGCGATCGGCTTGTCGATGTCGAGGGTGGGGGTGTTGTGGTCCTCGGTGGCGATGGTGAGCTCGGGGCGCCGCACCTGGCGACCGGCGGCCCGCAGGCCGTCGAAGGCCTGGGGGGAGGTCACCTCGTGCAGCAGGTGCAGGTCGATGTAGAGCAGGTCGGGCTCGCCTTCGGCCGAGCGGACCACGTGGTCCGCCCACACCTTCTCGGCCAGGGTGTGGGGCATCGTCGCTCCTGTCTTCCCAACTGTTTCGCAGTGGTCGCCGCGGGCCCGGCCCGCGCCAGTCGATCTTTGCGGGCCAGACACCTTGCGTCTCGGGATCTGAGACGGCAGAATTCGGTCTATGGACAACTCTAGCGGAGTCGGCGTCCTGGACAAGGCCGCCGTCGTACTCAGCGCCCTGGAGGCCGGGCCCACCACCTTGGCCGGCCTGGTCACTGCCACGGGTTTGGCGCGCCCGACCGCGCACCGCCTGGCGGTCGCACTCGAACACCACCGTCTCGTATCCCGGGACATGCAGGGCCGGTTCATCCTCGGCCCGCGGTTGCAGGAACTCGCCTCGGCGGCCGGCGAGGACCGGCTGCTGGCCGCGGCCGGGCCGGTGCTGGCGGCGCTGCGCGACCACACCGGGGAGTCGGCGCAGCTCTACCGCCGGCAGGGCGACCTGCGGGTCTGCGTCGCGGCCGCGGAGCGCATGTCAGGGCTGCGCGACACCGTGCCGATCGGCTCGGCGCTGCCGATGACCGCCGGCTCGGCCGCGCAGATCCTGCTGGCCTGGGAGGAGCCGGACCGGCTGCACCGCGGCCTGCAGGGCGCCCGGTTCACCGCCACCACGCTGGCCGGGGTGCGCCGCCGGGGCTGGTCCCAGTCGGTGGCCGAACGCGAGCAGGGCGTGGCCTCGGTGTCGGCGCCGGTGCGCGGCCCGAACAACCGGGTGATCGCGGCGGTCTCGGTCTCCGGGCCGATCGAGCGCCTGACCCGGCAGCCGGGGCGGCTGCACGCGCAGTCCGTCGTGGAGGCGGCGGCGCGGCTGAGCGAAGCGGTGAAGCGCGGTTCGTAGCCCACGGCCCCCGTGGCCCACACTGGACGCATGAGACCCACCACAGGAGTTCGGGGCCGACGGCACAACGGCGTGTCGGTCGCCCGGATCGGCGGCTTCATAGCGGCGCTGACGCTGTTCGCCGCCGCGGGATGCTCCGGAAGCGACCCCGCCCCGGTACCGAAACCCGCCGTCTCCCCCGGGGTTTCAGGCTCTGCCACGGCGACCGTCGCCCTCGACGGGCCCGTCTACGGGAATCCGGCGACGGGTGCGGGCAAGGTCTTCGCCGCCACTGAGAACAACACGGTTTACGCGCTCTCCCCGACCGACGGTTCGGTGTTGTGGAGCAAGCATCTGACCGACCCCTTCCGGCCGCACGGCTGCGGGAACATCGTTCCCCTGGGGATCACCGGCGCACCGGTCTACGATCCCGATTCCCATCTCGTGTACGTGGTCGCGGAGGACCCGACCGCGAAACACGTGCTGTACGGCCTGGCTTCCCTGGACGGCCACGTGGTCTCGCAGACCGAGGTCGATCCGCCGGTCGGAACCCGCGACTTCCTCCAGCAGCGTCCGGCGCTGACGCTGTGGCACGGCCACGTGTTCGCGGTGTTCGGCGGCCTGGCCGGGGACTGCGGCGACTACACCGGCGCGGTCGCCTCCGTCGACCTCGCCTCCGGATCCGTCCGATGGTTCGAGGCCTCCACGTCCGGACGCGGCGGGATGTGGGCCCCGGGCGAACCGGCGATCGGCACGGACCGCCTGTACTTCTCCATCGGGAACGGCAACGCCGACGACCCGAGCCAGCCGTTCGACGGCACCGACTCCGTGGTGGCGCTGGACGCCGACGCCGCCCGCGTGGACTTCTTCGCCCCGGCGTCCTGGGCCGCCGACAACAAGGCGGACGCGGATCTGGGCTCGATGAACCCGCTGCTCGCCGCCGGACATGTGATCATCGCCGGTAAATCAGGGCAGGGATATCTGCTGGACCCGGCGCATCTCGGCGGCATCGGCGGCACCGGCGCCAAGCCCTTCCCGGCCTGCCCGTCCTACGGACAGGCCGCGACCGCCGGCGACGTGGTGTACCTGCCGTGCGCGGACGGCACGCGGGCGTACCGGATCGGCGACACGGTCACCGCGCTGTGGCACACGCCGAAGGCCAACGGGCAGCCGGTCGTGGCCGGCGACCGCGTCTGGGTCACGAACTGGAACGACGGGGCGCTGCTCGCCCTGGACCCGGCCAGCGGCTCGGTCGTGGAGCAGATCACGGTGCCCAGGCTGCCGCACTTCGCCAAGCCGACCGTCGTCGGGAGCAAGGTGTTCCTCGGGACGATGGACGGGGTGGTGGTGGTCACGCCGTGAGCGGATCCCGGCCGCGCCGGGATCCGCCGGAGTTCACAAGTGCGGCGGCGCCACCCGGTTGACGAAGGCGACCCACGCGTTCGGCCCGAAGGCGGTGTTCCCGATCCCGGTGAGGATCGGGCCGGAGACCGCTGCCGGACCGCCGAACACGACGACGTCGGTGAAACGCCCGGTCAGGATCGCCGACTGCTCGGGCGAGGTCAGGCCGCCGGCGTCGGCCAGCAGCAGCGGTCCGCCCTGGTCGCCGACCAGCGTCCCGCCGGCCAGGGCGTCGGGGAAGTTCAGCCCCGTGGCGACGCCGGCGACGGCGGACCGGCCCGGCACGCCGCGACCGAACAACGCGGACGTGGCGACCCGCGCGGCCGTGTCGAAGCGGTCCACGCCGACCAGCTTGGTGGCGCCCGGCCACTGCGGGAAGGCGGAGTCCAGCGCCCTCGCCGCCGGACCGCCGACGGCGTACACGGAGGTACCGCCGGGGACGCGGCTCAGGCCGTCCAGGTAGGCCCGCGTGGCCGCCGGCATCACGCCGCCGTCGGTGAGCAGGACGACACCGCCGGCCGCCCGGCCGCTGTTGTGCACCGAGTAGCGTTCCTGCCCGGCCGCGACGCCGGCGGTCAGGGCGTCCGGGAAGGCCGTACCGGTGGCCAGCAGCACCGACTTGGGATGGCCGCCGGAGATCGCGGAGGCGACGATGGCGGCCGTGCCGTAACGGTCCGCGCCGCCGAGGCGCACCGGTGTGAAGCCGAGCCGCGCCACCGCGTCGGCCACCGCCGGGCCCAGGGCCGCGGTCCCGCCCAGCAGATAGACGGTGGACCCCGGCGCCAGGGCCCGCCGCAGTTCGGCGCCGACCGCCGGATCGAGGGCGCCGGTGGGCGTCAGCAGCAACGGCCCGCCGGCCTGGATCGCCAGCGCGGTGCCGGTCAAGGCGTCGGGGAAGGTGTCGGAGCGGGCCAGCACCGCGGTCGTGGCGTGCCTGCCCGGCCGGGTGGGGTCGTCATAAGCCCACTGCGAAGCCCGGACCGCGGTGTCGACGCGGTCCACCCCGCCGATCCGCTCGACCACCGGGTGGACGGGCAGGTTCGAGGGGCCGCGCACCCACTGGGCGACGTCGATGGGCGGGGCGTCGTACCCCAGTTCCCCGATGGCCAGGGTTCGGGTGGCGGCGTGCGGGTAGTCCGCGATCTTGGACAGCCGATAGCTGTAAGCGGTGAACGTCGAGCGGTTACAGCAATAGCTCTCGACCCTATCGGCGATGACCACGTCGCCGGTCGCGTCGAAGGCCACCGCGCCCCGTCCGGGCGCCTCCACCTGGTACGCGTCGGTGCCGAACACACCGACCGAGGCGACGTTGATCACCGATCCCTGCTCCAGCCACAGCATGCGTGAGCCGTCGGGGGAGACGGTGGCCAGGCTGTGGGTGCTGACATCAGATGGCGCCGCGTCCCCGGGACGGTACACGGCCAGGGTCGAAGCCGCGCCTTGATCGCACGTCCGATGGAAGAAGACGAAGCCGCGCTGCGTCACCTGCGGGGCGGAGTCGGTGCACCCGTCATCGGCGAACATGGCGCTCGGCGGCCTGCTGCCGTCGAGCGGGACGGTCTTGATGGCGTTGCTCCCACCGAACACGATCGAGGACCCGTCCGGAGTCCACGCCGGACCGCTCCAGGCGTCGTCCGCGAGCTTGCGCGCGTTGCTGGTGTCGGCCGCCATCGCCCACAACTGGCCTTCGGCGAGCACCGCGATGTCCCGTCCGTCGGGCGAGTAGCGGAACGCGTAGATCTTCCGGCCGATCCTCGGCGCCACCACATGTCTGTTGCTTGTGCCGTCGGCGTCCACCACCGTCCACACCGAGCCGTTGCTCGAGCTGCCGAACGCGATGAAGCCTTCCTGATACGCCGGCACGGCGCCGGCGGGTTTCGACCGGC
>JABFXP010000713.1 GCA_013361685.1 Catenulispora sp.
CGGCTCCGCCTTCCGCAGGGCCCGGAGATGCTGCTCATCCCAGCGCTCCGGCACTTCGGCGTCCGGGTCCACGGCCCGCAGCACAGCGGCCAGCCGAGCGGCGGCGAGCGGGCCGACGACGGCTGCGTCCTCGCTCCCGGCTGTCCGGCGGTTCACCGCCAGCCACAAGCGCGCGTCGCCACCGTGGTCACCGGCCTGCGTCCGCGTCACGACGGTCTGGCCGCGGGCCCGGATCGGTCCGGCGACGTCGGCGACGAACAGGACCGACCCGGCGTCCGGCGACCCGGCGCTGAGCAGCGCGGCCAGCTCGCGGCTCAGTCGCAGGCGGCGCGAGGCCTGGCCCACCGCCGAGGCCATCAGCAGCGCCAGCGGGGAGCGGCCGCGTTGCGCGCCGACCGCCAGCCGGTCCAGCCCGATCGTCGCGCCGGCGGCGTTGCAGGTGTCGACCACGGCCAGCACGCCGGCCACGCCCTGCCGGTCGCAGGCCTCGACCAGCAGCTCCCCGACGTTCACCGCCGAGTCGCGGACCTCCTCGGCGGAGTCCGGGGCCATGAAGTACAGCGTCGGGTCGTCCCCGGCGATGAAACCGTGGCCGAGCAGCGCCAGCACCAGCGTCGCCTGGCGCGCGGCAGCGTGGTCGATCGCTTTGCGCACCGCCGCGTAGACCCAGCCGTTGTCCTGGCCGGCCCGCAGCACCACCAGCGACCGGCCGTCCGGCAGCCCCGGCGCGCAGCCGCCCACGTCCGGGTCGCGCAGCACGGCGTCCAGGGCGTGGGCGGCCGGCTCCAGATCGGCCAGCGGATCGCCCATCGTCGAGCACTGCGAGGCGATCACCAGCAGGTGGCGCGGACCGGTCATCCCCACGCGGCCCCGTCGGCGGTCGTCGGGTCGGCGGTGTCGGCCGGCCGGTGGGCCGTCCCGGACTCGTCGGCCGGTCCGGTCGCCGACTCGCCAGCTCCTTCGTCGGCCGGCCCGCCGCCTGCCCGCATCGCGGCCAAGACCTCGGCCACCGGTCCGGCCACCGCCGGCTGCTCCAGGTACTTGGTGGCGGTGTGCACCCACAACCCGTCGGTGTCGGTCCGCGCGCTGACCGGCCGCACCCCGGCCGTGTTCGGCTCGAAGACCCGCTCCAGGCGCGGCCGGGCGGCGATCACGTCGTCCCGGTCCCAGAAGTTCAGCCAGCGCCCGACCGCTTCCGGGGTGCGCGGCGGCCGGGGCCGGATCCGCGGCCACACGATGCTGCGCATCGCCAGCGGCGAGCCGATCGTCGTCAGCAGCGGGACCGCGGCGTCCTGGGCGCAGAGTTCCTCGAACGCCACGACGCTGCCCAGCGAGTGCGCGACCACCACCGCCGGACGACCGTCCACGGCGGCCCGCACCCGGGCCCGGATCCGCGCGTCCAACGCCGTGCCGCCGGCATCCGGCTCGCCGCGCCGCAGGTAACGGCTGACCTGGGACAGCTGCCCGACCAGCAGCTTGCTCCCGGCCCACTGCCCGGGGCGCGACAACGGACCGAACGACAACATCGCGCCGGCGGCGTTGACCACCTGCCGCACGACGTTCCACCCGCCCTGTTCCGTACCGTCGGCGGTGAGATCGGCCAGGATCGTGAGCCATGCGCCGGCCTCGGGGTCGTCGGGCCCGAGCCCGGCCAGCCGGTCGGTCGCCATCTCCGCCATCAGGGCCCGGACGTCCTCGGCCACCTCGGGGTCCAGACCGCCGTCGGCGCCCTGCGCCTGGTCCTCGTGGAACAGGTCCCCGTAGTAGGCGAAGACGGTCTCGATGTGCCTGCCCGCGACCAGGTCGTCCGCCACGCGCGAATGCCCGGCGCGCGCCGCGCCGCGCGCCAGCGCCTCGGTCCACTCCTTGCGTGCCGTCTCGGGGTCGCGGCGGGCACCGATCCCATGGACGAACACCACGCGAGCAGCGGCCGACGGATCCGCATCCCCCACAGCCAAGCCCCCACGAGAACGTGAAACTCCTGATATACCGGGCCACCCGGTATATCAGGAGTCTATAAGGTCAGCCCAGGACGGCGAGGGCCTTCTCGACACCCGCGTCGTGTCCGGCCGACAAACCCGCCGCGGTCAGCGGGGCGTCATAGTCCGGCGCGACGCCGACCCCGTTCACCGACTCGTGGTCCGCGCCGAGCTCGTAACTGGTCGGGAACACCACCGAGCTGCCGTCGTCGAGCACGTAGCCCTGCGGCAGCCCGGCGACGACTCCGGCGGTCCGGGCGCCGACCAGCGTGCCCAGGTGCAGGTCCTTGACGCTGCTGGCGAACGAGTCGCAGGCCGAGGCGCAGTCCCGGTCGGTGAGCACCACCAGCGGCAGGCCGAGCAGCGCCTCGGAGTCGTCGGTGTGGTTCGGCGTGCACTTGCTGTGCCGGTCGCATTCGTAGCTGGTGACCTTGTCGTGGGCCAGCATCCCGAGCAGCTTGGCCCGCTCGACGGGCGATCCGCCGCCGTTGCCGCGCAGGTCCAGGACCAGGCCGTGCAGCGGCGCCCGCGTGCGCAGGGCGGCGACGGCGGCCTGGATCTGGTCGGCGGCGCCGGTGTAGAAGCCGGGCAGCTGGACGTAGCCGACGCCGCCGTCGAGCAGGCGCGAGGTGACCGCCGGCGGCGCGCCCGGGCCGGCGAGGCGAGGCGTCAGGGTGACGGTGAAGGTCTGGCCGGTGGCCGGGCGCCGGAAGGCGACGGTCACCGGCACGTCCGGCTGCGGGTCGCTGATCTGGTCCGAGACCGCCTTGACGAGCTGCCCGCCGACGAACGGCGGCACACCGTCGACCGCCGTGATCTCGTCGCCCGCCGACACCGCGGCGCCGGCCGCGAGCCCGCCGGCCTGCACGCTCTGCACGAACAGCGGCCCGACGGCGGCCGGGTCGGTCTTCCCGGCGCCGTTGCGCCCCGACACGCTCATCCCCAGCGGGGCCGCCGTCTTGTTGGGGACGCGCAGCCAGTCGACGTGGTTCTGGTTCAGCCCGCCGATCAGCCCGGACATGGTGGCCTCGGCCACGCCCTGCCGGACGGCCGGATCGGCCGGCAGCTCGTCGGTGACCTTCTGGTAGACGGCGGCGAACGCGGCCCAGTCGGCGTCGCGGTGCCCGGTCAACGCCGGGACGCCCGCGTCGGCGCGGTCCAGGCCGCGCCGTTGCAGCTCCTGCGTGAACGCGGCGAAGGCGGAGGTCAGCAGCGCGCGTTCGCTCAGGTTCGGGCCGTCGTAGTAGTGGTCGAGGATGCAGTAGAAGGCCTGGCCGATGGTGCTGGTGGTGGTGGCGGTCAGCGGCGGCGCCGGCGGGGAGGCCGGGGTGCAGGCCGGCGGGACGGCGCTTCGGGGATGCGGGGCCCCGGTGGCCTCGGCGGTCAGCGGCGCGATGGCGATGGCGGTTGCGGTGGCGGCGGCGAGGGCGCCGGCCGCGAGCAGCTTCTTCCTCATGGCCGCCACGCTGCCGGTCGGGCCGTTACGCGGCTGCGACAGGAAGCTGTTACGCCGCTGTCACGCCCGATCTGGTAGTCAGACGCTATGCGGGTGCTGATTGCCGAAGACGAACGATTCCTGGCCGACCTGGTCGCCGAGGGGCTGCGCGCCCAGGCCATGGCGGTCGACGTCGCCTACGACGGCGCGGCGGCGGGGGAGCGGCTGGCGGTGACCGAGTACGACGTCCTGGTGCTCGACCGCGACCTGCCCGAGGTGCACGGCGACGTGATCTGCGGCGAGCTGGCGCGCTCCGGCGCCCGGACCAGGATCCTGATGCTCACCGCCGCGGCGACGGTGCCGGACCGGGTCGCCGGCCTCGGCCTGGGCGCCGACGACTACCTGCCCAAGCCGTTCGACTTCAGCGAGCTGGTGGCGCGGGTCCAGGCCCTGGGCCGCCGCAGCCGCGCGGCGGTGCCCCCGGTGCTGGTCCGCGCGGGCGTCGAACTCGACACCCACCGCCGCCAGGCCAGCCGCGACGGGCGCCACCTGGCGCTGTCGGCGAAGGAGTACGCGGTCCTGGAGGTGCTGCTGCGCGCCGAGGGCGCTCCGGTCAGCGCCGAATCGCTGCTGGAGCAGGCCTGGGACGAGAACGCCGACCCGTTCACGACCGTCATCCGGGTCACGGTGAGCCGGCTGCGGGCCAAGCTCGGGGATCCGCAGTGCATCGAGACGGTGCCGGGAGCGGGGTACCGGTTGTGAGGCGGGTGAGCCGGATCGGCACCGCGCGGAACCGCCTGGCCGCCGGCTACGCGGCGCTGGTGCTCCTCACGGCGGCGGCGCTGATCGTCGGGTTCAACCTGCTGCTGGAGCACAACCTGCGGACCAGCGGGCCGCACGGCCGGGGGCTGGTCGGTTCGGCCCGGGCCGGCGGACCGCGTCCCGACCCGGCCACCGAGTCGCGGTTCTTCGAACTGACCCGGGACCAGATCCTGCGCGACCAGTGGGTGGTCAGCGGCCTGACGATCGGCGGCCTGACCCTGGTCTCGGTCGCGGTGGGCTGGCTGGCCGCGGGCCGGGTGCTGCGTCCGCTGCACCGGATCACCGCCGCCGCCCGGCGGCTGTCGCTGTCCAACCTGCACGAACGCATAGCCCTGACCGGCCCGCGCGACGAACTCACCGAGCTGGCCGACACCTTCGACTCGATGCTCGACCGGCTGCAGCACGCCGCCGAGGCGCAGCGGCGCTTCGTCGCCAACGCCTCGCACGAGCTCCGGACCCCGTTGGCCGTGCAGCGCACCGCGATCCAGGTGGGGCTGGAACGGCCGTCGCCGGAGCGGCTCGCCGCGGTGCGCGCCGAACTGCTCACGCTCAACCGGCGCAGCGAACGCCTGATCGACGGTCTGCTGGTGCTCGCGCAGAGCGAGAACGGGATGTCGGCCGCCGACCCGATCGCCCTGCACGAGGTGGCCCGCCAGGTGGTGCGCGAGACGCCGCCGTCGCGGGTCACCATCCGGGCCGAGCTCGCGCCGGTCACCGTCCTCGGGGATCCGGCGCTGGTGAACCGCCTGGTCGCGAACCTGGTCGAGAACGCGGTGAAGTACAACGTCCCCGGCGGTACGGTCGACGTGCAGACCACTGCCGACGGCCTGCTCTCGGTCCGCAACACCGGACCGCGCATCCCGCCGGAGCAGGTCAGCAGCCTGTTCGAGCCCTTCCGCCGGATCCCGCCGCGGACGCGAGCCGCACAGGCCGGTGAGGCGGGTCCCGGCCGGCCCGCCGTCACCAGCCGGCCCGACGGCGCCGGTCTCGGCTTGTCGATCGTCGCCGCCATCGTCCGCGCGCACGGCGCCGACCTCGAAGCGCAGGCCGGCGAGGACGGCGGCCTCCACGTCCGAGTCCGCCTGCCGCTGACCCGGCCTACAAGGTCGCCTACGCCGACCCCTCAGCGCTTGCGGCCCACCGCCGCATAGGTGATCCGCTGCCGGTCCGCGGGCACCGGGCCGTCCGGCCGCCACTCGGCGAGCAGCACCAGCCCCGGATCCACCAGCTCCACGCACTCCAGCAGCGTCATCACCTCGGCCGCGGTCCGCACCCGGCACGGCATCGACGAGGCCTGGTACGCCGCCTGCACCGCGCCGCCGATCTCCGGGGCGAAGTCCGGCGTCCCGTGGCTGGCCGCCAGATACGAGCCGGCCGGCACCGCGTCCAGCAGCGCGCGGATCAGCTCGCCGGGCTGGTCGTGGTCCGGCATGAAGTGCAGGATCCCGATCAGCAGCACCGCGACCGGCTCGTCGAAGTCGATGACGCTGCGCAGCGTCGGCTCGGCCAGCAGCGCCTGCGGATCGCGCGCGTCGGCGTGGATGAACACCGTCCGCCCGTGGTCCTGGTCCGCCATCAGCACCCTGGCGTGCGCCAGCACGATGGGGTCGTTGTCGATGTAGGCGACCCGTGCCTCCGGCGCTATCGCCTGCGCCACCTCGTGCGTGTTCTCCTGCGTCGGCAGCCCGGTCCCGATGTCGATGAACTGCCGGATCCCGGCCCGGGTCAGGAACCGCACCGCCCGCCGCAGGAACTCCCGCTGCTCCCGGCAGGTGTCCCGCATCCCCGGATTCCCCTTCAGGATCCGCGCCGCGGCCTCCCGGTCGGCCGGGAAGTTGTCCTTCCCGCCGAGGAAGTAGTCATAGACCCGGGCGATGTGGGCGACGGAGGTGTCGATCACGGTCGGCGCCGCCCCGCCCGGTCCCACGGCCTTCTCGGACACACGCACCTCCACCCTCGGCGGCCGCCCCCGCGCGGCGGCCCGGCGGGGAATCACAATACGCTGTCTCAGCGGCGCGGCGTGTCTGCGAACACGACTCCGGTCAACGTCTGGTTCACGTGTCCGAACCAACTCTCCCCGTACGTGTGGAACCCGCCCGAGGGGATCCCCGCCAGAGCCGAGGGGAACTTCTCCGACAGGCCCTTCGCATCCATCTCCAGCCGGCGCAGGCAGCAGTTGAAGAGCACCGCGCCCGCCACGCTCCCGCCGAGGTCGGCGCGCGCCGCGTGCAGCGCGGCGGAGGTCTCGGCGAGCAGGTCGGTGGAGCGCATGACCTCCACGCGCATGCCGGGCAGGATCTGGCAGTAGAAGCGCAGGCCGCCGTCCGGGAGGACTTGTTGCGGGCTGCGGATCCAGGGCCGGCCCTCGATCATCAGGCCGACCGGGTGTTCGATCCAGGACTCGGCCCCCAGAGCGGCCGGGTCGGCGCCGATCGCCTCGGCGTAGGCGGCGACGGCGGGGCGGCCGTCGAACTCGTAGACCGTGCGGTTCTGCACGTCGGCCTCGGTGACCTCCAGGACGCGGCCGGTCGGGGCGAAGGAGCAGGACTTCACGATCCGGTACGGGACCTCGGACTCGCACAGCAGCAGCGCCACGCCGTGGTAGGACACCTCGGCTCCGGCGCTGACCCAGGTGGTGCGGAACCTGAAGTCGTCGCCGGCCGAGCCGCCGACGAAGTCCAGCAGCGGCGCGCAGTTCCCGAGCATGTCGTTGACCTGCTCCTCGGAGCCGTGCATGCCGTCGACCAGGATGAAGCCCAGGTGGCGTTCCGGGTCCAGGGCGCGCAGCGGGCCGCCGATGCCGTGCTCCAGGTCCCGGACGGCTGCCGCCGTGCCCTGGCCGGGGTCCGGGTCGAGGTGCCCCAGCACCGCGGTCGCGCCGTGCAGCACGCCGTAGGGGAGCGCCACGGCCGACAGGCCGCCGACGCCGATGGTCTGGTCGGTGAACTCCCCGGCGGTCGAGCAGCCGATCACGGCGGCGCCCCGGTAGTGTCCGGAGACGGCCGGAGCCAGCACAGCCGGGTCGTACTCGCTGGAGGCGAAGTACAGCACCGCGGCGGCGAAGCGCCCGGCCAGGCCGTGGTCGAGCGCGGCCAGCAGGGCCGGGACGGCCTGTTCGGCCGGGCCCGAGGCGTGGGCGCGGACCACCGAGCGGTCGGCGGGGGAGGGCGTGCCGCTCATCGGCCGCCTCCGAACGAGCCGCGGCTGAGCCCGATGATGCGCGAGACGCGGCGGCGCAGCGCCCGGGAGCGGCCGCCGACCGCGCCGCTGCCCACCGGTGCCGAAGCCGGTCCCGGCTGATCGCCGATCCGGCCGTCCGGTCCGCCGGGGCCTCCCATGACGCCTGCTTCACCGACGCCGCCCGGATCGTTCACGCCGACCAGGTCGTCCCAGTCCGAATCCGGCGCTGAGGCGTCCTCGATGGAGAACGACTGGAGCGAGTACCCGAGCACCAGCAGCGTGCTCAGCACGTTCGAGATCGTCACCGGGTCGGTGTTCTGATCCGGCCGCGGGTTGCGCAGATCGGTTCCGGTGCGCAGCGCTACCCGGGTGCAGATGGTGGCCAGCGCCCGGTCGTTGTCCGGGAAGTACCGCGACCGCAACAGCTGGACGACGTCGTCCAGCGACTGGATCCCGGCGCCGGCGGCGCCCGGTCCGGGCCGGGCCGCCGCTTCCCCGGGCCGCGTCGCCAGCTCGCCGGCCTGGATGAACTCGCTGAGCCACAGGTAGTAGGCGACCCAGTCCGAGCTGAGCAGAGATCCCCACTCCCCGGGCTGCATCTGCCGCACCGCGAACAGCAGCGCCTTGCCGAACTCGCGGTACCACTGCTCCGGGACGCCCTGCTGCCGGTACCGGGCCCCGACCTCGCGCATCGCCTCGCCGACCAGGTCGTCAGAGTCCTGCGACAGGCCGGCCCACAGCACCGACCGGGCCAGCCCGTCGCACAGCGGCCGGGCCTGCTCCGGGCCGAGCTCCCGCGCCCAGCGCACGTCTTCGAGCACCTTGTGGAAGAAGGCGTCCACGAAGCGGCCTTCGTGACGCTGTAAGAGCTGGCAGGACAGCTGGATGTTACGCAGGCATTCCGCCGAGGGCCGGCCGATGCCCGCTGTCGCTGGTTGAGTCACGCGGTTTCCCTCAATGGCGGATCGCTATCAGAACTCTGTTATGACTGTCCGGAGACGGCCGCCCTGCCGTCGCCGTGGATCGCTGCGCGCCCGGCCGCAGTGTCCAGACGCTCATCGAATGCGTGCAGGTTACCCCGCCGCTCGGCGCAAGGTCGATGGTCCGGCGGGCTCGGAGCGCGAGTGTGTGCCGGATCGTTAGCGAATCGTTCCGGCGCCGGGGATCGGGGGGTCGGGAATCGTGGACGCGTTCAGTGCTGCGAACCGGTTTGGCGCGGCCTGTGAGGGATTGCGGGATTGCGGGACGGCCGGCCCGGCGGGGGCCTGCGGGGGCGTGCCCGCCGGGGCGGCCGGAGCGCTCAGGGCGCTGTCAGGAGGCCGGGACCGGAGACTCCGGCGTCAGCGAGTTGCCGGCCGCGATGTGTCCGCAGTCCGAGGGCGCGGTCCGGCCGGCGAACCGGTCGTTCAGCCAGGCGATGCCCAGCGGCGCCCACGGGACCGCCGTGCCCAGGTGGCTGAGCAGGTCGTACTGGTCGTACTTGATGGAGCCGTCGCCGGTCGCGCAGTACTGGCGGGCCAGGGCGCGCACGTCGCCGGCCACCATGACGCCGTCGCCGGTGCCGATGCCGGGCGGGTCGTTGAACGTGCCCTCCAGGTATCCGGCGTCGCCCTGTGCGATGTAGCCGGGGATCGTCGGCGTTGCGTAGGAGCCGAGGTTGATCTGATTGACCGCGTTGACGAATTCCGGCACCGAGTCCGGGTTCGCGTACTGCGGCTTGGCCATCTTCTTCCAGGTCAGGCCCGGGTACTGACCCAGGGCGTTGACGATCGAGCCCTTCTGGAGCTGGTTGTAGACCTGGATGCCGTAGCTGGTCATGTACTTCGAGAAGTCGATGTCGTACGAGCGGGCCACGCCGATGATCGCCATCGGGATCACCCCGGACCAGACCAGCGAGCCGTCGACGAACTTCAGGTTGTGCGCGGGATCCACGAGCAGCCCGCCCTCGGCGAAACCGACCAGGTTCCGGTCGACGTCCGGGGCGTAGCTCGGCGCGAGCGCGGCGGCCCATCCGGTGGCGATGGCCCCGCCGGAGTAGCCCAGCAGCCCGACCTTGGTGTCGGCGGTCATCCCGGTCGCCGAGCTGTGGGTCGCGGCCCGGATCGCGTCCAGGGTGTCGGTCGCGTACTCCGGCCCGGCCGCGAAGTCGGCGGTCTGCCCCTCGGTGTCGGGGATGACGACGTTGTAGCCCTGCAAGAGCAGCGGAGCGATGAACAGCGTCTCGGCGTTGGCGATGGCGCCCCCGAGCGAGACGTCCCCGGCGATGGACCGCGACGGGCTGTCCTCGGGGTTCAGCGAGTCGTAGAACGACTGGTAGGACACGGCCCTGCCGCTGTCCCCGGTCAGGCTGCGCAGCACCGACGTCACGTTCGCCGACGGCCGCCCCTGCGCGTCCGTGGTCCGGTACAGCAGCTGGATCGCGGTGAGCGGCGTGGGGATGCCGACCACGTGGTATTGCAGGGTCCTGGTCTTGAGCACCGTCCCCGGTGCGAACGAGGACAGCGGGGCCGAGCCGCTGTAGCTGTAGAACGAGTCGGACGCGACGGCTGCCGGCGCGGTCGCGGTCGCCACTCCGGCGGCGGTGAGGGCCACCCCGGCGGTGGCGGCGGCGAGGCGCTTAACAGGTCTCCTGCGCATGGCGCTCCTGAGGCGTGAAGTGGGTCACACGGAACTGACTCGGAGTAAGTTACCAGTGGGTAATGCAGGTGGGAAGACGCTGCTGGCCAACGCTCGCTCTGCGACGATGAGCGGATGCGAACGGGGCTTGAAAGTACTGAGGGAGCTGACGGAGCTGACGCGGCGACCGGAACCGACACGGCGGCCGGAGCTGACACGGCTGCCGGACCGGAGCTGTCGATCGCGTGGGCGCGCGGGGTCGCGGCCAATCCGCAGGCGCCGACGGAAGCTTTGCTGCGGCTGCTTGATCCGGCTGCGGAACCGGCGTGGGAGGTGCTGTGCCGCGAGCGTGCGCTGCCGGAAGAGGTCGTGGCCGCGATCGTCACCGGTTCGCAGACGCGAACCAAACGCCTGCTGGCCCGCAACCCGCACGTGAGCCCGGAGCAGCGCGGGCGGCTCGCGCTGGACCCTGATGCGATGGTGCGGTTCGACACCGCCAATGGACCCGCGCGCGGGAGCTGGCGGGTGCAGCCGTTGCCCGACGATGTGATCGAGGTCTTCTTCACCGCCCGCCGCCGGAACTTCCCACCCGGCCTGATGACCGCCGAGGAGACCGAGCAACAGCTGGTGTTCTCCGGACAGGTCCCCCCGGGGTATGAGCTCAGGTTGGTCACCCACGCCGATCCGGAGATGCGCTGCCGTGCTGCCTGGAGGTGGGAGTTGCTGACGTCGGAGCAGCAGGCCGCGCTCCTCTCCGACCCCGCGCCGATGGTCCGGGAGGCGGCCGAGAAGGGGATCGCAGACCAGGACCCGGTCGCCAACGAGGAGCTACTGCCGGATCATTGGACCCATGGCCGAACCAATCTGATGATGAACCGGCCCATGGCCCATGCCGTCGCCGAACGCGAGCTCGACGACGAGTCCGGCCGCCGATGCCTGGCATACAACCGGTACACCCCGGCCGACATCGTGGAGCGGCTGGCCCGCGACCCCGACCCCTATATCCGCGCCAAAATCGCCACCCGCTACGGCCTCCCCGCCGAACTCCGCGTGCACCTGGAACAGGACCCGGACGAGGATGTGCGGACCGTCGCTGCCGCGTTCGGTGCCGCCACCACCATGGCCCAGCACATCATGCTGCTCAGGAACACGGACAACGCCACGTTCTGGCCGCCGTCCGTCGATTTTGTCGCCTACGACGACCCGGGCGACCCCGACTGGTACGCACAAGCCGCCGAGTCCGACAATGTTCACCTGCGCCGAGCTGCGGCCTGTCACCCGCGCCTGCCGCACGTACAGATGCGCCGCCTGGCGTCAGACCCCGACTGGCAGGTCAAGCTCCTGCTCGCGCACAACCACCCCGACGCCCCGCCGGAGCTGATGCTCGAGGTGTTCATCGCCGAGCCCAAGAAGCGCTCCAGCCTGCTGTTCTATCCGTCGTTGCCCCGCACCGGCCTCGGGCACCTGCTCGACCATCCGGACCCGCAGATCCGGGCGTTCGCGGCGGCCGACCCCACGCTGCCCGAGCCGCCGTCCGCACTGCTCGCCGACGAGGACGAGACGGTGCGCCGGACCGCCGCCGCTCATCCGCTGTTGCCTGCCGACGTGCTCGACCGGCTGCTCCGCGACCCGTGCCACGCGCAGGGCGCCGCCGCGAACCCCCGGCTCGACGCCGACGCGCTGCACCGGCTGCTGGACGAGGCCGGGATCCCGCGCCGGGGCTGACGCGGCGTCGGCATCGTCGTCGCGGCCCGGGCCGGGGACCCGCGGAGTAGATTCGGCCCGTGGCGCAAGACAAGTACCTCACCCTGCCGCGCGGCCACCACCACCTCTCCCGGGACGAGGTGGGCTCCGCGCAGCGCGGCCGCCTGCTGCTGGCGATGGTCGAGGTCGTCGCAGAGCGCGGATACGCCGCGACGACGGTGGGCGACGTGCTCAAGCGCGCGCACATCTCGCGGCAGACGTTCTATGAGCACTTCGCCAACAAGGAGGACTGCTTCCTGGCGGCCTTCGACCAGGCGGCCGACCTGCTGATGGCCCGGATGCAGGCGGCGCTGGGACCGGCGACGGATCCGGTGGTGGAGCGGCTGGACCGGGTCTTCGAGAGCTATCTGGGCGGCCTGGCGGCGGCTCCGGAGCTGGCGCGCGCCCTGTTGGTGGAGGTGTACGGCGCGGGGCGGGCCGGCGTGGCGCGGCGGACGGCGGTGCAGGAGCGGTTCGCGGTGACGATCGCGGACGCGATCACGGCCGGGCAGCGCTGGCGGGGCGGGTTGAGCCCGCACTTCATCGGGCGGGCGGTGATCGGCGCGGTGAGCGCGCTGGTGACGGCGCGGATCGAGGCCGGGGAGGCGGCGACGCTGCCGCAGATGCGGGGGGAGCTCGTCGAGTTCGCCAAGGCGCTGTTGCAGACCGCCTGACCGGCGGCGGACAGGCCCCTGATCAGACTCCTGACGGACCGCCGATTGTTCATGTACAGCGGTGTTCATAGAAGGTAGAGTCCATCCCCGTCATCAGAAGGCGTATAAAGCCACGAAGGCGGGGGGACCTGATGCCGGAGCAGTCGATTCCCGGATACTCCGAGATCCGGGAGTTGGGCCGCGGCGCGACCGGGCGGGTGGCACTGGCCCGCCGCGACGCGGACGGCACGCTGGTCGCCATCAAGTTCCTGGCCGGGCGGCTGGTCGGCGACCCGACGTTCACGCAGCGGTTCTGGCGCGAGGCCGAGCTGATGGCGGCGGTGCGGGACCCGAACGTGGTGCGGGTCCACGGCCTGCTGGTCTCGCCGGACGGTGGCAGCGCGGCGCTGGTGATGGAGGCGGTCGAGGGACCGTCGCTGCGGGTGCTGCTGCGCTCGGGCCACGGCACGCCGGAATCGGCGCTGGCGCTGCTGCGCGGATCGCTGCTCGGGCTGGCGGCGGCGCACGAGCGGGGCGTGGTGCACCGCGACTACAAGCCGGACAACGTGCTGATCGACGCCTCCGGCAACAGCAAGCTGACCGACTTCGGGATCGCCGCGCCGGCCGGCGCGGGAGCCCCGGCCGAGGGGACGCCGGGCTACATGCCGCCGGAGCAGTGGCGCGGGCAGCCCCCGGCCCCGGCCTCGGATCTGTACGCCGCGGCGGTGACCTTCTACGAGTGCCTCACCGGGGACCGGCCGTTCCGGGCCGACACGATGGCCGAGCTGCGGGCGCTGCACGAGTCGGCGCCGGTGCCGCTGAAGCGGGTGCCGGCACCGGTGCGGGCGCTGCTGGAACGCGGGCTGGCGAAGGATCCCGAGGCGCGGTACGCGGACGTGCCGACGTTCTTGGCCGAGGTGGAGGCCGCGGCGGTCGCCGGGTACGGGCCGCAGTGGCTGGAGCGCGGGGTCGGGGATCTGGCTTATGTGGCCGCCGGGATGATCGCCGCGTTGCCGTTGCTGGCTTTGGCGGCGACGTCGGGCGGGGTGGCGGTTGCGGGGGCGGCGGGTGCTGGAGCGGGAGCCGCAGGCGCGGGTGCTGCGGGTGCTGCGGGTGCTGCGGGCGCGGCAGGTGCGGCAGGCGCCGCAACAGGGACGGCCGGCACATCC
>JABFXP010000557.1 GCA_013361685.1 Catenulispora sp.
CGCTCAGCGCGCCGCCGCATCTGCCGCCTCAGTGCTTCCGCGCCGCCGCGGCCTTCCGCGACGCCATCACCGCGGTGCCGCCGGCGCCGAAGAACGCCAGCGCGATCAGGCTGATCACCCCGGCGTTGGAGCCGGTGTGCGCCAGCGACGGCGTGCCCGGGCTGGAGCTGTTGGCGGCCGGAGGCGTCGTCGCCCCGCCCGCGGTGGGCGTGCTCGTCGGGGTGCTCGGGGCGCTGCTCGACGGCGTGGACGGCGTGGCCGGGGTCGTCGGGGCGCTGCTCGACGGTGTCGACGGCGCGGTCGGGTGCGAGGAGGACGGCGCGCTGCTCGGCGGCGTCGTGGGGGGCGTCGTCGGCGGGGTGACCGGCGGGGCGGCGCACTTGTCGCTGCCGCCGTTCCAGGCCGCTATCAGGTTCTTCGGCGGCGGGGTGGTGCTGTCCGGGTAGTGCGGCAGCGGGCCGTGGCCGGGGCCGGTCTTGCCGTCGTAGACGGTGTCGCCGAAGTACAGGTCCAGCTGGCCGAAGCAGGGCTTGCCGTCGCCGCCGGTGGGCAGGGCGACCTTCAGCACGCCGGTGGTGTGGTCCTTGTCCAGGGTCACGTGTGCCACGCCCACGAAGCCCTGGAGTGCGGAGGTCTCCCAGGTCGCGCCGCCGGCGGTGTAGGAGGCCAGGGATATGGTGCGGGTGCAGCCCGGGTCGGCGGGCTTGCCGCGGTCCGTGGCGATCCGGACCACGATGCCGTCGGCCGGCTCGTCCTGGATGCGCTGGAAGTGGTCGGCCGTGGTCCAGGCCCCGACGTGGCCGCCCTGGGCGTCGGCAGGCGCGTACTGGATGTCGTTCCGGTCGATCTGGCAGGCGGTGTGCTCGTGGTCGGTGCCGAACGCCGCGCCGGTGTCGTCGGCGTGGGCGACGCCCGACCAGCCGAGCGACGCCGCGACGCCGGCGAACGTGGCGACCGCCCCGAGGCCGGCGCTGCGCGCTTTGGTGGAAGTCATGGTGGCTCTCTCCGTGCCGCCCCGCGAGCGCTCGCGGTCGGCGTACTTTGATATGACTGGCTGTCTCGATCGGCGATATGCCGGCGGACAGCGCTGGAGCCTAGTGGAGCCGGACGCGGGGTCGGAAGGCTGGTACAGGATGACTTCTGACGTAGATTCAGGACTACAGCATCAGGACCGGCGCTGTTCAGCGTCGGTGCCGGTGCGCGTTGAGGTTCGGCCCTGTATAAAGGCCCGGTCCTACCAGTGGTCCCAGTGCAAGACCTCTGATACGGGCTGCCGGGGCGCCGGCTTGAAGGTGTCGCCGGTGTAGTAGGCGGTCGGGATCAGCGCCGTCTGGAACACGTCCTCCGGCAGCCCGAGGATCTCGCCGACCTCGGCCTCGTAGGCCAGGTGCAGGGTGGTCCAGGCGGTGCCCAGGCCCCGGTCCCGGGCCGCCAGGCAGTAGCTCCACGCCGCCGGCAGGATCGAGCCCCACATGCCCGCCTGGTTCCCGGCGGGCAGGCGGCCGGAGGCCACGCGCAGGCACGGCAGCACCAGCACCGGGACCTCGCCCATCCGGTCGGCCAGGTAGGCCACGCTGGCGTGCACCCGGCGCTGGACCTTGCTGCGCTCCGGGTCGTCGGCGAACAGCTTCCCGGCAGCACCCTGCGATTCCAGGTAGGAGTCGCACGCCTTCTTGTAGACCGCGCCGATCCGGGCCCGCTGCTCCGGATCGGTCACCACCACCCACTGCCAGGTCTGCCGGTTGGAGCCGCTCGGCGCCTGGAGCGCGACGCGGACGCAGTCCTCGATGATCGTGCGCGGCACCGGGCGGTCCAGGTCCAGGCGCTTGCGGACGGTGCGGGTGGTGGTCAGGAGCTCCTCGGGGGTCACGAGGACGATCATGCCCCGGCCGGCGGGGTGCCCGCCAGCGCGGCGCGCGGCGACCCGAAGTCCCCGCCTCCGGGGGGTGGAGGCGGGGACGCGGGTGGGCCGTCGTTCTCGCGTGATGCGGTGCGGTGCTCAGCCGCGTGTGGCGAGGACCTGGAGTTGCGTGTAGGGGCCGTTGAAGACGTCCTGGTCGCCCGGCTGCGAGCCGTGGTCGGCGTACTGCCAGAACGTGTAGAAGCCCCAGCCGTTGGGCAGCGGGCCGCCGCCGGAGGCGACGTAGTTCGCGATCCACAGCGGGTCGTAGTTCGCGAAGCCGGGGTCCTCGCTGGTGCAGGTGTTCCACCAGTCGGTGGTCGTGTAGATCACCGGGTAGACGCCCGTGCGGTAGGCGTACTCGTTCACGAAGCTCCAGATCCAGCTGGTCATCTGAGACCGGCTGAGGCCGTAGCACTCCGAGCCGTACGGGTTGTACTCGATGTCGAGCATGCCCGGCAGGGTCTGGCCGTCGGCGGACCAGCCGCCGCCGTGGTTGACGAAGTAGTCGGCCTGGGTGGCGCCGCCGGTGTCGTTCGGGGTGGCGAAGTGGTAGGCGCCGCGGATGAGGCCCTGGTCGTAGGGGCCGACGTACTGGTTGTAGAAGTCCTGGTTGGTGTAGTAGTTGCCCTCGGTCGCCTTCGCATAGGAGAAGTCGATGTAGGGAGCGATGCTGGCCCAGTTCAGGTTGCCCTGGTAGCCGCTGACGTCGATGCCCGGGAGTTGCGGCACCGAGGCCGGGTTCACGGTGGCGGCCGGTGCGACCGGTTCGTGCGCCTTGATGGTGGACCCCATGTAGTCCGCCTCCGGGTGGGTGGCGGGGGTCGGGGACACCGGGGTGTCATCGTGGGCGGGGAAGACCCGGACCAGCTGGCCGGAGGCGGTGCGCGCCCAGCCGGGGTGGGGGTTGGCCGGGGAGCCCGGGGTGGCCGGGGCGGCCGCACCGGCGGCCGGCGCCGAGGTGCCCGAGGGGGCGACCGTCGACGCCGAACCGCTGGCGGCCGGAATCAGTACGGCGCTGGTCGTCGCGATCGCGGCGGCCAGGACGGCCAGACGGCGAGACCGGTGCTCGGACCGGGATCCGGAGGAGTACATCAGGATTCTCCGTCGCCTCAGCCGAGCGCCAGCGCTTGCAGGCGGCTGTAGTCGCCGTTGAAGACGTCCTGGTCACCGGCCATGGGGCCGGAGTCCGCGTACTGCCAGAAGGTGTAGAAGCCCCAGCCGGCCGGCAGGGTGCCGGCGGAGGTGGAGTACCGGGCGACCCACAGCGGGTCGTTGGCGGCGAAGCCGCTGTAGTTGCCGGTGCAGGTCGTCCACCAGTCGGTGGTGGTGTAGATGACCGCCCAGCGGCTGGTCTTGGCGTGGTACTCGTTGATGAACGAGGCGATCCAGCTGCGCATGCTCGACTGGCTCAGGCCGTAGCACTCGGCGCCGTAGGGGTTGTACTCGATGTCCAGCGCGCCGGGCAGCGTCTTGCCGTCGGCCGACCAGCCGCCGCCGTGCGCCACGAAGTAGTCGGCCTGGGTGGCGCCGCCGGTGGTGTTGGGAGTGGCGAAGTGGTACGCGCCGCGGATCAGGCCGACGTTGTAGGCGCCGTTGTACTGCTGGGCGAAGTACGGATTGGTGTAGTACGTGCCCTCGGTCGCCTTCGAGTACGAGAACTGCGCGCCGGCGGACTTGGTCGCCGACCAGTTGACGTTGCCCTGGTGGGAGGACACGTCGTCACCGATCGGGTTGCCGGCCGCCTGCGCGGTGCCGGGCAGCAGGGCCGCGGCGCCGGCCAGGGCGCCGATCGCGAGCGCCGAGAGCGCGCGGC
>JABFXP010000345.1 GCA_013361685.1 Catenulispora sp.
GCTGGAGACACGGCCGGCGGTGGCACGCACCGGTGCGCCGCGCCAGCACCGGCTGCCGGCCGGGCGGGCCGGCGTGGACACCGTCTCGGCGGTGCGGGTCGGCGCCGAGACCGGCACGGTGCTGGTCCTCGCGCACCCGGTGGCCGAGGCGAGCGCCGAGGTGGACGCCGTGCTCGAGCGCCTGGGCCGGTTCGGCACCTGGACCTGGGACGCCGCCGGCGACCGGGTGCACTGGTCCCCGGAGGCGCTGCGGATCATGGGCGCCCCGGCCCTGGGCGACCCGACCGGGATCCACCGGCCCCCCTACACGGTGCACCCCGACGACGCCGACGCCGAGCGCCGCTTCATCAAGACCCTGACCACCGAGGGCCGCCCCACCGAGGTCGAGATCCGGATCGTGCACTACGGCGGCGAACCGACCCGGGTCCGGCTGGCCGCCGAGGGCGTGGGCGCCCCGGGCGGCGGCACCCCCGACCGCGTCGTCGGCGTGATCCAGGACGTCACCGAGTGGCGCCGCTCCGAGACCGCCTTGGAGGTGGCCCGCGTACAACTGGCCGCCCAGCGCTCCCGCGCCGACGCCGAACGCCAGCTCGCCTCGGCCCTCCAGCAGGCGATCGTGCCCGGCACCGCCCGCAACGAGCCCGCGCACCCCGGCGTGGAGATCGCCGCCCGCTACCGCCCGGCCAGCGCCGCGGCCGGCGTCGGCGGCGACTGGTACTCGGTGTTCCCCCTGCGCGAGGACAAGCTCCTGCTGGCCATCGGCGACGTCGCCGGCCACGGCCTGCCCGCCGCCTCGGCCATGGCCGACCTGCACCACGGCCTGCGCGGCATGGCGCTGGCCGAGACCCGCCCCGGCCGCCTGCTCACGATGCTCAACGAGCTGGTGGACACCATGCCGGAGTTCACCATCGCCAGCGCCTGCTGCCTGCTGTGGGACCCGCGGACCCGCACCCTGAGCTGGGGCAACGCCGGCCACCCGGCCCCGATCCGGATCCACGGCGGCGACGCCGGCCTGCTGGAGGACCACGTCGGCCCCATGCTCGGCGCCGACTCCCAGGCCGTCTACGAGGACTGCGAACTCGCGGTGGCCGCCGGCGACGTCCTGCTGCTCTACACCGACGGCCTGGTGGAGCGCCGCCGCGTCGGCGACGACGAGACCACCGCCTACCTGCTGGGCCAGGCCCGCGAGCCGGGCGCCAACCTGGACCACTACCTGGACGGCATCCTGGCCGGCGCACGCTCGGACACCGACGACGACGTCTGCGTCCTGGCGGTCCGCTTCGACTGACCCGGTTTGACCCGGCACCGCACCGTTTGATCCAAGCTCCACGGGTCAAGCGGGTGCGGAGCAGGAGGTGCGAAGGTGCCGAGCATGGAGACGGTGCGAGCCAACGGGACAAGCCGGAACGGAATCGAATCCGTACTGATCAGGGTGCCGGCCCACAGGGACTACATCGTCGTGGTGCGCTCGGCCCTGGCCCAACTCGGCGCCCGCCTGGGCTACACCGTCGCCGAGATCATCGACCTGCGCCTGGCCGTGGACGAGACCTGCGGCCTGCTGGTCGACGGTCCCCCGGACGGCCCACCGAAAGGCGACCTCGAGTGCCGGGTCCGGGTGAGTGCGGGCACGCTGCAAGTCACGGTGCGTGCTTCAGCCGTCGGCGTGCGCCCGCCTGACCGCGACGGCTTCGGATGGAAGGTCCTCACCGCCTTGGTGGACACCATGACCTGGGTCTGGGACGGCACGACAGCGCGCATCGACCTGGTGAAGCGCCACAACCCGTCCCGTTGAGATGGAACAAGCCCGCACGGACCCGGACCGCGGCCGCGAACGCGCCGCGGCCCTGGCCGGTCTGCGCCGCCTGGCCACCCTGGACCCCGACGATCCCGAACGCGCCGAACTGCGCGAGCACATCATCTCCGAGTACATGTCCTACGCCCGCTACATCGCCGGCCGCTTCCACCACCGCGGCGAGGCCCCCGAGGACCTGGAACAGGTCGCCTACGTCGGCCTGGTCAAGGCGGTCGACAACTACGACCCCGACTACCGCACCTCGTTCCTGACCTACGCCACCCCGATGATCGCCGGCGAGATCAAACGCCACTTCCGCGACACCACCTGGGACGTCCACGTCCCCCGCCGCCTCCAGGAGCTCTCAGCAGCCCTGCGCCCCGCCGAGGAACTGCTGAACCAGAAGCTGGGCCGCGACCCCACGATGAGCGAACTGGCCTGCTACCTGCAGGCCACCACCGAGGAGATCGTCGACGCCCTGGAAGCCGCCGCCGTCTACAGCACCGCCTCCCTCGACGTCCCGGTGGCCCAGGCCGACGGCGAAGGCGCCACCCTGGGCGAACTCCTCGGCGCCGAGGACCCCGCCTTCAGCCTGGTGACCGACCGCGAAACCCTCAAGCCCCTGCTCGCCGAACTCGGCGAACGCGACAAACGGATCCTGCTGATGCGCTTCTTCCGCAACATGTCCCAAGCGGAGATCGGCGCCGAACTCGGAGTCTCCCAGATGCAGGTCTCCCGCCTGCTGACCCAGATCATCGGCCGACTGCGCGCCGGCGCACAAGCCAAGTAAGCCAAACCCGTTGCCGAGCGATCCCCACAGTGCAATGTTACGTATCACGTTCCCCTTGACTGTGAGGAAGCACCAGCCGTGACCGACCACGTGTTCACCGTCCCCCTCAGCAAAGACGTCCCGCATAACAGAGCCGGCGCCGCGCGATAACAGAGGGGGACCCATGGAACGCCTGGAACTGCGCCACCTCCGCACCCTGTGCGCCATCGCCGACACCGGCAGCCTGCGCCGCGCCGCAGCCCGCCAGGGCTACTCCCAACCAGCGATGACGACCCAACTCCAACGCATCGAGCACTTCTTCGGCGAGCCCCTGTTCGACCGCCGCAGCACCGGCGTGACCCCCACCCCCTTCGGCACGGAAATAGTGGCCCAAGCCCGCGAAGTCCTCACCCGCGTAGACGCCCTGGGCCCCCGCACAACCCGCCCCGACCGCACCCTCCGCCTGGCAGCCACCAACACCCCCATCCTCTCCGGCCTCCTGTCCCGCTTCCGCACCGCCACCCCCGACCACACCCTGACCGTCACCAGCGTCTACTCCAGCGCCGAAATAGTGACCCACCTCGAAGAAGGCACCATCGACATAGCAGTAGGCGTCGACTACCCCGGCCAAGAACTCCACCACTCCCCGGCAGTAGCCCACCGCGGCATCGTCACCGAACCCACCTTCGTAGCCCTCCCCACCACCCACCCCCTGGCCACCCACCCCGAAATCTCCCTCTCCGACCTCTCCACCGACGCCTGGTTCGTCACCCCCGACGACGGCGCCGGCTGGCCCGCCGTCTTCTTCACCGCCTGCCAAGTCGCCGGCTTCCACCCCGAAACAGTCCACGAATTCTTCGGCGACCGCAGCCAACTCCACGCCATGATCGCCGAAGGCCTCGGCATCGCCGCCGTCCAAGCCACCTTCGCCCCCACCCCCACCGTAACCGTCAAACCCCTGACAGGCACCCCCCTCTGGTGCCGCTACCTCCTAGCCTGGAAAGTAGGAGCAGTCTGCGACGACGTGGTGGACTCCATCTACCGCTCCGCCACCGCGGCCTACCGCGACCTGATCGCCTACGCGCCACACCTTCAGGACTGGGCCGCGCGCACGTACAGCAGCGCCCACTAAAAAAGAGCGGGCCCTCAAAA
>JABFXP010000204.1 GCA_013361685.1 Catenulispora sp.
CGGCGGCGATGTCGATGGTGGTCCACAGCAGTTCGGGGTCGCGGTGGATCACCTGGACCGGCTCGCCGGTGCCGCGATAGCGGAAGCTCGCGCGCAGGTTCGGGTGCCGGGCCAGGAGCGCGCTCGCGGCGCGGCGCAGGCGGTCCTCGGACAGCGGCCCGGTGAGGCGGATCGCGGTCTGGGTGAGATACAGGCCTCTGGCCTCCTGCTCGTACAGGGCGTGGAAGAGCAGGCCTTCCTGGAGCGGGGCGAGCGGGAGGACGTCCTCGACGGATGACGTGGTCACGGCGGTCACGGCGGTCTCTTTCTGCGCGGTCAGAAGGCCCGGAAGTCGGAGTCGGGGTCGGGAGCGGGTGCGGCCGGGATGCGGCCGGGGCGGGGGGACGGCGCGGAGCTGGTCGATGGTGGTGAGGCAGTGGGCGACGCGGGGAAGTGGCCCTTTGGAGAGGTGGCGGTCGCGGTCGCAGTCGAGCCCATGGCCGTGGCCGCCGGTGGGGGCGGCGGCGGTTCGACGGCGAGCGCGGCCAGCTCGGCGAGCCGCGCGAACCACAGCTCGGCCAGCCGCGCCACGGCCTCGTCGTCGACCACCCCGGCGGCCCAGGTCCACACCGCGCTGAAGACGTGTCCGGCTTCGCGCGGCATGGCGAGGCAGTTCACCTCGACGGCGAACGCCAGCGGCATCGCGCCGTCGGCCTCGTCCAGGGCGACGTCATGGTCGGCGTCCAGGGCCCAGTCGTCCGTCTCGGCCTCGCCGAACCGGCCGAGGTAGTTGACGAGGAGTTCCGGCTGCGGCCGGGAGCCCAGCGCGCCGGCTGTCTCAGGGTTCAGATACCGGAGCAGGCCGAAGCCGAGACCCTTGTCCGGGACGGCGGCCAGCCGGGAGGCGATCCGGGCCAGCGCGCGCCGGGGATCCGTCCGGTCGGCGCCGTCCAGGCCGATCCGCACCGGGAACAAGGTGGTGAACCAGCCGACGGTGCGGTCGGGATCGACGCCGGGGAAGACCTCGTGACGGCCATGGCCTTCGAGCGCGATGCTCAGATCAGCACCCTCCCGCCACTGGCCCAGGGCCAGGGCCAGTCCGGCGAGCAGCACGGCGTTGATGTCGGTGCCGAAGGCCGCCGGGGCCCGGTTCAGAAGCGGTTCGGTCAGCTCGGCGGGCAGGTCGAAGCGTCGGGTGCGAGCCGTGGCGATGGTGTCGACGGCCGGATCCAGTGCGCGACCGCCCGGCATCAGCGGCTGCGCGCTCAGCGAGCCCTTCCAGTAACTCAGCTCCTTACGACGCCGCGGGGCGCGAGCGTCCTGCTGGAGCAGACCGGCCCAGCGCCGGAACGCGACCGGCACCGGCGCGACGTGCGGCGTGCCGGACCGCCGGAGGCTGAGCCAGGCCTGTGCGAGGTCCGACTGAAGGATCCGGAGCGAGACGCCGTCGACGGCCAGGTGGTTCACGAGCAGGGCAAGACGGCCTTGGCGGCCGGTGCGGCGGTACCAGATCGCCTGCAGCATGCGGGGGGCGCTGATGCTCAGCTCGGAGCGTGCGTGCTCCAGGCCGGCTCGGACGATCGGGCGGAGTTCGAGGTCTGGCACCTGCTCGGCGGATTCCACGCGCAGGCAGGACGACGCGGTGACGGTACCGACCGGAAGGACCTCGGGCTGCCAGGGCTTGTCCGCTGCGCCGATGAACCGCGCGCGCAGCATGTCGTGCCGGTCGATGATCGCTTGCAGGCAGGCGGTCAGCTCGTCCTCGGTCAGGTCAGCCGGCGTCCGCAGCACCATGGACTGGCTGAACGCGTCGAGGGGACCGCCGACGTCGTGCAGCCAGCGCATGATCGGCGTGGGGTCGAAGCGGCCGACGGCTTCGGGGTCGCTTTGCTCAGCGGCCACCTGGCCGTAACGGGCGATGTCCAGCAAGTCCGCCAGGGTCGGCGCGCGCAGGACGTCGCCGGTGGTGACGCTCAGGCCGGCCCGCCGGGCGCGGCCGGCCAGGCGGATCGCCGAGATGCTGTCGCCGCCTTGGGCGATGAAGCCCTCTGTCAAGGTGACGCGATCGACGCCGAGGATGTCGCGGACGGCGGTCAGGAGCTCGCGCTCGGTCTCGTCGACGGGGTCGGCAGGATCGGCGAGGTCGCCGCGGTCGGCGGTCTCCGCCTCTGTTTGCTGGTCCGGCAGCGTCAGTGCCGCGCGGTCCAGCTTCTCGTGCGCGTTCTGGGGCAGCTCGTCGAGGAACACTATGCGGCTCGGCACTGCGGCCTCGGGTAGTCGTGCCCTGAGGAACTCACGCAGGTCCGCGTCGCTCGTCGAACCCTGATCCAGCGCCACCCACGCCGCCAGCCGCAGCTGACCGCCCGGCGTCGTGACCGCCTTCGCCGCGGCCTGCCGCACCGCCGGATGCTCCAGCAGCGCGGCCTCGACCTCGGCGGGTTCGACCCGCACGCCGCCGACCTTCACCTGGTCGTCGACGCGGCCGACGAACTCCAGCACGCCGTCGGCGCGTCGCCGGCCGACGTCGCCGGTCCGGTACATGCGCTCGCCGGGGGCGCCGTAGGGGTCCGCGACGAACCGCTCGCAGGTCAGGCCCGGGCGGCCCAGGTAGCCACGCGCCAGTTGGACGCCGGACACGTACAGCTCTCCCGGCTCGCCGGGCGCCACCCGGCGCAGGTGGGAGTCCAGGACCTCGATCCGCGTGCGGTAGGCCGGGAAGCCCAGCGGCACCACGCCGGATCCGGGGTCTGATTCGCAGCGCCAGGAGGCGACGTCGACCGTCGCCTCGGTCGGGCCGTACAGGTTGACCAGCTCGGCGTCGAACCGCTGCCGGAACTGTTCCTGGACGGCGGCGGGCAACGCCTCGCTGCCGGAGAAGACCCGGCGCAGCGTCTTGCAGCTCGCCGCGAACTCGTCGTCCAGGAACACCGGCAGCAGCGAGGGCACGAACTGCGCCACGGTCACCCGCTGCCGGGCGATCAGCCCCGCGACGTACTCCGGCTCCCGGTGGCCGTCCGGCCGGGCCAGGACGACCGCGCCGCCGACGCACAGCACCGGATAGAACTCCAGCACCGCCCCGTCGAAACCGGTCGGGGACTTCTGCACGAACCGGTCGTCGGGGCCGAGCGGGTACTCGGCCTGCATCCAGGTCAGGTAGGCGACCACCGAGCGGTGGGAGACCACGACGCCCTTGGGACGGCCGGTCGAGCCGGAGGTGTAGACGACGTAGGCGGCTTCGTCGGGCAGGACTTCGGGATGTGGCTGCACTTGCCGGTGCGGTGGCCGCGACAACTCGGCCGCACTGTCGGCACCGGGCTCGTCGACAAAGACCGCTGGCTCGTCGACGTAGACCGCCGGGAACCCGGCAGGCAGCCGCCCGACAGCAGCCCGGCTGGTCAGCGCCACCACCGGCCGGGCGTCGTCGAGCATCTGGCCGATGCGCCCGGCCGGGTATCCCATGTCGATCGGGACATAGGCCGCTCCGGTCTTCAGCACCGCGAGCATCCCCGCGACCAGGTCCGGCGACCGGTCCAGGGCCACCGCCACCAGATCGTTCCGGCCGACCCCGCGCGCGGCGAGCCGGGCCGCGAGCGTTTCGGCTCGGGCCTCGAGCTCGGCGTACGTCAGGCCGGCGTCGTCGGAGAGCACGGCGGGCGCGTGCGGGGTGCGCGCCGCCTGCGCGGCCACCAGGCCGTGCAGCGTCGCCGCGCCGTCCTGATAGATCGGAAGAG
>JABFXP010000365.1 GCA_013361685.1 Catenulispora sp.
CGGCAGCGCGTCGGCGACGGCGGCGGCGCCGAGCGGGCCGAGGTCCTGCTTGCACAGGTCGAGGCGGCCGTCGGGGAGCGCGGTGCCGGCCGGGAAGTCGGTGCGGGCCCGGACCGCCTCGCCGCGCCGCAACCAGGCCAGGACCGGGGCCAGCTCGGCGGCGGGCCGGGACGGGGAATCGGGCCCGGTCACCACGCCACCGCCTTGTAGTCCTTCAGGAACACGCCGAACAACGGCTCGCCGTTCTCGCCGCTGACGATCGGCTGGTAGATCCGCGCGGCGCCGTCGATGATGTCCAGCGGGGTGCGGAAGCCGGTCGCGGCGTGCCGGTCTTTGGCCGGCATCGGCTTCTCGTCGGTGATCCAGCCGGTGTCGACGCTGCTCAGGTACACCCCTCGCGCGGCCAGCGCCTCGGCACTGGTGCGCGTCAGCATGTTGAGGGCGGCCTTCGCCATGTTGGTGTGCGGGTGCCCGGCGGTCTTGTTGCGCACCTCGAAGCGGCCCTCGACGGCTGTGACGTTGACGATGTAGCGCCGCGGGAACGGCGAGCCGGTCAGGAGCGGCAGCAGCCGGTCGGCCAGCAGCGTCGGCGCGACGGCGTTGACGAGGTGGACCTCCAGCAGCTCCACCGGGTCCAGTTCGCCGAGCTCAGCCGACCAGGAGTTGTGCGGTGAAGGGTCCGGGAGCAGGCCGTTCTCGTCGACGGCGGCCAGCGCCAGCACCTCAGCATCCTGCGGAGCGCTGGCGCCGATCTCCCGGTACCCGGCTATCGGCGCCAGCTCCCGCACCGGACCGCCGCGCCCGAGCTCCGCCGCCGCCCGCCGCTCGGCCGCGATCAGCGGAGCGTACGAGGACTCGGGCCGCCGCACCGTCTGGGCGGCGTTGTTGATCAGGATGTCCAGCGGCTCCCCGTCGGCGAGCAACCCGTCGCACAGCTCAATGACCTGCCGCGGATCCCGCAGGTCGACCCCGGTGACGGTGACCCGGTCGAGCCACTTCGCGCTGTCCTCGACCGCCCGGAACCGCCGCACCGCGTCGTGCGGGAACCGCGTCACGACCCGCACCGACGCCCCGTCCCGCAGCAGCATCAGCGCCACCTGGAACCCGATCTTCACCCGCCCGCCGGTGACCAGTGCACGCCGCCCGTCCAGCGGCGTGCGGGCGGACCGCCACGCCAGGTTCTCCGCCGCGCACACCGGGCACAGCTGGTGATAGAACGCCGACACCTCGGCGTACTTCTGCTTGCAGACGTAGCAGCGCCGCTGCCGCGACAGCACACCGGCCGTGCCGCCCACGATGCCCGACCCGGCGCTGCCGCCCGAGCCCGCCACGCTGCCCAGCCCTGCCGTGCCGCCAAAGCCGCTTGAGCCAGCCTTGCTGCCCGAACCGCCTGCACCGCCCAAGCCAGCCACACCGGCCGAGCCCGCAGCACCGCCTGCGCCGGCCACACCGCCTGACCCAGCTGCGCCGCTTGAGCCAGCCATGCCAGCCGAGCCCGCAGTGCCGCCCGAGCCCACTACGCCGCCCAGCGGCACATCCTCCCGCCGCCCGGCCGCCCCGGTGACCGTCGCCGCCAGCACCGCCCGGTCCGCGGCCTCCCGCAGCCGCCGCTGCGCCCGCTGCCGCTGCTTGCGGCCGTCGCGGATGAGCGACTCGGCGACCCGTTCCACCCGCAGCCGCACCGGGTCGTCGGCGGGCAGCGCGGCCAGCGCGGACAGCGCGCGGCTCAGCTCGTCCGCGTCCATCTGAAGCCCCCTGACGCCTTCCGGTGGCCCCGGCCGGATTCGAACCGGCGTTCCCCGCGTCGCTTGTGTCGTTCTGAGCGGTGCGCCTGCCTCTGCGCTACGGGGCCGTTCACGGAATCCTGGCGGAACCCTGACGGGCCCGGCAAGCCGCGAGGATGCCGACCCAGAACGCCTGCGCCTCCTCGGACGCGCCGACCAGGTACGTGGCGCGCAGCTTCGGCGGCAGGTGCGCGGCCAGGCGGATCACCACTTCGCGCTGCTTCTGCAGCTGCGACAGCTCGGCGTTGGCGAACACCTGGTGGACCACGTCGGAGGCGTCGTCGCCCTCGGTGTTGCCGGCCAGCGCCCGGGCCAGCCGGTCCTCCCAGGCCTCGACGTCCGCGGCCAGTTCCTTCAGGCCGGTGCGCTGCGAGCCGGCCAGGCGCGCGGTCAGCGCGCCCAGCGGCACCGGCGCGTACTCGCCGTCGCCGAGGTAGACCAGGCCGTGCTGGAGCGGCAGGCCGCGGCCGTGCAGCCGGATCAGCCGCTCCAGGGTGCGTTTGGTGATCCAGTCCCGGCCCTCGTCGTCGATGTCGTTCTTCCACCACTCGAGCACGGTCTCGGCGACGGCGCCGTAGCGGGCGATCAGCCACTCGTTGGCCGGGATGTCCTCCGGGGTGATGTCCAGCGAGGCGGTGAAGCGGGTGGCCTGCGCGATGTTGTTGCGGGAGACCAGCAGCTTGCGGCCGACGTGGTAGGGCGGGTTCTGCAGCGCTATCTGCGCGCGCAGGTTGCGGATCGGGCGCCCGGCCACCGACCACTCCTGGGTGATCTCCATCAGCCGGGCGAAGGCCGCCTTGTCCTTGGGCCGGTTGTACTCGTCCCAGACCACGGCCTTCGGCTCCTCGCCGGTGAAGCCGGCGGCCAGCAGGTTGTCCAGGGTGCCGTCGGGGGAGGGCACCGGGGCGCACAGGTCCTCGACGTTGGTCACCGGCAGCGAGAAGTACAGCGGGTCGCGGTGCAGCGTCTGCTGCACCATGGCGCGCACCAGCTCGGTCTTGCCGCAGCCGGGCGGGCCCTGGATCAGCACGCACCAGCGGTTCTTCAGCGCCGCGCGGACCAGCCGGCGCACCGGGTCGGCGATCGTGGTCCGGTTCGGCACGCCCAGGGCGGCGGCCAGCGCGTCCAGGATCTCCGTGGTGCGGTCCACCTCCTTGGTGCGGCCGCCCTCGCCGGCCGGCAGCGCCAGCCGCAGCCGGCTGCCGTTCAGCAGCGGGAGCCCCCACACCAGCGGGAAGCCCTCGGCGGCGTTGGCGATGATGTGTTCCAGGGTGCGCGGGGACAGCAGCCGCCTGATCTCCGGGGGCTGCGACGCCCAGACCCGGAACACGCCGGTCAGGTCGAACTGGCCGAAGGTGCGGCGCAGCGCGTCGCGCCAGGCGGTGTCGTTGGCGGTGACCCGGATCGTCACCATCCGGTCCAGGATCGCGAAGTCGCTGCGCCGGGCCGCGGTCTCGGCCAGCGACTCGTTGTCGGCCAGGAACACCCCGATGCAGCCCAGGGCCCGCAGGTCGTGCTCGCCGAGGGTCCAGTTGCAGGCGATCTGCATCAGCTGCGACTGGATCGCCGGCCCGGCCTGCAGCGAGTCGTCGATCAGGAGCACGAACTTGCGGCCCGGGTCGAGCTGGCGCATCACCAGCTGCCGCAGCACCAGCTCGCCGCTGCGCGGGTCCCGCACCGGGGCGTTCACCAGCAGGTCGTCCGGCGCCAGGTTGGCGGCCGGGATGTAGACCAGCTCGGTGTCCGGGTAGGTGCGCTTGATGTGCGAGGCGAAGGTGGCGGTCTTGCCGATGCCGTGCTCGCCGAAGATCTGCCCGGTCTGGCCCAGGTCGATCATGGCGTCGATGAACGCCTCCAGCGCCGAGGGCCGGGACGCGCCCTTCGCCGCGCCGCCGACCCCGCCGCCCGAGGCGGCGCC
>JABFXP010000509.1 GCA_013361685.1 Catenulispora sp.
CGCACGCCGCGCTCCCTGGTCGGCGCCGCCAGCGCGCGGTCGTCCAGCACGCTCGCCGGGGGCTACCGGCGCGCGGTGCGCGACGCCGAGTTCGCGGCGGCGGCCCGCAAGGCCAACGACGACGAACTCTTCGACGTGGTGCTGGAATCCATCGGCGGCGACGTGGCGACCGCCTCGCTCGGTCTGCTCGCCCCCGGCGGCCGCTACGTCAGCTACGGCGCCGCCGCCGGGCAGCCCGACCCGGCCGCCCCGACGCTGGCGGATCTGCGCCGCAACAACTGGACCACCGTCGGCTTCAGCATCAGCAACCGGGCGCGGACCGACGCCCGCGCCGTCGGGGCGTTGATCGCAGAAGTGTTCACGCTCGTCGAGCAGGGCCTGACGCTTCCGGCGCCGCGCGTCGTCGGCTGGGACGAGGCGATCGAGGCGCATGTCGCCCAGGCCGAGAACCGCAGCCCCGGCAAGACTGTCGTCGCGGTCCGGGACTGAGCCGGGCCCGGAACGGGGCGGAGAGAGAACGGGTCTGGCAGGGAACGAGACGGGACAAGCCAGCGCGGGTTCGCCGAGCCGACGCCGCAGTCGGCTCGGCGCGCTCGGCGAACTCGGTGGCCCTCCGCTGCGACCGCGCGGGCGCGGCGTGCGGCGATCAGGGATCGTGATCGCTGCGAGTGCGATCGCGACTTGCGGCAGCCCCGATGATCCGTATGGAGTAGAGGCATGTCTGTCATCCCCGAATCACACGCCGACCTGCTCGAGCGTCCTGTCTTCTGCCACCTGGCGACCATCCGCGCGGACGGGACCCCGCATGTGAACCCGATGTGGTTCCTGTGGGACGGCGAGTTCCTGTCGTTCACGACGTCGACCAAGCGGGCGAAGTACAAGGAGCTGAGCGAGCGGCCGAACGCCGCGGTGTCGATCAACGACCCGGATGCGCCGTACCGCTATCTGGAGCTGCGCGGGACGGTGGAGCGGATCGAGCCGGACCCCGAGGGGGAGTTCTTCGCGGTGCTCGCCGATCGCTACTCGCTGCCGATGGACGGTCCGGTGGGCGACGCGCCGCACCGCGTGCGGATCTACCTGCGGCCCGCGCACGCGACGTTCCAGTAGTCGACTCTAAGCCCCCTGAATCACAGTATGTGGGTTGTGAATTCAGCGCCGCCACAAGATATGGTGTCTGACGCAGCTGGTTCGGCCGTGCTCCTCGTCCTCGGGCAAGGGGTGGCGGCCGAGGCAAGAGGGAACCCGGTGCGAGTCCGGGACTGCCCCGCAGCGGTGAGTGGGAACGACCGTCGTCGTGCACAACACTGGGCCGGACGGCGCCTGAGGGCGTCGGCCTGGGAAGTGACGGCCAGTAGGTTCCGGGGTCCGCCCCGGACGCCCGCGAGTCCGAAGACCTGCCAGCGGTGCCGTGCCCCGGCGTGGGGCGCGGCCGGTCCGAGGCCGCGCGGGACGGCTGACGGCGAAGCTGCCGCGCGCTCGCGGCTGCCTTCTCGTCTCCTCGCGCGGGTCCGGACCGGACCTACGACGGGTGAGGAGATGGGCTGTGACGGTCACGCAGGTCGGCGTCGGCATCAGGGGCGACGTGGGGGCGGCCGGGGACGGTGACGGTGCGGGCGGCGCGGACGGTGTGTCCGGTGCGGGCCACGCGTCCGGTGCGGATGTGTGGGAAGACCTCTCGGCGCAGCTCTCCGTGCAGACCCTCGAGGCGTCCATCGCACTCCGGGCGGCTGATCTCCCCGACGTGGACGCCGGGCGGGTCGCCCGCAAGACCTTCGCGGGCCTGCCGATCGGGGCGACCGCGGCGCAGGCGGCCGAGCTGGCGGTGCAGTGCGCGGCCGAGCTGATCGGCGAGGAGCCGCAGTACTCGAAGCTGGCGGCGCGGCTGCTCTCGGCGGTGATCGCGCAGGAGGCGGCGGGTCAGGGGGCGACGTCCTTCAGCGCGGCGATCGCCATCGGGCATCGGGAGGGCCTGATCGGCGACGGCACCGCGGACTTCGTGGCCGCCTCGGCCGGAATCTTCGACGCCGCGCTCGACCCGGACGGCGATTTCCGTTTCGAGTACTTCGGGCTGCGCACCGTCTACGACCGCTACCTGCTGCGCCACCCCGTCAACCGGCACGTCATCGAGACGCCGCAGCACTTCCTGCTGCGGGTGGCCACCGGCCTGTCGCAGGAGCCCGCGGAGGCGGTCGGCTTCTACCGCCTGATGTCCTCGCTGGCCTACCTGCCCAGCTCCCCCACGCTGTTCAACTCCGGCACCCGGCACACCCAGATGTCGTCCTGCTATCTGGTCGACTCCCCGCGTGACGAGCTCGACTCCGTCTACGACCGCTACCACCAGGTGGCGCGGCTGTCGAAGTTCGCCGGCGGCATCGGCATCGGCTTCTCGCGGGTGCGCGGGCGCGGCGCGCTGATCCGCAGCACCAACGGCCGGTCGAACGGGATCGTGCCGTTCCTGCGCACGCTGGACGCCTCGGTCGCGGCGGTGAACCAGGGCGGGCGGCGCAAGGGCGCGGCGTGCGTCTACCTGGAGCCGTGGCACCCGGACGTGGAGGAGTTCCTGCAACTGCGGGACAACACCGGCGAGGACGCGCGCCGCACCCACAATCTGAATCTGGCGAACTGGATCCCGGACGAGTTCATGCGCCGAGTCGAGGCCGACGAGCCGTGGTCGCTGATGGACCCCGACCAGGTGCCGGAGCTGCCGGATCTGTGGGGCGCGGAGTTCGACGCGGCGTATCGGAGGGCTGAGGCCGAGGGCCGGTTCGTACGACAGGTCCCGGCGCGGGAGCTCTACGGCAAGATGATGCGGACGCTGGCGCAGACCGGCAACGGCTGGATGACGTTCAAGGACGCGTCGAACCGGCTGTGCAATCAGACGGCGGTCGCGGGCAACACAGTTCACTTGTCGAATCTGTGCACTGAGATCATCGAGGTCTCCTCCGACACCGAGACCGCGGTGTGCAACCTGGGCTCGGTCAACCTGGCCGCGCACCTGACCGCGGACCGGAAGGCCGTGGACTGGGACCGGTTGCGCGCGACGGTCCGCACCGCGGTGGTGTTCCTGGACCGCGTCATCGACATCAACTACTACCCGAGCGAGCAGACCGCGGTGTCGAACCCGCGCTGGCGTCCGGTGGGCCTGGGCCTGATGGGGTTGCAGGACGTGTTCTTCGCGCTGCGGCTGCCGTTCGACGACCCGCGGGCGCGGGAGCTGTCGACGCGGATCGCCGAGGAGGTGTATCTGACGGCGCTGGAGACATCGGCCGGGCTGGCCGAGCGGTTCGGCCCGCATCCGGCGTTCGACCAGACCCGCGCCGCCGCGGGCGTGTTGCAGCCGGACCTGTGGAACGTGGCGACGGCGCCGGAGCTGGCCGGCCGCTGGGGCGCGCTGCGCTCCCGGGTCGCCGCGTCCGGGCTGCGCAACTCGCTGCTGGTGGCGATCGCGCCGACCGCGACCATCGCCTCCATCGCCGGCTGCTACGAGTGCATCGAGCCGCAGGTGTCGAACTTGTTCAAGCGCGAGACGCTGTCGGGTGAGTTCCTGCAGATCAACAGCGCGCTGGTCGGCGAGCTGAAGGCGCTGGGGCTGTGGACGCCGGCGGTGCGGGAGGCGATCAAGCGTGCGGAGGGCTCGGTGCAGGGCATCGAGGCGTTGCCGGACGAGCTGAAGGCGCTGTACCGGACGGCGTGGGAGCTGCCGCAGCGCGCGCTGATCGATCTGGCGGCGGCGCGCGGGCCGTTCGTGGACCAGTCCCAGTCGCTGAACTTGTTCCAGGCGGCGCCGACGATCGGGAAGCTGTCGTCGATGTACATGTACGCGTGGAAGGCCGGGTTGAAGTCCACGTATTACCTGCGGTCGCGGCCCGCGACGCGGATTCAGCAGGCGACGGTGGGAGCGGCGGTGACGGGTGCGGCGACCGCGGGGACGGCGGTGGCCGAGGTCGCCGTCGTCTCCGAGGAGGCCGTCGCCTGTTCGCTGGAGAACCCCGAAGCCTGCGAAGCCTGCCAGTAAAGGACCATCTCTGATGCTGCTCGATCCCGGTCTCAACCTGACCTTGCGCCCGATGCGCTACCCGGCCTTCTTCGACCGTTACCGCGACGCCATCAAGAACACGTGGACGGTCGAGGAGGTGGACCTGCACAGCGACCTCGCCGATCTGCACCGCCTCTCGCCCGCCGAGCGGCACCTGGTGTCGCGGCTGGTCGCGTTCTTCGCCACCGGCGACACGATCGTGGCGAACAACCTGGTGCTGAACCTGTATCAGCATGTGAACAGCCCTGAGGGGCGGCTGTATCTGTCACGGCAGCTGTTCGAGGAGGCTGTGCATGTGCAGTTCTACTTGAACCTGCTGGACACGTATGTGCCGGACGAGGACGAGCGGGCGGCGGCGTTCGCGGCGGTGGAGAACATCCCGTCGATCCGGCGCAAGGCAGAGTTCTGCTTCAAGTGGATCGACTCGCTCGGCTCGCTGCACCGGCTGGAGACGCGGGACGACCGGCGGGCGTTCCTGCTGAATCTGATCTGTTTCGCGGCGTGCATCGAGGGGCTGTTCTTCTACGGGGCGTTCGCGTACGTGTACTTCCTGCGCTCGCGCGGGCTGCTGCACGGCCTGGCGTCGGGCACCAACTGGGTGTTCCGCGACGAGTCGATGCACATGGCGTTCGCGTTCGACGTGGTGGAGACGGTGCGCGCCGAGGAGCCGGACCTGTTCGACGAGGAGACGGCCCGGAAGGTGCGGGAGATGCTCGCCGAGGCGGTGGACTGCGAGACGCAGTTCGCCGAGGATCTGCTCGCGGGTGGGCTCGGGGGCAGGAGCGGGGTGCCGGGGTTGCCGGTGGCCGACATGCGCGGCTACCTGGAGCACGTCGCGGACCGGCGGCTGGCCCAGCTCGGGCTGGAGCCGTTGTACGGGTCGGCGAACCCGTTGGCGTTCATGGAGTTGCAGGACGTGCAGGAGCTGTCGAACTTCTTCGAGCGGCGGGTCTCGGCGTATCAAGTGGCGGTCGCCGGTAGCGTCTCGTTCGACGACGACTTCTAGACGGCGAGCCGGATAAGCGGATAGGCCGATAGACCGTTAGACGGAGGTTGGTGCTGTGCCGGTGCGGCGGGTGGTGTCGCTGGTGCCTTCGCTCACGGAGGCGCTCGCGGCGACGGCACCCGGGCTGCTGGTCGGGGCGACCGACTGGTGCACGCATCCGGCGGGGCTCGACGTGGAACGGATCCGCGGGACGAAGAACCCTGACGTCCCGCGGATCGTCGGGCTGCGGCCGGATCTGGTCGTGGCCAACGAGGAGGAGAACCGGGCCGCCGACCTCGACGCGCTGCGCGAGGCCGGCGTCGAGGTGTGGGTCACGCGGATCAGGACCCTGGGTGAGGCGTTCCCCGCGCTGGACGCCATGCTGACCGAAGGCTGCGGGCTGGCTCGGCCCGGCTGGCTGGACCGGGCGGAGGCCGCGTGGGCGGACCTTCCGGTCCCGGCGGCGTCGGTCCCGGCGGTCGTCCCGATCTGGCGCCGTCCGTGGATGGTGCTGGGCCGGGACACGTTCGCCGGGGACGTGCTGGCGCGGCTCGGCGTGCGCAACGTCTACGCCGGCCACGCCGAGCGCTACCCGAAGGTGCCGCTGGAGGAGTTGCGCGCGAGCGGCGCCGAGTTGGTGGTGCTGCCCGACGAGCCGTACGCGTTCAGCGCCGACGACGGGCCCGAGGCGTTCGCGGGCCTGCCGTCGGCGCTGGTCTCCGGCCGTCACCTGACCTGGTACGGACCGTCGCTGGTGGAAGCCGCCGAGGTGTTGCGCGGTCAGCTGTTCGCCACGGCGTAGCGGTGCAGGACGTTGCTCGAGCCCTCCCAAGTCCGGATGTCGATCAGGGTCAGCGCCGGCGGCTTGCCGCCGGCGAACGCCGCGTCGCCGTCGCCGAGCACCACCGGCCCGATCATCAGGTGCAGCTCGTCGACCAAGCCGGCGGCCAGCAGGTCGGTCCACAGGACCCGGCTGGCCCACACCACGATGTCGCCTTCGGACTCCTGGCCTTCCTTCAGCTCGGCGACGGCGCGGTGGGCGTCGGCGCGGCGGACGATGGTCGTGGTGTCGGTCCACGGCGCGGTGTCGTCCGCGGTCAGGCTGTCGGAGACGACGACCTTCGGGATCGCGTTGTCCAGGCGCGAGAACTCCTGCTGCACCGGGCCGAAGGCGGGGTTGCCTTCGACGGTGGGCCAGAAGCCCTTGAAGAAGCGGTAGGAGCGGGCACCGAGCAGGCTGGTGCCGGCGGCCTTCATCCTCTCCAGGTTGTATTCGTCGAAGGAGTGGTCCATCGGCAGGACCATGACGTCGCCGCCGGGGCCGGCGACGTACCCGTCGAGGGACATGATGGCGACGACGATGAGCTTGCGCATGGGTTCCTCCGGTGGGGATGCGGCGTGCGCTTCTCGCACGCTTCACCGGGGTAGAGACAGCGGCCCGCGCCGGCTCATCGGTTCGCGGCGAAGTTTTTTCCAGCCGAGGTCGTCACAGGGCTTCGGGTATCCCGAGCCGCACCAGCAGGTCGGGGTCGACGAAGGCGCTGACCTGGGATATCCGGCCCGCGCGCAGCGAGAGCAGGTTGAGCGCGCCGAGGCGGAACGGGCCTTGCGGATCCTGCTGCTGGTAGCAGGCGAAGCCGAGCTGGCCGTTGACCGCGACCGGGCGCAGCCGCCACGGCGTGGCGAAGACGCCGACGGCGAAGAAGGCGGCGACGGCGTCCCGGCCGTCGAACCAGGCCGGCAGCGGCGGCATGGTGAAGCGGACGTCGGCGGTGAGCAGCCCGACCAGCGCGTCGACGTCGGCGCTCTCCCAGGCGCGCACGAAGTCGTCGACGAGCGCGCGGATGCCGTCGGAGCCGAGCTCGGCCAGCTCGGCGCGCTGCCGGGCCGGCGCGGCGCCGGGGCGGGCGGCCATGGTCTGGCGGGCACGTTGCAGGGCGCTGTTGACGGCGGCGACGGAGGTGTCGAGCAGCTCGGCGGTCTCGGCGGCGGAGAACTCCAGGACCTCCCGCAGGATCAGCACCGCGCGCTGCGTCGCGGGCAGGTGCTGGAGCGCCGCGACGAAGGCCAGCTCGACGCCTTCGCGGTGGAGATAGGCCTCGGCGGGATCGGCCCCCGGGACGGCGGCCTCCTGCGGCCAGGGCTCGACCCAGACCGGTCCGGTGATCGGGCGGCCGAGGTCGTCGGCGACGGTGCGAGACGGGCCGAAGTCCGGCGACACCAGGCGGCGCGACCGCTGCGACCCCAGGCGGATGCACGCGTTGGTGGCGATCCGGTACAGCCAGGTCCGCACCGAGCTGCGGCCCTCGAACGACCCCAGCCCCCGCCACGCGCTGAGCAACGACTCCTGGACCGCGTCCTCGGCGTCGAAGGGCGAGCCGAGCATGCGGTAGCAGTGCGCGGTCAGCTCCGAGCGGTACGGCGCCATCAGCCGGTCGAAGGCCGCCGGATCGCCGGCGCGCGCCGCGGCGAGCAGGGCGGCGTCGGACTGGGCCGGCTCGTTCACGTTCCCAGCTTCTCCAGGATCCGGTGCATGCCGCTGTCCCAGTTCGTCTTCAGCGCCGCCACCGCGCCCGGCAGGTCCTCGGCGAGCAGGCATTCGGCGATCCGTTCGTGTTCGGCGGCCGAGCGTTCCAGGACCTGCTGGTCGCCGACCACGACGCGCTCGTAGCGGTGCATGGTCAGTTTCAGGGTCGTGATCAGGTCCATCAGCCGGTCGTTGCGGCAGCCGGACAGCAGCTGGTCGTGCCATTCGTCGTCGTAGCGCTCGATGACGCCGAGTTCGGCCTGCGCTGCGGAGAAGGCGTGGGCCTCCTCCAGCAGCCGGGGGGCGATCTGCTTCAGGTGCTCCGGGGAGGAGAGTTCCAGGGCCAGGGATTCCAGGGTGGCGACGATGGTGGTGAGGTCGCGGAACTCCTGGGGGCTCATCGGGGCGAAGCGGAAGCCCTTGCCGCGTTCGCTGATGATGATGCCCTCGCGTTCCAGGCCGATCAGGGCCTCGCGCAGCGGGGTGCGGCTGACGCCGAGGTCGGCGGCGAGGTGGACCTCGTTGATCGGCTGGTCCGGGTCGAACTCACCCCGGCCCAGGCGTTCCAGGAGCACGTCCTTGATCTGCTCGCGTAGCGGACGCCGCTCGATCGCCATCTGAGAAGTCACCTCTCCTGCTCCACCCGTCGGCCACATTGTTCCGTACCGCGCCCCGGTTTTCGCACGGACGCCCACGGTGCGTCGCGGCGTCGGCGCGCCGGTCACGCCGTGCCGGCGCCGTCCACGGCGAGCACCGCGCCGCTGACGAACGCCGCGGCGTCGCTGGCCAGGAACGCGACCGTCTGGGCGATGTCCCGGGGCTGCCCGATGCGGCCCAGCGGCCGGACGGCGGCGTCGGCGTAGAAGGCGTCGACGTTCTCGCCGAGTTGCCGGGCCTCGTCGGCGAGCATGCCGGTGGCGGTGTCGCCCGGGCACACGCAGTTGACGCGGATGTTCGCCGGGCCGTGGTCGATGGCCATCGCCCGGGTCATGTTGACCACGGCGCCCTTGGACGCGCAGTAGGAGATGGCGCTCGCCCCGCCTTTGATGCCCCAGCCGGAGCCGGTGTTGACGATGCTGCCGCCGCCGGCCGCCGCCATCAGCGGCACCACGCGGCGGCTCATCAGCAGGATCGACTTCACGTTCACGGCCATCACCAGGTCCCAGTCGTCCTCGGCGATGTCGAGCACGGTCGAGCGCCGGATGATCCCGGCGTTGTTGAACAGCACGTCCACGCCGCCGTGCGCGGCCACCGCGGCCCGCACTACGGCGTCGCAGTCGGCGGCCTGCGACACGTCGCACCGGACGAACGTCGCGCCGACCTCCCGGGCCGTCTGCTCGCCGCGGTCGGCGTCGAGGTCGGCGATGACGACGCCGGCTCCGAGTTCGGCCAGCAGGGTGGCGGTGGCGCGGCCGATGCCGCAGGCTCCGCCGGTGACGATCGCGGACTTCCCGGTCAGGTCGATCATGGTTCAGTGCCTTTCGCTGTGCAGGGGATACAGGATGGTACGGCGGTGTCCGCTGATGACCCGCAAGTAGCGGGGGAAGGCGGCGTCGAGGCGGTCGTCGCCGGTGTCGACCAGCAGCGGCCGGCCGCCGAGCGCGGCGATCTTGGCCTCGGTGGCGACGACGTGCAGCCGGTCCAGGCCGACTCGGCGCAGCACTTCGGGGGTGAGCTGCTGGTTGCCGCGGCCGAGCAGGAAGCCCTGGCCGCCGATGGGGGTGACGGCGATGCGTGCCGGGGTGGCGGTGACGAGTTTGAGGAGTTCGTCGCCGCTGACGTCGGCGGCGACGAGCGTCTGGTCGGCCAGGACGCTGACGCCGAGGACGGGGATGTCCACGCCCCAGGCGGCGGCGATGGCGCGGGTGGTGGTGCCGGGGCCGAGGACGAGCAGTTCGCCGGGGGTGAGCAGGTCGGCGAGTTCGGCGGCGATCCCGGAGACGGCGTCGGGGGTGATGCCGGAGCTGCCGGTTTTGCGCTGCTGGACGCGGGTGGGGATGTCGGGTACGCGGAGGTGGCCGAAGAGTTGGGTCGTGCCGTCGACGCGGTCGACGACCTCGGCGTCGCGCAGGCGGGAGGAGGAAGAGGAGGAGGCGGCGACTTCCCCGGCGGCGCGCGGGTTCACCGCGAAGACCGCGGAGTGCATCTTCACGCCGGTGGGGATGCCGAGCACCGGGAGTGAGTCGCCGACGGCTTCGAGGATGTCGCGCGCGGTGCCGTCGCCGCCGGCGAACAGCAGCAGGTCGACGTGGGGTGCCAGGGTCCGGGCCGCCGCGACCGTGTCAGCGGCCGAGGTCGGCTCGCCGGGGACGTAGACGACCATCGGGGTGAGTCCGGCCGCGCGCGCCGACTCCTCGCCCATCGCTCCGGCGGCGGTCAGGATGGCGGCGTCCGGACGCCGGGCAAGCAACTCCCGCAGCGCCGTCGCGGCCCGCTCCCCCGCACGTGCGACCGCGCCCAGCGCGAAGGCTTGTTGCTGGACCTCCGGGCTGTCGCTGCCTTTCAGGCCGACCCGGCCGCCGACGCCGGCGACCGGGTTGACGACCAGGCCGACTTTCACGAGGCGGCCTTGTGGTGTGCGGTCCTCATCACGCCAACTTCCGCTGGTAGGCGCGCCATGTCACGGCCCAGGTCCCCGGGTCGTCCAGGGATTCGCCCTTCATCTGGTGGATCGGCCCGTTGTGCGGCGCGGTGCGCACTGTCTCGGGGTCCTCATACGCCTCGCGCGCGACCTCGGCGAGGATCGCGGCGTACTCGTCGAGGTCGGCCTGCGAGTAGGACTCGGTCGGCTCCAGGGTCATCGGTTCCGGGACCAGGTAGGGGTGGTGGCTGGTCCAGTAGTGCGTTCCGAAGTCGCTGACGCGGTAGCCGATCTGCTCGGAGTGGATGCCGGTGTCGGCGTTCAGCTGCTCCCAGCTGTAGCGGGCCTGTTCGATGCGGCGCCGGCCCTGTGCGTAGGGCAGGGAGACGCCCTTGATCTGGAGCACCTTGTGGATCAGGTAGTTGTTGTTCAGTACGGCGGTCTCGGCGACGTCCCGCAGGCCTTCGGCGCCCAGCGCCATGATCCACGCGTAGGCCCGGACCAGGTTGGACACCACGCCGTAGAACGGCCGGATCTTGCCGACCGACTCCGGGCGGTCGTCGTCCAGGTGGTAGCGCGATCCGTCGAACTCCACCGTGGGGCGGGGCAGGAAGGGGGCCAGCGCCTCGGTCACCGCGCTGGCGCCGGCGGCCGGGCCGCCGCAGGCGTGCGGGGTGGAGAAGGTCTTGTGCAGGTTGAAGTGGCACAGGTCGAACCCGGCGTCGCGGGCCCGGGTGATGCCCAGGATGCCGTTGGCGTTGGCCTGGTCGTAGCAGCACAGGCCGCCGGCCTCGTGCACGATCCGGACGAACTCCTCGATGCGCGGGTTGAAGATCCCGGTGTCCTCGGGGTTGGTGATGAGCAGCGCGGCGGTGCGCGGCCCGACCGCGGCTTTGAGCGCCTCGATGTCGGGATAGCCGTCGGCGTCCGGCATCAGGGTGATGACTTTGTAGCCGGCGGTCTTGGGCGCGGCGGCGTTGGTGGGGTGGGAGAACTGGGTGGTGATGACCTCGTCGCGCTGGTCGCCCTCGCCGCGGGCGGCGTGGTAGGCGCGGATCATCGTGACGTTGGCGTAGATGGCCGAGGATCCGGCGCCGGGCTGCAGGCTCACGCGGTCCATGCCGGAGATCTCCTTCAGCAGCCCTTCGAGCCGGTACAGGATCTCCAGGACGCCCTGCACGGTGCTCTCGTCCTGGAGCGGGTGCAGCTCGCTGATCCGCGGGTCGCGGACGAACGCGTCGTTGATCTTCGGGCTGTACTTCATGGTGCAGGTGCCCTGGCCGATGTCGACGTTCAGGTCGACGCCCAGGTTCTCCTGCGACAGCCGCAAATAGTGGCGCAGGACGTGCGGCTGCGACATCTCCGGCAGGGCCGGCGCCTCGGCGCGGCGCAGGCCGGGCGGCAGGTCCGGCACCGGCAGGTCCGGGACCGGGACGCCGACGCCGCGCTCCCCCGGGCTGGTCAGCTCGAAGATCAGCGGCTCGTCCCAGCGGGCCTGGTGGAAGCGGCGCAGCCGGGGCTTGGGCGCGATGCGGGCCTCGGCGGGCTCGACGTGGGTGTGGGGCGACGGCGCGCTCACTGGGCGATCTCCTGGAGGATGGCGGCGAGGTGGTCGATGTCCTCGCGGGTGTGGATCTCGGTGACGCAGAACAGGGCATCGCTGTCGGACAGGACCAGGCCGCCCTGAATGCCCCGCTCCAACAGGAGGGCGGAGATCTCCTGAGCGGACCGCCCGCCGGTGAACCGCAGCACGAAGTCGGCGAAGCTCACCCGGTCCCGGTTCGGCGCCTCGACGCCGGGGACTTCGGCCAGCCGGTCCTGGGCGTAGCGGGTGAGGGCGAGGATGGTCTCGCCGATCTCGCGCATGCCCTGCGGGCCCATCAGCGCCAGGTAGACGCCGGCCATGATCCCGTTCAGCGCGGAGGCGGTGCCGACCCACTCCTTGCCCTCTTCGCGCACGGCGAAGGAAGTCCGGTCGTAGAAGACGTCGCCGAACCCGTATTCGCCCTCGACGGCGGTCGGGATGACCCCGAACAGCCGGGACGGGAACTCCCGCACCAGCCGCTCCTCGTCACGAGTGGCGATGAACCCGGCGTTGCCGCCGCCGTAGCTCATGCGGATGCCCAACGGCTGGACGTCGCCGCAGACGATGTCGGCGCCGTAGGCCGCCGGCGGGGCGACGGCGCCCAGCGAGATCGGGTTGCAGCCGACGACGAGCAGCGCCCCGACGGCATGGGCCCGGTCGGCGAGCAGCGGCAGCGCCGGGTCCAGGACGCCGTGGAAGTTCGGGGCCTCGATGTAGACCGCCGCGACATCGGCGCCGACGACGAGGTCGGCGGCCTGCCAGCCGAAGGGGCCGGCGGGTCCGTCGAGCACTTCGACGTCGTGGTCCGGCCGGACGTAATCAATGATCTTCGACAGTTTGTCCGGGCTGACCGGCCCGACCACCAGCAGCCGCCGGCGCCCGGTCACCCGGCCGGCCATCCGCAGCGCGGTGGCCGCCGCCTGGTAGCCGTCGTAGGTCGGGACGTTGACGACGTCCATCTCCAGCAGTTCGCCCATCAGCGACTGGTACTCCCACAGCGCCTGGAAACGGCCGTGGTCCTCGTAGGGCTCGCCGGCGTAGGCGGTCAGGAACTCGCTGCGGTTGCCGACCTCCTCCACCACCGCCGGGACGTGGTGCCGGTAGCAGCCGGCGCCGAGGAAGCTCAGCCGCGCCGGGGTGTTGCGGGACAGCAGGTCGTCCATGTGCCGGGTCAGTTCGGCCTCCGAGCGCAGCGGCGCCGGGAGGTCCAGCGGCCGGTGCAGGCGGATCGCGTCGGGGATGTCGGCGTAGAACTCCTCGACGCTGCCCGCGCCGATCGCCGCGAGCATGCGCCTCCTGATCTCGGGATCGCTGTTCGGGATGTACGGGTGGCCCACAGGTTTCCTGCTTTCTGTTCCCAAACCCTTGACGGGGAGCCGGTATGCAGTGTGCTGTATACAGCATTCAGTATTGCGGCAGAGGAGGGCTCGGTGTCAATGAGGACAACACGGCGTTCGGCACTCATCGCCGGTTATGCGTGCATCACCGCTCTGGTGCTCGCGGTGACCGGCGGCTGCGCGACCGGCAACGGCAAGAAGGACCCGGCGCCCGCGATCAGCACGGGGGCGCAGGCGAAGATCGACGGCACGGTCACCATCTGGTCCTGGGACGTGGCGGCCAAGGCCCTCCAGCGCCTGGCGCCGGCGTTCGAGCAGGCACACCCCGGCACGAAGATCGACGTGGTCGACATCGGCTACGACAACGCCTACGACAAGATCACCGTCGGGCTGAAGTCCGGCGCCGGGCTGCCGGACATCCTGCAGGTCGAGGGCCCGAAGATGCAGAGCTACATCGGCACCTTCCCCACCGGCTTCTACGACCTGACCACGCTGGCCGCGCCGCTGAAGGGCCAGTTCAACGCCGCGGCCTGGCGCACCGGCAGCGACGACAAGGGCAAGACCTACGCGCTGCCGTGGGACATCGGCCCGGTCGGCGTGTTCTACCGGACCGACCTCTTCCAGCAGGCCGGAGTCGACCCGGCATCCATAAAGACCTGGGACGACTACATCGCGGCCGGCGTCCAGATCAAGGCCAAGACCGGCAAGAAGCTGCTGGTCGTCGACCCGACCGGGGACAGCACCTTCGCGGTCATGCTCCAGCAGCAGGGCCAGGGCTACTTCAAGGACGGCAAGATCGCGGTGAACACCCCGGCCGCCGTCAAGGCCATGACCGTCATGAAGGAACTGAACGACAAGGGCCTGGTCGACTACGAGAAGGGCTGGGACGCGCTGGTCTCGGCCACCAAGGACGGCAAGGTCGCCACCACGCCGACCGCCGCGTGGTGGTCCGGCACCCTCACCGACGAGATGAAGGAGCTGCAGGGCAAGTTCGACGTGATGCCGCTGCCGGCCTTCGCCGACGGCGGCGTGCGCACCGCCAACAACGGCGGCTCGCTGCTGAGCATCTCGGCGCAGAGCAAGAACTCCGCCACCGCCTGGGCCTTCATCCAGTTCATGCTGGCCGACCAGGCCAACCAGGTCTCGATGCTGAAGAACGAGGGCCTGTTCCCCGCCTTCACCCCGGCGCTGTCGGATCCGTACGTCACCGCGCCGCAGGACTACTACGGCGGAAAGACCGTGTTCAAGACCTTCGCCGACCTCGCCGAGGACATCCAGCCGGTGGAGTACACCGGTGACTACTCCAAGGCCGGGGACCTGGTCACCACCGCCACCACCTCGGTGATGCAAGGCGGCAAGGACCCGAAGGCCGAACTGGACTCGGCGGCGAAGCAGATCGCTTCGGCCACCGGCCGCCAGATCGCCCAGTAAGCCGTGGCCGTGGACACCGCACCGCCCACGGCCCGGACCGGGCTCGCCCCCTCAAGGCGAGCCCGGCCCCGGGGCCGGAGAAGCTTCCGCGTCATCCACTGGGCGTTCGCCGGACCGGCCGCCGCCCTGTTCGTGGTCTTCTTCGCCTATCCGCTGTGCGCGAGCTTCTATCAGAGCTTCACCACCGACGAAGGCGGTGTGCAGACCTGGTCCGGCCTGGTGCAGTACCGCCGGATGCTGCACGACCCGATCTTCTGGAAGTCGCTGTGGAACACCGGCCTGCTGCTGGTCTTCCAGGTCCCGCTGATGATCGGGCTGGCACTGGTCCTGGCCGGCGTGCTGAACCAGTCCTGGCTGCGGTTCAAGGACACCTGGCGGCTCGCGTTCTTCCTGCCCTCGATCACCATGCTGGTGGCGTACGCGGTCGTCTTCCGCGTCCTGCTCAAGACCGACGGCGGCATGCTCAACCAGATCATCGGCTGGTTCGGGGGGAGCCCCGTCGACTGGCTGGACGACCCGGTGTGGGCGCGCGTGTCCCTGATCGGCACCATCACCTGGCGCTGGACCGGCTACAACGCGGTGATCCTGCTCGCCGGGCTGCAAGCCATCTCCCGGGAGCAGTACGAGGCCGCCGCCATCGACGGCGCCGGCCCCTGGACGACGTTCCGCAAAGTCGTGGTGCCCCAGCTCAAGCCGGTGATCCTGTTCTGCTCGATCACCTCCACGATCGGCACGCTCCAGCTGTTCGACGAGAACTTCATCCTCACCAAGGGCGGCCCGGACAACGCCACCATGACGCCGGTCCTCTACCTCTACAAGGTCGGCTTCGACCAGATGGACTTCAGCTACGCCTCCGCGATCGCCTGGGCCGTGGTGCTGATCATCGGAGTGCTCTCGGTGATCCAGTTCCGGGTCTTCGGCAGCACGGAGAAGGAGAGGGGACGCAAATGACGGTGAACCCACAGGTCCTGCGCCGATTCGTGTTCCTGGCGGTCCTGGCCGTCGGAGCCTTCATCAGCGTCGTCCCCTTCTACTGGATGATCGTCGCCGCCACCCACAGCAACGACGAACTCTTCCACTCCCCGCCGCCGTTCGTCCCCGGCGGGCACCTGCTCAGCAACCTGAAGTCGTTGCAGCAGTCCATCGGGTTCACCCGCGTGATGCTCAACAGCGTCGCCGTCGCCGTGACCTACACGCTCGTCAGCGGCCTGATCTCGGCGATGGCCGGCTACGGACTGGCCAAGTACCGCTTCCGCGGTCGCGGAGCGCTGCTCGCCCTGGTGCTGACCACGATGATGGTGCCGTTCCAGGTGCTGCTGGTCCCGCTGTTCCAGATGATGTCGAACCTGGGCTGGGTCAACACCTACCAGGCGGTGATCGTGCCGTTCCTGGCCAACTCCTTCGGCATCTTCCTGATGCGCCAGGCCTTCCTGGACTTCCCCGACGAACTCGTCGAGTCCGCGCGCATCGACGGCTCCGGCGACCTGCGGACCTTCTTCCGCATCGTGCTGCCGGTGGTCAAACCGCAGCTCGGCGCGCTGGCGATCTTCACGTTCATGAGCCAGTGGAACGCCTTCCTGTGGCCGCTGCTGATGCTGAACTCCGAGGACAAATACACCGCGCCGGTCGCGCTCTACACGCTGGTCGGCAACAGCCACGTGGACTACGCCGGACTGATCCTCGGCTCGTTCCTGGCCACGGTGCCGCTGATGGCGATCTTCTTCGTCTTCCAGAAGCAGTTCGTGAGCGGCCTGCTCGGAGGGGCGGTGAAGGGATGATCACCCGTGTCAGCGGGCTGCTCTACGGCGCGGACTACAACCCCGAGCAGTGGCCTGAGCCGGTCTGGGAGCGGGACGCCAAGCTGATGGGCGAGGCCGGGGTCACGATGGTGACGCTGGGCGTGTTCTCGTGGGCCCGGTTGCAGCCCGCCGAGCAGGAGTGGGACTTCGGCTGGCTGGACCGGCTGCTGGACCTGTTCCACGCCCACGGCATCGCCGTCGACCTGGCGACCGCGACCGCGTCGCCGCCGGCGTGGTTCGTCCGCCGGTACCCGCAGACGCTGCCGGTCACGGCCGACGGCGTGCGCCTGGAATTCGGGTCGCGGCAGCACTACTGCCCTTCGTCGCCGATCTACCGCGCGGCCGCGACCCGGCTGGCGCGGGCGGTCGCCGAACGGTACCGGGAGCATCCGGCGCTCGCGCTGTGGCACATCCACAACGAATACGGCGACCACGTGACCGAGTGCTTCTGCGCGGAGTCGGCGCGGGACTTCCGGCGGTGGCTGCGCGACCGCTACAGCGACGACATCGGGCAGCTGAACTTCGCTTGGGGCACGGAGTTCTGGGCGCAGCGCTACTCCCACTTCGAGGAGATCGAACCGCCGCGGCGCGCGCCGGGACCGGTCAACCCCGGGCAGCTGCTGGACTGGCGACGGTTCAGCTCCGACGCGCTGCTCGCCTGCTTCCTCGCGGAGCGGGCCGTTCTGAAGGAGGTGACGCCGCAGGTCCCGGTCACGACGAACTTCATGTCGATGATGAAGGACCTCGACTACTGGACGTGGGCCGCCCACGAGGACGTGGTGTCCGACGACGCGTATCCGGACCCCGCGGACGCCTCGGCACACGTGGCGGCGGCGATGAACTACGACTTGATGCGCTCGCTCGGCGGCGGCCGGCCGTGGCTGCTGCTGGAGCAGGCGCCGTCGGCGGTGAGCTGGCGGGCGGTGAACGTGCCGAAGCCGCCGGAGCTGCGGCGGCTGTGGTCGGTGCAGACGGTGGCCCGGGGTGCGGACGGGGTGATGCACTTCCAGTGGCGCGCGTCGCGGGCCGGGGCGGAGAAGTTCCACAGTGCCCTGCTCCCCCACGGCGGGACCGGGACGCGGGGATGGCGGGAGACGGTCCGGCTCGGCGCGGAGCTGAAGCTGCTGGCGGAGGTCGCCGGGAGCCGGTCGCAGAGCGCGGTCGCCATCGTTCTGGACTGGAACTCGTGGTGGGCGCTGGAGGCGGAGGACCATCCGTCGGCACGGGTGCGGCTCAAGGAGCAGATCCTGAGCTGGTACGCGGAGTTGTACGCGCGGAACGTGGCGGTGGACTTCGTGCCGCCGGACGCCGAGCCGGCCGGGTACCGGCTGGTGCTGGCGCCGAACCTGTACTCGGTCAGCCGGGAGAACGCGGGCCGGCTGGCGGAGTATGTGCGGGGCGGCGGGCAGCTGGTGTGCGGGTTCTTCAGCGGGATCGTCGACGAGCTGGACCATGTTCATCAGGGGATTGATGGGCTGGACGGCGGCTATCCGGGGCCGTTGACGGAGCTGCTCGGAGTGGCCGTCGACGAGTGGTGGCCGATTCCGGACGGGGAGGCGGTCGCGGTCGAGATCGGCGGCCGGAGCTGGCCGGCGACGCGCTGGAGCGAGTGGGTGGAGACGACCGGCGCTGAGGTGGTCGGGCGGTATCGGCGGGGAGTGCTGGCCGGTCGGCCGGCGGTGACCCGCAACGCGTTCGGTGCTGGTGGCGCGTGGTACGTGAGCTGCGATCTGGGTGGTGCGGAGGGTTCGGGTGAGCAAGCCGGCGGCGGTCCGCTCGGGGACTCGGGCGGGGGCAGTTCTGGCACCAGCAGCTCTGGCATCAGCACCTCAATGGTCGGCAGCACCGGCATCGGCGCGGTCCTCAGCGCGGCGCTGGCCGCGGCCGGAGTCGGTCCGGTGCTGCCCGGCCTGCCGGCCGGCGTCGAGGTCACGTGCCGCCGGTCCGATTCCCACTCCTACTACTTCCTGCTCAACCACAACGACCGCGAAGTCTCGCTGGCCGCCGCACCCGCTGATGCGGTGGACCTGCTGACCGGCGGTCGTCCCTCCCATCTGGCCGCGCATGGTGTCGCGGTCCTGAAGCAAGGAAGGTGAAGATGTCCCGTTCGCTGCGAGCTCTGGCCGTGCTGGCGCTCGGTGCGAGTTGTGCGCTTCCGTCGGCGGCGGCGCAGGCCGCTTCCCCGGCGGACCTGTCGGCGTCGTATGCCGACGTCCTTGATCTCCAAGGGGTGCCGGCCTCGGCGCTGCCCGGGGATCCGAACACCGACGTCAATCCCATCGGCGTCTTCGCCGACCGTGGCGCGTGGCACGCCTACGCGCTGCCGAAGGTCGGGGACACCTCCTCCTACGGCGCCTTCACCGGGCCGCTGTACATCGCGCAGGAGTATCCGTGGTGGCTGAGCAAGGGAATCAGCCACCTGACGCTCACCGAGGGCGGGCAGCCCATCGACCTGTCGAAGGCGACGAATCCGGCCTTCACCTCCCTGCCGGGATCGCTGCGGCAGAGCTTCGACATCGACGGGCTTCGCATCACCATGGAGCTGCGGTACGCCAGCAACCGCACGGCGCTGGTGCAGGCCTTCGTGGAGAACACCAGCGGCCGGTCGCGGACGCTCGGCGCGGGCTGGACCGGATCGCTGCTGCGGCCCGACGACGAGCCGATGAAAAGCGCACCGTCGTTGCGGGCCACGGCGCGCGGCGTCGAGGTCGGATTCGCGAAGGTACGCCAGACATGGGACTACCTGACCGACGGCACCGAGAGGTTCCAGGTGACGCATGCCGAACCGGTGACGACTTCGGTGGCGGGCGACTCCTACACGACAGCGCTGAACGCGCCGCTGTCCCTGGGGCCGCACGGCAGCAGAGCGTTGACGTGGACGGAGTCCTACACGTTCACGGCAGCCGACGCCGCCGCCGAACAAGCGGTGGTGGCGCACACGCTCGCGGCGCCGTCAGCGGTGGTCGGCGACGACGAGCGGCGGTGGCGCGGCTACATCGCCGCCGCCATCCGCGGTGTCCCGGCCGGGGACCAGCGCCGCCTGGCGGTGAAGGCGGTGGAGACGCTGACCACCAACTGGCGCGGCGCCGCCGGGGCGCTGAAGCACGACGGGGTGACGCCGTCGATCTCCAACAAGTGGTTCAGCGGTCTGTGGGCCTGGGACACGTGGAAGCAGGCCGTCGGCACAGCCGTGTTCGACCCGGCGCTGGCCGAATCCCAGATCCGGTCGATGTTCGACTACCAGGTCACCGCCTCCGATCCGGACCGCCCGCAGGACGCCGGCATGATCCCCGACTGCATCTTCTACAACGACCCGAGCACCGGCGGCGGCAACTGGAACGAGCGCAACTCCAAGCCGCCGCTCGCCGCGTGGGCCGTGTGGTCGGTCTACCAGAGCGACGGCGACGTCGGATTCCTGCGCGAGATGTACCCGAAGCTGGTGGCGTACCACGAGTGGTGGTACCGCGACCGGGACCACGACGGCGACGGCCTGGCGGAGTACGGCTCCACCGTCGATCCGTCGAACGCCAGCGACGAGGACAAGCGTCAGGCCGCCGCCTGGGAGAGCGGGATGGACAACGCCCCGCGGTTCGACGCGGCGCTCGGCGCGGGAGTGGTGACGAACACTGACGCCTCCGGCAAGGCGGTCGGGTACTCGCTGACCCAGGAGTCGGTCGACCTCAACTCCTACCTGTCGGCCGAGAGCGGTGTCCTGGCCCAGATCGCCGACCGCTTGGGCCGCAAGGGCGACGCGGACCGGTTCCGCGCCTCGGCCGCCGCGACGGCGGCAGCGGTGCGGCAGAAGATGTACGACCCGGCGAGCGGCTGGTTCTACGACACCTCGCTGGCGACCGGGCAGCCGCTGACCGCGCGTGGGCGCGGCATCGAGGGCGCGGTGCCGCTGTGGGCCGGCGTCGCCAGTGAGGCGCAGGCGGCGGCGGTCCGTTCGAAGCTGATGGACCCGAACGAGTTCAACACGCGGTTGCCGTTCCCGACGGTCGCGGCCAGTTCGCCGTACTACAACCCGACGGGCTACTGGCGCGGCGCGGTATGGATGGACCAGGCCTACTTCGCGCTCGAAGGGCTGAAACGGTACGGCTACCGCGCCGACGCGTCCGCACTCGCGGACAAGATGCGTGCGAACGCGGCGGGGATGTTGAGCGACGGCCCGCTGATGGAGAACTACAACCCGACGGACGGATCGGCGATGAACTCACGCGGATTCAGCTGGTCGGCGGCGTTGCTGCTGGCTTTGGAGCACTGATCATCGGGTACTGAGTCCGTTCGACGGTGACAAGGACGACAAGGTGGCCCCGGCGGAGAGAATCCGCCGGGGCCACTGGGTTCTGGCACTATCTGGGTGCTGCCATCACCGTTCCGTCGCTACCGCGCCAGCAACGCCCGCACCTGTTCGGCCGTCAACGGCTGCACATACGTCCGCACGTCCCGTACCCGCCCGCCGAGCAGCCGCCCGGTGACGGCCCCGCCCCGCCGGCCGAAGCCGATCGTGAACGCCCCGGAGGAGCTGATCGCGCTGCTGTTCCGGAACGTCGCCGAGCCGCGGAGCCGGCCGTCCAGGTAGACGTGCATCAGCCCGGCCACGGCGTCGTAGACCCCTGCGACGTGGTGCCACTCACCGGCCTTGACGGGGATCCCGGAGTCGACACTCGTCTCCGTGCCGTTCGTCAGATAGCGGGTGAAGTGCCACGACTTCGTGGACACCGCGTATTGCAGACTGAAGACCGACGACTGCCCGGTGTCCTGCGCCGCCAGGAACGTGTTGCCGCCGGGCAGCCGGTCCAGCGAGATCCAGCCGGCGACCGTGAAACTGCCGGAGGGGCCGGTGTTCAGGACCGGGCCGGAGGTGGCGATGCCGCTGACGGAGTTCTCGAAGCCCGCGACCCCGCCGACGCCGGGGACGGGCTGCCAGCGGATGACCGTGGCGGTCGCGTTGTGCCGGCGTTCGGCGTCGTGCGCCACGGTCCCGGAGGTCTCGTCCAGGCGCCAGAAGGCCGCCGCGTCGGGCTCCAAGCGCAGCTCGTCCAGCGCCTGCCGGTAGACGCGCACGTCCCGCACCGCGCCGTTCAGATGACCATCGGCCCGGCCCAGGGCCCGAGCGACGCCGATCTGAAAGGGACCGGCGGCGGCGAAGGCGTGGTTCGGCTCCACCTCCAGCGCGCCGAGCATGGTGCCGTCGACGTAGATCCGCATCTCAGTGAACTGCTTCCCACCGGCGGTCCGCGCGTCCGGGTCGTAGACGCCGGCCACATGGGTCCAGACCCCCGGGGTCTGCGGCACCTTGGCGACCACCCGGTTCACGACCGGGTTCGGGGCGTCGGCGGCGGCCCGCTCGAACACCCAGCCGCCGAGCGTGGCCGAGTAGCCGAGGCTGAACGTCGAGACCTGCGTCCCGGACTGCGACAGGACCGCCGCGTACTTCTGGGCGTCCGGCAGGCGGTTCAGGCGGACCCAGGCCGAGACGGTGAACGGCTTGCGCGCCGCGGTGTCGAGCACCGGGCCGGAGGTGGAGATCGCGCCGTCACCGACGAAGTTCGCGAACCCGCCGATCCCTTCGGTGGCGGAGAACGTGACGTTCTGCGCGGTCGCCGGGAACAAGCCGCGCCGGTCCGGCACCTTCCCCGCGACCAGCCCGCTCAAGGGCCAGGCCGCCGCCGGAGTGACCAGCGTGCTCGCCAGCAGCATCCCGTAGGCGTAGCCGTGCAGCCCGGCGTAGAAGCGGCCGCCGCCGTCGGTCGCCAGCTCGGTGTCGAAGTTCAGCCCGGTCGACAGCAGCGAGGTCAGCAGCCACTGCTGTTGCAGGGTGCCGTCGAGCAGGTTGACCTCGTAGACGTACCCGTCGCAGCCCGCGAACAGGCGGTCCTGGATGTACAGCATCGCGGCCGGAGCATGCTCCCGCAGAACGCTGAGTCGCTCGGTGCGCCACAGCGGGTCCTTGCCCCACGGCACATCCAGCGGCAGCGCGTACCCGACGCCGTGGCTGCCGATATAGAGCCGGCCGCCGTCGCCGGCCAGGTGCGCCGGCTGATCCGCGGCGCCGGCGTCGTGGAACCGGAGGCTCTGCAGCACGTCGCCGTTGGACCGCCGGATCTCGTAGGCCCAGCCGTTGGTGGCGGCGAACAGCCGGTCGCCCTTCAGCAGGATCCGCACGGTCTGGTCGACGCCCGGGTTGCCCAGGTGCTGTTTGGTGGACCAGACCCACTTGTCGTCCCACTTGCCGTGCAGCCGCACCGCGTAGGCGGCGCCGTGCGTCCCGGCGTAGATCAGTTCGCCGTCGGTGGCCAGGTCCACCGGGAACAGCCCGGCCTGCCACCACTTGCCGAACGCGATGCGCTGGAGCACCTTGCCGTTGCTCTTGTCGATCTCGCTCAGATAGCCGTGGCAGGCGGCGAACAGGCGGTTGCCGGCGAGCAGCACGGCCACCGGCAGCAGGCTGTCCCGGACGCCGAGGGCGTCGGTGCTCCACGTCGGCCCGCCGCCCCAGGCCCCGTTGCGCGGGGCCGCGTGCACGTGACCGTTGATGCCGACGTAGACCTGGTTGTCGTCCATGGCCAGGGAGTTGGTCTTGCTGCCGAGGGTGGTGTCCGGCAGCGTCATGGTCTTGTTCTTGCGGATGGCGCCGGTGCGCGCGTCGGCCTCGTAGAGGTAGCCGTCGGAGGCCAGGAACAGGCTGTCCCCGTCCGGCAGCAGCGCGACCTGGTCGAAGGCCAGCTTGTCCCCGAGGCCGGTGTACCACTGCTCGCCGATCGGCTCGTCGCGCGACACCACACCCAGGCGCGGGGAGCTCAGCTGCAACAACAGGTCCTTGAGTTTGTCGGCGAAGGGCGTGAAGACGTTCTCCTCCACCCAGGCCTTCTGGCCGGTGGCCCAGGTCCGCAGGTCGGTGATCTGGTTCTGGCTGGACCCGGCCCGGGTCGGGAACCGGCTGCGGATCTTGGCCTGGTCGATGGACGTCCCGCCGAATTTCATGATCTCGTCGAGCGCGGTCCGGGACATCTGGGCCGTCTCGGCGGTGGTGAACACGCCGGGGCCGCCGCCGGCGCCGGACAGCAGCGTGTCGTCGCCCCAGATCCGGTAGGCGGTCGGCTGCGCGGCCGAGGCCACCCACAGCGAGTTCCCGTTGTAGTGGTCGTGCAGTTCGGCGGCCGCGAGTTGGGAGGCGGCGCTGGTGAGGAACGTCAGGTAGTCGAGGTAGCCGGTGAGCTGGTCGCGCTCGCGGCCCGGGCCGTTGCCGCCGCCGGTGGCGCGGATGGCCAGGCTGCGCAGCTCCTGCACGGTCTGCGGGTCGTGCGACGGCCCGGCGTAAGCGGGGTCGTAGAGCCGGGCCCCGGCTTGCAGTCCCGGCTGGAGCGCGGCGGTCATGTAGCGGAGGACGTCGTGGTCGGGCAGCAGGTCGCTGTCCCCGGCCCACTCCACGAACCACTGCATCACCAGGGTCTTGTCGATGAGGTGGCCGGCGGCGAAGGAGTCCTCGAGGAAGTGGTCGGCGTATCCGCCGTAGTTGCGCGCCTGGCGCAGATCCTCAGGGTTCTTAGTCTTGAAGTAGCTCTCCGCGAACTGCCGGGCCACCGTGTTCGCGGTGCTCCAGCGGTGCCAGGAGTACGGCGCGAAATGGCAGGCGTTGCGGGCCAGCAGGCCGCGGTAGTGGTCCTGCCCGGCCGGGCCCAACCCGGCGGTGAGCTGGTCCAGGGCGGTGGTCTCGACGATCGCGTCGACCAGGCCCCAGCCGGTCGGCCCGAACGGCGCCAGGGCGAAGCGCTCCGCCGGGTCGCGGCCGGTGAGCAGCTTGGTGAAGGCGTTGAAGCCCTCCTGCCGGATCACCTGCAGGATCGGCATGAGGATGTCCGCGCCCATGCTGTCGACCTGCTCGGGGTTGGCCAGGTAGTCCGGCAGGGCGTTGACGTCGCCGTAGGTGGCCAGCACCTTGTCCGGGCCGAGGCGGACGGTGACGAGGTCCTTGTCGACCGAGTGGACCTTGGCCTCGTCGACCGAGAACGGGTCGGTGCGCCACAGCGCCATCAGCTGGATCTGCCGTTGCAGGATGGTCTGCCAGCCGGGGCCCTTGGTCGAGACCTCGCGCAGGTCCACCGGCTTGCCGTCGCCGAGCCAGCGGTGCTCGAAGGAAGCGTGGAGCTGGACGGCGCCGGTGCGGGACGGACCGGCCGGAACGGTCACGTGGCCCGCCGCGTCGCGGGGCGCTCCGGCCAGGAAGGCGTCGGCGAACCGGTCGGCGTCGGCCTCGGCGTCCTCGGAGCCGCCCGGCGCGCCACCGGCCTGCTGCACCGTGTGCGCGACCTCATGCGCCAGCAGGTGCCGGCCGGCGGCGGTGTCCGGCCGGTAGGCGCCGTTCCGGAAGAAGATCCCGGAGCCGGAGGCGATCGCGTCGGCTCCGTAGGCCCGGGCCACGGCGTCGGCCGCCGAGCCGGTGTGGATCCGCACCGCGGCGAGCTTCGCGCCGAGCACGCGCTCCAGGTCGTCGCGCAGCTCGGCGGGCAGCGGCCCGCCCTCCCGTGGTGTCTCCCAAGCTCGCGCCAACCGGGATCGTGCCGAGTCCGTGGTTCCCATGAACGTCCCCCTCTTACTGCCGAATAGACACGCGCACTTAAGAGAGCCGCGGAATCCGGTCTACGTACGACCCGGCCGGAATATTCAAGGAAGCACCTCGGTTAATACCCTGCGGGGTATCCACACGGAGACCCTTCTGAAGAGCAAGGAGGCGCGGCGTGGCCGTCGTGGAACTGACCAAGGACACCTTCACCGAGACCGTGTCGGGCGAGGGCATCACGCTCATCGACTTCTGGGCCGACTGGTGCCCGCCGTGTAAGGCGTTCGCGCCTGTCTACGACAAGGCCGCGGCCAAGCACGGTGACATCACCTTCGGCAAGGTCGACACCGAGGCCGAGCAGGAGCTGGCGATGGCGTTCGAGATCCGCTCGATCCCGACGCTGATGATCGTGCGCGACGGCGTGACGCTGTACTCGCACCCCGGCGCCCTGCGGGAGGCCGCGCTCGAGGACCTGATCGCACAGGCCCGGGCGCTGGACATGGACCAGGTGCGCAAGGCGATGGCCGAGCAGGACGGCGCGCAGGACGCCGCCGGCGCCGAGAGCGCCGCGCGCTGATGGCGGGGGCCGAGGACCGGGCGCTGTGGGAGCGGCGGTACGGCGACGCCCGGTCGGTATGGGGCTGGGCGCCGAACCGCTTCGTGGCGGAGGTCCTCGGCCCGCTGCGGCCGGGCCGCGCGCTGGATCTGGCGTGCGGCGAGGGCCGCAACGCGCTGTGGCTCGCGGGCCTGGGATGGCGTGCCACAGCCGTGGACTTCGCGGAGAACGCGCTCGTCCGCGGCCGGGAGCAGGCCGCGGACCACGACGTGGCCGTGGACTTCGTGGCCGCCGACGTGCTGGAGTACCAGCCGCAGGCCGGTGCGTACGACGCGGTGGTCATCGCGTACCTGCACCTGCCCGCCGACCAGCTCGGCACGGTGCTGCGGCACGCGGTGCCGGCGCTGGCGCCGGGCGGGACGCTGGTCGTGGTGGGACACGATGTCACGAACATCGCCGAGGGCGTCGGCGGCCCGCAGGATCCTGACATCCTCTACACGCCGGAGCTCGTCACGAGCCACCTCGGCGGCCTGCACGTGACGCGCGCCGAGCGGGTCCACCGCCAGACCGACCGTGCTCCGCAGCCGGCGATCGACACGCTGGTCGTGGCTCAGGCCGCGGGCTCGGCGGTGTCCTCGGCCGGTCCGGGGACGTCGGCAAGCGAGAGGTAGCTCTCCTCCTCCTGGAGGGTGTGCAGCCGCAGGACCGCGTAGAGGCCGTAGAGGACCAGGCGCAGTTCGGCGATGTCGGCGGCGCCGAGGTCGCGGCGGCGGACCAGGTTTCCCAGGGCCCTGATCTGGCTCTGGATCTCGACGTGGGCGCGGCTCATGGTGGCCATGGGGTCGACGCCGCCGAGGGCCTCGGCCATCGCCGGATACAGGAGTTCTTCTTCGGCTTCCTCGTGCGGGAGCACGTCCTCGACGAGGTCGCGGTGGAGCTGCCGGACGCGCCCGAGGGCGGCGTCGGTGGGCTGGTCGGCGAGGTCGTCGGCGACGGCGCGCATCCGGTCCAGGACCGCCCACACCGCGGTGTGCTCGGCGGCGAAGCGGCGGGCCAGTTCCTGGGTGCGGTCGTCCAGGCGGACCGCGTCCTCGTCGGGACGCAGGACGCGCAGCGCGTTGAGGATGGCGGCCAGGTCGATGCCCTCCTGGAGCAGCGCGCCCCAGGCGGCGGGCAGGTGGCCGAGGGCGGCGACGAGCATCGCGACGCCGGAGGCGGCCATTCCGCCGCCGGCGCTTTGCAGGGCGATGCGTTTGGTGCGGCGGGCCACGGTCATCGCCTCGGCCAGGCGTTCCAGGCGGTCCACGGTGAGCACCACGTCGGCGGCCTCGGAGGAGGCGGTGGTGCCGCCGGCGCCGACGGCCACGCCGACGTCGGCCAGGGCCAGCGCCGGGGCGTCGTTCACGCCGTCGCCGACCATGCCGGTGACGGCGCCGGCCCGCTCGGCCCGCACCAGGTCGGCTTTGAACTCCGGGCCGCACTCGGCGAAGACCTCGTCCACGCCGGTGACCGACCCGACGGCCTCGGCGACCGGCCGCCGGTCCCCGGTGGCCATGACCACGCGCCGGACGCCGCCGCGGCGCAGGGCCCGGATGGTGCGGGCGCTGTCCGGGCGCACCGGGTCGTCGAACAGCAGCACCCCGACCGCGCGGCCGTCCACGCCGATGAAGACGGTGAGCGCGCCGTCGGCGTCGGAGCGGCGGCGGGCGGTTTCGGCCCAGGCCGCGGCGCCGGGGTCGCCCGGGTCGCCGGCGAACGCGGCCTTGCCGATGTGGACCTCGCGACCTTCGACGTACCCCCGCATGCCCTGGCCGGTGATCTCCTCGGCGTCCCGAGGCGCGGACAGCCGCAGACCGCGTTCGTGGGCGGCGCGCACCACGGCGGCGGCCAGGACGTGCGCGGAGACCTGGTCCAGCGAGGCGGCCAGGCGCAGCACCTCCTCGGCCGAGACGTCCTCGGCGGTGACCACGCCGCCGAGCGTGGGACGGCCGGCGGTGAGGGTGCCGGTCTTGTCGACGATCAGGGTCCGGACGTCCGCCAGCCGCTCCAGCACCCCGCCGCCCTTGACCACGACGCCCCGGCGCGCGGTGAGCGACAGCCCGGCGACCATCGCGACCGGCACGGCGAGGATCAGCGGGCACGGCGTGGCCACCACCAGCACCGCGACCGCGCGCCGCGCCTCCCCGGACAGCCACCACGCCAGACCGCACACGATCAGCGTCAGCGGCAGGAACCAGGCGGCGATCCGGTCGGCGGCCCGGACGGCGGGCGCCTTCGCCTGCTCGGCCTCGCGCACCAGCCGCAGGATGCCGGCGTAGGTGCCGTCGGCGGCGGTGGAGGTGGCCCGCAGGTCGAAGGGGGCGCCGGCGTTGAGCACACCGCTGCGCAGCCGGTCGCCGCTCCAGTACTCGACCGGCAGCGGCTCGCCGGTGAGCGCCGACTCGTCGAGGGTGGCCGCGCCGCCGGCCAGCGTGCCGTCGACCGGGACGACCTCGCCGGCGCCGACGATGACGATGTCGCCGGGCCGGACGGCTTCGGCGGGGACGGTTTCGACGGTGGTGGGCTCGGCGGATTCGGAGGGCACAGTGAGCTCGGAGGATCCAGTGAGCTCGGTGGATTCGGCGGATCCGACCGCACCGCCGACCCGCCGCCGCACCGTCCGCGGCGCCCGCGCGAGCAGCGCCCGCAGGTCACGGCGGGCCCGGCCGGCGGCGGCGGCCTCCAGCGCCCGGCCCCCGGCCAGCATCACCGTGATCAGCGCGCCGGCCAGTTCCTCGTGGACCAGCAGCGTGCCGACCAGCGCGAGCAGGGCGATGACGTCGGCGTCGAGGCGGCGTTCGCGCAGGGCGGCCAGGACCCAGGTCAGGGAGCACAGCACGCCGAGGACCGCGACCCCGCCCCAGACCACGTGCGCGGCGCCGTGTGCCCCCGCACACCAGGCGACGCCGCCGGCCGCCAGGCCGCCGACGGCGGCGGCCAGGATGAGCTGGTCGGCGTGGTCCCGGAGCCGGGATCGCGTGTCCTCCACGAACCTTTACTTCAACATGTTGACGACCCTCGGCCCGGGAAGGCGTCCGTGTGCCGCGTGTCGGCCTCGGGCGACCCCCGATCGGCCGACGGCACCGCGCGTGACACCCGGCCGTCGCCGTATCAGTCCCCCGCCGACGGCCGCAGCTCGTAGATCGGGTTGAACACGGCCCGCTTGCCGCCGGTCGTCGTCACCCGGCCGCGCACCACGATGCGGCGGCCCGGCACGATGCCCGGGATCTCGCGGCGGCCGAGCCAGCTCACCGTCACCGAGCCGGTCCCGTCCCACAGGTCCGCCTCCAGCACCGGCACCCCGGCGCGCGGCCGCAGCCGCACCGTGCGCAGCGTGCCGGCCAGGCAGACCTGTTCGCGGTCCGGGCAGTCGACGATCGGGGTGGCTCCGGACGGGGTGACCTCCTCGGACAGAGTGGCCGCCTCCAGCTCCGAGTTCTCCAGGGTCAGGTTCTGCAGCCGCGTGCGCTGCCGCGGCGGTTTCGGCTTGGTCATCGTGCTCCCTCGGAAGGCTGCTGCCTGCGCCTGCGCCTTCGCCCGCTCGATGCGGGCCGTCGCCGACTGCAGCTGGTAGGGCACCGCCGCGACCACGACCCGGCGCTGGAACAGCAGCCGGCTCTTGAGCCGCAGCGCGGACTGGTTGTGCAGCACCTGCTCCCACCAGTGTCCGAGCACATACTGCGGGATGTAAACGGTCACGACGTCATCAGGGTTCTCCGAGCGCAGCCGTTTCACGTATTCGATGATCGGGCGGGTGATCTCCCGGTACGGGGAGTCGATCACGGTCAGCGGGACCGGGATGTTCCGGCGCACCCACTCCGCCTTCAGCGCCTCCACCTCGGCGTCCTCCAGGTGCACGGTCACCGCCTCCAGGCGGGTGGGGCGGGTGGCGCTGGCGTAGCCGAGGGCGCGCAGGGTCGGCAGGTGCAGCTTGGAGACCAGCACCACCGCGTGGTTGTTGGCCGGCAGGCTGACCCGGGTCTCGTCCTCCATCAGCGCCAGCTCCCGCGCCACCGCCGCGTAGTGGCGGTTGATGCCGCGCATCACCAGCCAGATGATCGGCATCGCGAGCACCACGATCCAGGCGCCCTTGGCGAACTTGGTGACCAGCACGATCACCAGCACCGCGGCCGTCACCCCGGCGCCGACGGCGTTGATCACCCGGGAGCGCATCATCCGGCGCCGCTCGGCGACGTCGGCGGTGTCCTTCAGCAGCCGGTTCCAGTGCCGGATCATGCCGGTCTGGGAACAGACGAAGGACACGAACACCCCGACGATGTAGAGCTGGATCAGGCGGGTCGGCGAGGCGTGGAAGGCCACCACCAGCAGGGTGGCGAAGCCGGCCAGCAGGATGATGCCGTTGGAGAAGGCCAGCCGGTCGCCGCGGGTGTGCAGCTGGCGCGGCAGGTAGCCGTCCCTGGCCAGGATCGAGCCCAGCACCGGGAAGCCGTTGAACGCGGTGTTCGCGGCCAGCACCAGGATCAGCGCGGTGACGACCTGCAGCAGGAAGAACATCGGCGAGTTGCCGCCGAACACCGAGCGCGCCACCTGCGCGATCACGGTGCGCGGCTCCTGCCCGGCGGGCAGGCCGCTCAGGTTCGCGGCGTCGGCGGCGTGCACGTGGCCGGCCAGCGCCAGCGCGGTGACGCCGGCGAACATCGCCACCGCGATCGCGCCGAGCAGCGCCAGCGTGGTGGCGGCGTTCTTGCTCTTCGGCGGCTTGAACGCCGGCACGCCGTTGCTGATCGCCTCCACGCCGGTCAGGGCGGTGCAGCCGGAGGCGAAGGCGCGCAGCAGCAGGAAGATCAGCAGCATCCCGTTGTAGTGGGTGGTGTTGACGATCTGGTAGTGCTCGCTCTCGGCGTGCAGCCCGCTGCCGAACACGATGCGGATCAGGCCGGTCACGATCATGATGCCGACGGCGGCCACGAAGCAGTAGGTCGGCACCGCGAACGCCGTCCCGGACTCCCGGACCCCCCGCAGGTTCAGGAGCGTGATGACGGCGATGACCGCCACGGCTATCAGCACCACGTGGTCGTTCAGCGCCGGGAACGCCGAGGCCAGGTTCGCCACCCCGGAGGACACCGAGACCGCGACGGTGAGGATGTAGTCCACCATCAGGGCGCTGGCCACGGTCAGGCCGACCTTCGACCCCAGGTTCGTGGTGGCGACCTCGTAGTCGCCGCCGCCGGAGGGGTAGGCGTGCACGTTCTGCCGGTAGGAGGCGACCACCACCAGCATCAGCAGGCCGACCGCCAAGGCGATCCACCACGTGAAGTGCAGCAGCGCGAGCCCGCCGGCGCTGAGCACCAGCAGGATCTCCTCCGTGGCGTAGGCGACCGACGACAAGGCGTCGGAGGCGAACACCGGCAGCGCGATCTTCTTCGGGAGCAAGGTCTCGCCGAGCATCTCGCTGCGCATCGGCCGGCCGACCATGACCCTTTTGGCAATCCCCAAGGCACTAGGCACGACCGCGATGCTACGGCGGGGCTACGTCCCGTGCACTAGTGACCCCCGGAATATTTCTCACGCCGCACTCACGGTTGCCGCGCGCCTACACCGGGAACACAGTCATGTCCCCCATGGGTCTCTCACGGCTGGAACCGGTAGCCCATGCCCGGCTCGGTCAGCAGCTGCCGGGGCCGCGACGGCTCGGGCTCCAGCTTCTGCCGCAGCCGGGAGAGGTAGAAGCGGAGATAGCTGCCCTCCGGTTCGTTCTCGGTCCCCCACACCTGCGCCAGCAGCTGCTTGCTGGAGACCAGCCGCCCGGGATGCCGCAGCAGCGTCTCCAGCACCGCCCACTCGGTCCGGGTCAGCCGCACCGTCTCCGGCACGCCGGCCGGCGCCTGCGGGGCCCGCCGCACGGTGTGCGCGGCCAGGTCCACGAGATGGTGCCCGACCGCGACCACCGGACCGGCCGCGTCCTCCGGCTCCGAGCGCCGGATCAAGGCCCTGATGCGGGCGGCGAGCTCGTCCATCGAGAACGGCTTGGTGACGAAGTCGTCGGCGCCGGCGTCCAGCGCCTCCACCTTGTCCCAGGGCTCGGTCCGCCCGGACAGCACCAGGATCGGCACCGCCGACCAGCCGCGCAGTCCGGAGATGACCTCGACGCCGTCCCGGTCCGGCAGGCCCAGGTCCAGCACGACCAGGTCCGCGGGGCGGCGCGCGGCGGCGGCCAGGCCGGCGGCGGCGTCGGCGGCGACCGCGACGTCGTAGCCGCGCGCCGAGAGGTTGATGCGCAGGGCCAGCAGGAGTTGGGACTCGTCGTCGATGACCAGGACGCGTTTCATCGGGCCTCCTGCCCGCTCATCCCGGCGGCGAGCCGCACCGCGGTCCCGGCCGGCATCGCCACCACCATCGTCAGGCCGCCGCCGGGTGTGTCCTCGGGCCGCAGCGTCCCGCCCATCGCCTCGGTGAGGCCGCGTGCCAGGGCCAGGCCCAGGCCCACGCCGGCGGCGTTGTCGCGGTCGCCGAGGCGCTGGAAGGGACGGAAGACGCGTTCGCGGTCGGCCGCGGGGATGCCGGGGCCGTGGTCGACGACGCGGACCTCGACGACTGTCGCGGAGCCGGAGCCGGAGGCAGCCGTAGCAGTAGCTGTAGCTGTGCTCATTTCGATCTCGATCGGCGAGGCGGTGTGCTTCGCGGCGTTGCCGATCAGGTTCGCGAGCACCCGTTCCAGCAGCGCGTCGTCCGCCGTCACCGGCGGCACGTCCGCGGTCGCCGGCCGCACCGTGACGCGGTCCCGGGCTGAGGGCACGTCGTCCACGGCGCGCGGGATCACCTCGTCCACCGCGACAGGTTCCAGGTGCGGCTTCAGCGCGCCGGATTGCAGCCGCGACATGTCCAGCAGGTCCTCCACCAGCCGCGACAGCCGGCCGAGCGAGTCGTGGGCGGCGCCGAGCAGTTCGGCGCGGTCGGTGCCGGAGAGGTCGAACTGCGGGTCGCGCAGCGTCTCGACGGAGGCGCGGGCGGCGGCCAGCGGCGCGCGCAGGTCGTGCGAGACGGCGGCGAGCAGCGCGGTCCGCATCCGGTCGGCGGCCTCCAGCTGCGCGGCCTCGGCGGCGGCCTGCGTGGCCCGCCGCGACTGCTTGCCGGAGTACTCCACGACCGAGGCCACGGTGATCGCCACGATCACGAAGGCGACCAGCGCGATCACGTCGTTGGTGCCGGCGATGCGGAAGGTGTGGACCGGCGAGATGAAGTAGTAGTCGACCAGCAGCGCCGACCAGATCGCCGCGACCAGCGCCGCCACCATGCCGCACAGCCGCGCGATCACGACCAGCGCCACCAGGTAGATCAGCACCTGGCTGCTGAGGTTCAGCCGCGAGGTCAGTCCGGACACGACGGCGGTGAGCACCGGCGGTACGAAAGCCGCGGCCGCCAGTCCACGCCACCGGCGTCCCGAGTCCCGCATGCTGTGCAGCATATTGGCGCGCGGGGCGGCACGCGCGATCTTGCGCCGGGTTCCGGGCCGTTTACGGGCCGCTCACAGGCGCCGGAGCCCGATACCGGCCCCGGTCAGAGGCGGTCGGCGGGTCCCACTCTCAGCAGGCCGCCGTCGGGGTCGACGACGGCGAACAGTGTCGGCCCGAAGACCGGCGGCACCGGCACGTCCAGGCACTCGACGCCGTACGCGGTCCATTTCTCCCGCAGTTCCTCCGGCTCCTCCACGCGCAGGTACCAGCCGGCGGCGTTGTCGCCGGGGTCGGTGTCCGGGGCGGGGTAGAAGTGGACCTCGGCGTCGTCGTAGCGCAGCCGCAGGTAGTCGTCGGAGGCGTCCACGACCGAGAATCCCAGGAAGCAGTGGAACGCGCGGGTGCGTTCCAGGTCGGCGCTGGGCAGGATCGGGACGGAGGAAGCCACGCTTCCAGCCAAGACCCGGCGCGGCACACCGGCCAGGGGCCCTCACGGAACCCTCACGTCGGGCCCGGGCATCCTCACGGAGTTCCCACACTTGACCTTGGAGTCGGCTTCAAGGATTACCGTCGATCGCATGAGGGTTGCGGAACTGGCCGAGGCCTCGGGCGTCCCGGCGTCGACACTGCGTTTCTACGAGAAGGCGGGGCTGCTCGCCGCCGAGCGCGACGCCAACGGCTACCGGCGCTTCGGGCCGGACGCGGTGGAACGGCTGGCGTTCATCGCCGCGGCCAAGCGCTTCGGGCTGCCGTTGGAGGAGATCGTCGCGGTCGTCGAGGTGTGGGCGGAGCAGGCGTGCCGTGCGGTGCGCGATGAGCTGCGCCCCCGGGTCGCGCAGCGGGCGGCGGCGGCCCGGCGGCAGGCGGCGGAGAGCGCGGAATTCGCGGAGCGCCTTGAGGAGGCGCTGATGCGGCTGGAGAGGCTTCCGGACCGGGAGTCGCGGTGCGATGCGGACTGTTGCGACTCCACCGCCGGCTTGTCCGACACCGACAACGGGACCGGCACCAGCACCGGAACCGGCGCCGCACCGCAGGAGCGCTGGCGAACCGCCCCGATCGCCTGCGAGCTGGACGCCGGCGGCCTCAACGATCGCCTCGCCGCTTGGCACCGGCTGCTCGCCGCGGCCGACCCGGTCCGCGCGCCGCTCCCCGACGGGATCCGCCTCACGCTGCCCACCCGGCACACGTCCGCACTCTTCGAGCTCGCGACGGCCGAGCAGGAGTGCTGCCCGTTCTTCGACTTCCGGTTCCACCTCGACGGCCCGCAGACGCATCTGGAGGTCCGCGCGCCGGCTGCGGGCCTCCAGATGCTCACCGCATTGTTCGCCTGAACAACCCGGTCCGCGCAACACGCATCTCAGCTGGTGAACGGCTCCCACTTGTGGCTGAAGTACCACGTGCTCTGCGATATGCCCGAGCAGTTGTCAGCACCCGCGGTTCCCACACACCCGCCGTTGTCGCGTTGCGAGGCCCACATCGAGATCTCGTTGATCCCCTTGCTGTTCGCCCAGTTCAGCACGGTCGTGGCGTCGGCCTCGGTGAACGTCTCGGGCTTGCCGTAGTCGTCGATGCCCGGCATCTCCGTGACGCCGACCATCGCCCACAGCTGCGCGGTGCTCTTGGCCGGGTAGAGGGAGTGCAGGTAGCTCTCCAGCCCGGCGCCGGCGGTCTCGGTGGCCGTGGCCATCTCGTGCGACCCGCCGGTGTAGTAGTCGAAGGTCATGATGTTCACGACGTCGACCCGCGTGCCGTTGGACTTCGCGTTGCTCAGCACGGCCTTGCCGCCGGAGTCCAGGCCGTCGGTGTTGGTCGGCAGCGTGTAAGAGACCTGCAACGACCGTCCGGCCGCCGAGGCCCACGCCTCGACCTGCTTCAGCGCCTTGTTGCGGCGGTCGATGCCCGCCGTGTTGGTCAGGGAGTCCTGCTCCACGTCGAAGTCGATGCGGTGCAGGTTGTACTTGCTGACGACGTTCTCGATCGCCGAGGCGATCGAGGAGACGCTCGTGCAGCTGTCGGCGATCTCGGTGTTGGTGGTGTCCGCGGTGTAGCCGCCGAACGAGGGGATGACGTCGCCGCCGGAGGACCGGATGGTGCTGATGGCCGAGGCGAAGGTGGAGCCGATGGGCTGGCCTGTGTCGCCGTTCCAGTAGACGGTGCAGGAGCCGGATTTGCTGGTCTGCACGAACGCCATCGAGAGGTACTTCGCGCCGGAGTTCTTCGCGATCGTGGCCGGGTTGTCGCCGGTGTAGGCCTCGAAGTAGGGCGCGAATATGTGCGCCGGGAGCGCGGTGGCCGCGGTGAGGGTCGCCGGGCTGGCCTGCGCGGAGGTGGCGCCCGACGTGGCGGTCAGGCCGAGGGCGGCGGCGGAGGCGGCGATGGCCGCGACGGCGATGCGGACGGGCCGGCGGCCGCTGCGGGGAAGCGGTGCGGAGAGCTCTGTCATGACTGCGGATCTCCTCGTGGGGGAGGGTTAGTTAAGTTAACTAACGCTTCTGTCCGCGCAGAGTAGGCCGACCGCGACGGCCCGTCAATACCCTGCGAAGTCCTGCCCGCGGCTTCCGCGGACCCGTCCCGCGGGCGGCACGCCATACTCTGCGTCCATGGACACCCGTGCGCCGCGGCCCGTCGCCGGCGTCACCGCCGCCACGCTCCGGGAGATGAACATCCGGACCGTGTGGTCGGTGATCGAGGGCGGGCACCCGATCTCCCGCGCCGAGATAGCCCGGCTCACCGGGATCTCCAAGCCGACCGTCTCGGTGCTGCTGGAGGAACTGCTCGCGATCGGGCTGGTGACCGAGTCCCCCGACACCGCCCGCGACCCGTCACACGGCGCGGTGTTCTTCGGCCCGAAGCCGGACGGCGTGCACGCGCTCGCGCTGGACCTCGGCGCGCACCGGCTGCGCGGGGTGCTGGCCGGCCCGGGCGCGGAGATCGCGGCCCGCCGGGACGTGGACGTGCGGGGGCTGCCCGCGCCCCGCATGGTCGCCGCCGCCGCGGAGCTGGCCGCGACCCTGGTCGAAGCGGCGGGCGTGGACCGGG
>JABFXP010000643.1 GCA_013361685.1 Catenulispora sp.
ACGCCGAGTCGGCGAGCGGTCCGAGGTCGGCTGGGACGCCGCCAACCAGCCGCTGGTCGGCGGTGGAGGCCCAGCGGGCCGGGTCCGGGCCCCGGTCTGCGGCCAGCAGCAGGCGCTCCACGTTGCCCTGCGCGAGCGCCTCGGTGACCGCGGGGATCCCGTGCACGGCGCGGCCCTGGCCCAGCGCGTCGCGGTAGGCGGTCATCATCTGCTCGTGCTCGGCCCGCGAGCGCTCGGCGACCGCCTCGTCGACGGCCTTGCGCAGCGCGGCGACGGAGTCTTCGCGGGCCCGGCCGCCGGCCACCTCGACGACGTCGGCGTCCAGGTTCAGCGCGGCGAGTTCGTCGCGCAGCAGCGGCACCGCCTTCGGGTCGCCGCCGACGAAGACGACCGAGGCGCCGACGTCGTTCGCGGCCTCGACGGTCTCCTCGGCGACGCCGGCGGCGTTGTCGGTCCAGGCGTTGACCGAGCGGCGGTGGTAGGAGGCCATCGAGTTGCCGCCGGCCCGGATGCGGGTGAGGTGCAAGGTGGTGCCGTCGTAGGTGCGGCGGGTGGCCGGGTCGTAGGCGCCGGCGGGGTAGGCCTCGATGTCGCCGCCGACCCGGTCCAGCGCGACCACGGCGTACGGCACCTGGTGGTCCAGGTCCAGGACGGTCTCCAGGGGGTCGGCGACCGGGCCGACGACGGCGCGGCTGCGCGGGGGCGGCTCGGACAGCGCGAAGGCGCCCAGGAGGTGGCCGTCGGCGGCGAACAGCGACTCGCCCTGCGGGCCCACGATGTGCGGCGAGGCGCCGACCTCGGCGTCCAGCGCCTCCAGGGTGGGCTCGCCCACTCCCTGCCCGGCCAGCTCGCGGCGCAGCGCCTGCCAGGTGAGCTCCAGGCGCTTGTCGGCGTCGTGGTCCTCGCGGCTCGTGTCCAGGTGGACCGAGACGATCGAGTCCGCGGCGCTGTTGTAGAGCGGCCGGAGAAGAGTGAGATCCATGGCGGCCTCCCGCTGTGGGCCCTGTGGCGGTCAGTTCGGTCCCATGGTGCGCCGGTGCAGCGTGCGGCACCCGTTAGCCGGGGCGTGCGATGGTCCGATCGGTGCTGTCGCCGGCTCGCCCGGAGTCCCTGGCCGCTCACGCGTCTCACTCGTCCCACAAGCGCCGGCCGCGGATGACGCGCGGACGCCGGCGGGGCGGCGGATGGTGTCCGTCGCCCCGCGGCTGTGAGCTCCCTGCTGTCGGACGGCTATCTGACGACGATCCCGATCGACCCCAGGCACTGCGAAGCACCGTTGTTCGCCGGTGCCGAAGTTCCGAAGAACCCTGTCACCTGCTGCGTCGCCGGGAGCGGCGCGCGCAGGTCGAACGGCTGGGCGTTGCCGACGGAGATGTCCGAGCCGAACACGGCGCTGTCCGTGCCGCTGCGGCGGTGGAACTGGATCTTGTTGATATAGACACCGCCGTACCAGGTGCCCCACTCGCCGGAGACGCCGATCAGCGGGTCCACCTCGTCGAAGGTGAGCGTCGTCACCGCTGCGCTGCCCGGTGGCACGCCGGTGCCGCCGCGGATCGCGTCGACGGTGCCGTCCGCGTGGGTGGCCTGGATGCCGTCGATTATCTCGCCGTGGCGGACGTCGATCTTCGAGATCCGCCGGGTCGAGCCGGCGTCGTCGAAGCCGGCCCCGCCGCCGCCGACCGGGCCCAGGCGGGTGGCCGCCGTGCCGGTGGTGCGGGCGTGCGGGCCTGCGTACTTCCACAGCGGCGCCCAGTAGACCTTCAGCAGTTCGCCGACTGCTTCCGGGCCCTCGATGAGGTAGTTGAACTCCGACAGCGAGCCCGGGTACAGGTTGTCCGACCCGACGACGTACGCCTCGTCGTCGATCACCGTCAGCTTCGCGTGGTTGCCCGGCGCCGACGGGACCTTCGCGCCGTAGTAGCCGCTCGCGTTGAGCACGGACAGCGCGGCGCTGCCGATCACGCCTTTGCTCGGCGGCTTCTGGCTCAGCGGCGGCTGCTTCAAGGTGGCGGTGTAGCCGGCCGGGCTGAGGTCGGGCCACTTGTAGGTCTCGCCCTCGATCGTGTTCGCCGGCGGCACCGCGCCGGTGTAGTACAGCGGCGCCACGGACAGGCGGCTCATCGCGTCGGCGCGCGCGCCGTCGGGGTCGGGCAGCGGGGTGTCGGTGGCCACGTCGTGGGTCATGTAGTACTGCATCAGGTCGTAGGTGCGGACCGCGCCGGACCCGAACGAGTACTGGTCGCCCTCGGCGCCGGCGCCGGCGTCCAGCGGCGACACGACGACCTGGACCGTCAGCTGCTTGTTCGCCAGCAGCGCCTGCATGACCCACTGGCAGACCACGTGGTCCGCCCAGTTCTTCTTCCAAGCGCTGACGAGGTCCATCTGCGACATCTTGATGTTCTGTTTCGCGCCCTTGATCAGCTGCTCCTTCATCAGCTCGGACGCGTTCTGGAACTTGACGGAGTCGGACCAGTACTTGCCGACCGCGAGCATGCCGGTGGTCGGCCGGTACTCGTCGAGCGCCGCGTAGTCCGGGTACGTCACGCGGACCGGGAAGCAGTCGGCGGTGAGTTCGGGCAGCACCTGGAGGTCCTGGCCGCGGATGTCGGCCGGCGGGGCGGGCGGCGGCGGGGGCTCGACGGACTTGGCGCCGGAGTCGTGCAGCTGCACGATCGCGGTCTGGCGTTCGCGGACGTAGGCGGCCGCGGCCGGGGTGTCCAGCATCTTCGCCGGCCGTGCGGTGGCCGGGTTGCGGGCCTGCCAGGTCGCCTTGCCCGGGTCCAGCTGTTCCTGGGACAGCAGGTCGCTGCCGACGGACCACAGCTGGTCCAGGAAGCCCTGCGAGCCGGCGGCTCCCGCGCCGTGGACGACGACGGACACGTCGTGGACCGGCGGGTAACTACGGAACAGGTCCATGTTCAGGTTGTGGCCGCCGACCAGGGCTTCGTAGCCGTCGACGACCACGATCTTGGAGTGGTTCCACGTCATCTTGGTGTCGTCGCCGCCGAAGATGCCGTCGCCGCCGAACACCTTCCATTGCAGCGCCGACAGGATCCCCTCCTGCAGGCGGTAGAACCGGCCCAGCCAGATGTCCGGCGGCTGCTCCCAACTGGCCCGCCGGCTGCGCACCAGCCGGACCAGGGCCTGCTTGAACAGGGTGTAGTTGGTCGGCTCGCCGACCGGGACCAGCGGCGTCTGGCCGAACAGGAACCGGAACTGGGTGGGTCCGGGCCGGCCCGTCCGCGTGCTCAGCGCGGTGTCCATGGCGCCGAGGATCACGCCGCCCCAGTCCGGGTCGGGACAGTTCAGCGACGAGATGTCGCAGCGGAACTTGGTCTTCTGGACCATCTCCTCCAAGGCCCGCTCGAAGTCGGCCTGCCGCGCGAAGGCCTGCGGCATGATCGCCGGGCCGAAGGGCATGCCCCAGACCCGCGGGGTGTCCATGAGCCGCACGAAGTTCCGGGCGCTGCGCTGGTTGTAGAAGCCCTGTGCCTGGACCCGCTGCTGGACTTCGTCGATCTCGGTCATGATTTCCTCCCTCGTCTACAGAAAGGTCCAGTGCGCCCAGCCGCCGCCCGTGCGCGCGGCGGTCACGGGGTACGGCTGCCGGTACGGCGGGTCCCCGGTCACGTCCTCGAGGTAGTAGGTGTTGAACGGGTTGCGCCCGGAGATCGAGGAGACCTGCCGCACGTAGGGACGGTTGGGCTGGATGCTGTCGCGCAGCGCTCCCCCGCCCATCGCGTCGAACATGGCGTGGTCGAGGTTGATCTCCTGCCGCAGTTGCAGCGCGCCGGCGCCGACCGCCGACTTCACCCGGAAGTCGGTGCCCCAGCTGGTGAGGTAGGCCCGGGCCAGCCGGTAGATCAGCTGCGGGACCCGGGCGGCGCCGGCGGTGACCAGGCTGGCGTCGTACTTGCCGTCGCTGGTGGCGTTCCCGGCGACGGTGGCGTGCCGGCCGCGGGAGGCGTACAGGTGGTAGCCGACGGGCTGCGGCGCTCCGGGCTTGGGCTTGAGCGGGTCGTCGAGCTGGTAGGTGTCGGCCAGGCGGGTCCAGGTGCTTCCGAGCTTCAGCTGCGCGGTGCTGCCGGCCATCTGCGCGTTCGGCCGGGGCACCAAGCCGTTGAAGCCGGTGTCGAGGTGGTCCCACGCGGTGATGCCGACGTACTCCACGACGTTCGGCGGCAGCTGGGTGAGGATGCCGTACCAGTTCCCCGGCCCCGGCACCGGGTCGATCGCGATGATCCGCACCTTGGCGCTCGGCTGCCCGTAGGCGTAGAGGAACCACGCCGCCATGACGCATTCCACGGCGCCGCGGCTGTGCCCGATGAAGTTGTAGTTCGGCATCCGGCTGCCGGCGGCGAGGTTGGCGCCGTGCAGCGCCAGCGCGGCGGCGTCCCAGCCGGTGGCTGTCGACACCGACGAGCGCTGGTCGCCGCCGGAGTACGGGCGCGCGTCGCTCAGCAGGTCGGGGGTGGGCTTGAGCGGTCCGTCCAGCATCAGCGGCTCGCTGGTGGTGCGCGGGCTGGCCCAGTCGTTCTCCCCGGGGCCCCGCACCGTCACGCTGGGGTGCGTGGCGTGCAGGTCGCCGGAGATCTCCAGGTGGATGCGGACCGGTATGTAGCCGGTCTGTGTGCTGTAGATCAGCTTGTTGCTGCCGTCGCGCGTCGCCTCCCCCTCGTCCCGGGTGCACGACGTGCCGCAGAAACACACGGTGAATGCTTCACTCATGGATTTCCCTCCCGTTCCCCCGGTGAACCCGTGTCCACCATGGGGCGGAGCGTAGCTCGGCATATTGCGCAACACCAGACATTCTTAATGGATCTGCGCACTCGAATATAAGAGGGTATATTCAGCGATTTCGGTAAGGGTTCGAAGGTTGAGGGAAGAGGGATATGCACACCCGGTTTTCGGGGCGAGGCAGGGCGGGGAGAAGGTACGACGACTGGGGTAAATCGCGCGATTAGGTGATTTCTCTGGGTGCGGAAGCGCTGGTCGGCGTACCGCTGAACAGCTCGCATTGGACCGGCAGGGCGAGATGGTGCCCGACACAAGCTTGGCCCGGCCGCATTGCGCGCGGCCGGGCCAAGGTCATTTGCACTGGCTTGTGTACTAGCCAGTCCTACCGGTTACCTGGTGCCTCTTGCTGAGTAGCTCTTGCTATGTGCGCCCTACTGCTCAGCCGACGCCCTGACCGCAGGCCGCCGGCGGCGGACCCGGGTCGACGACCGTTCCGAAGATCGTCTCGTTGTCGGACAGCCGGGTGGCGTTCGCGGTCATGTTCTGGTCGACCACGCCCTGGTCCGGCGTGTTGCCCATGGCCGTGATGCCGGCGGCGTCGGAGGTCAGGATCTTGTCGAAGAACACCACGCCGTTGTCGGCCAGGATCACGTGCCACACCTGGCCGGCGGCCTCGGTGTTGATCTGGAACTCCTCGCCCACCACGACGCCGGGCTTCGCGCCGTCGTCGTCGAACTTGGACTTCAGCGTCCACGAAGTCCCCAGCGACCCGACGCCGGACGTGCTGTGCGTCGGCCCGCACGGACGGTTGCCACCGCCCCCGCCGCCCCCGCCGCTGGCATACGCATTGGTGCCGGCGAGCGCCGCCACCGCGACGGCGGCCGCGCCGACCGTCGCGCCGACACTCAGAGTGCGAAAACGCATCTAAATCCTCCTCTTCAGTGACAGAAACATCTGTCAGGAGGAGATACGCACCCTGGTTACACAGAGCCCTGAGTATCTTTCCGCGCAAGTTGAGTATTCGACCGGAGGCACGGAATGTCCGCGGTCCACAATGCTGAAGCCATGGAAGCCAAACCGTTCCGATGGGTATCGCGTCACCGCGGCGTCGTGATCGCCGCCACCGTCCTTGTCGTCGTCGGTGCGGTCGCGCTGCCGGTCTACCTGCATCAGGCCGCGCGTGACCGGCAACTGCACAAGGGCGACACGCTGTTGCAGAGCCTGCCGGTCCCGGCGGACGGATCGCTGCAGAGCCGTTCGTCGCAGCACCGGGACGGATGGTTCAAGACGGCGTTCTCCGATTCGGTGGTGACCGAAGACACCTGGCATGCCGAATACGACATCAAGTCGCCGATGTCCCTGCCGTCGATCGGCGCGGCGTACGGCGCGCGACTGACGGAGGCCGGATGGACCCGGGACGCCGCCTGCGTGGCCAAGGCCGGCGGCAACGCCGACTCGCCCGGGACGGACGGCTCGAGCTGGTACTCACACTGCTGGGTCAAGGACGGGTTCAGCCTCAGCCTCGGATTCGGGTCGCGCGCGCAGAAGGGCGACGCCTGGGTGGACGTGACCATGACCGAGGCGTCTGCCGCCGCTCACCCGTCGACGTGATCGCAGCGGGCGCCGGCATCCCGGCGGCCCTCACGCCAGGGTGATCCGGCCGTCCGCGACCTTGATGGCCACCGGGGCCAGCGGCCGGGCGGCCGGGCCGGCGGCGACGCTGCCGTCGGCGAGGTGGAAGCGGCTCCCGTGGCAGGGGCAGATGATCAGGCCTTTGTCGATCGACGACACGGTGCAGCCTTGATGGGTGCAGACGGCGGTGAAGGCTTTGAAGGTGCCCGCGGTGGGCTGGGCGAGCACGATCTGCCGGTCGGCGAGGATGGTGCCGCCGCCGACCGGGACGGCTGAACTCGCGGCCAGGGCGGCGGCAGCGGGCGGCGCGGCCGGCCCGGAGGATCCCGCCGCGCTCGTCGTGGCCGCCGGTGCCGGTGTGCCGGACTTGGCGCCGTACGTGGCGCAGCCGCCGCACAGCGCCCCGGCCGCGCCCACCGCCGTGCCGAGAACGGCACGCCGGGAGGCGCAGTCTTCGGCGGGGACGTCAGCTGCGCTGTCTGAGGTCATTTCTTGATCCCGAAGTTCGAGAAGAACCAGTACGAGGACGTGAACCAGATCGCGATCAGCACGGCGAACACCAGGCCGCCGAGCAGCGGCACCGCCCACGACGGCGCGTCCCGGCGGGTCAGCACCAGCATCTTCGCGGTGAACACCCCGAAGAACGCGCAGCCCAGCAGCGAGTGGACCAGAACCCTGGTGCTGTAGTCCTGGTAGCCCAGCGCGTACAGACACTGCATCGCCACCGGGACGGCCGCCACGAACGCCAGCCGGCCGCTCCAGCGATGCAGGCCGCTGATCCAGGCCGGCGTCCCCAGGAAGGCGAGCTTGCCGTACATGACCGACGCCGAGACCGCTTGGACGACCCCCAGGACCGCGGCGGCCGTGGTGAGCCAGGCCTTGGCCGCCAGCGGGCCGGAGAAGCCGGCCAGGTTGACCGCGACGCCGGTGGGGTGGTGGACGTGCCCGTAGACGCCGACGCCCAGCGACACCACGCACCCGGCCAGCGCCGGGACCAACAGCGCGAGCGCCGGCTTCGGACGCGGGCCCGGGACGGGCGCGTCCGCGGACGGCTCAGCCGACCAGCTGCTCATGATCTCCCCTGGGATCCGTCGATACGGCTCGGCTGGACGGTCGGACCGCCCGGCAGCACCGCGTTCCCGGTGCCGAAGTCGATCGGGCCGACCGGGGCGGCGGTGGCGGTGTCGCCGCCGGCGTCCTCGGCTCCGGTCTGGCTGCCGTCCGGCAGCACGATCCAGGTGGCCTGCACCTTCACGCCCCGGTACGTGGTGTAGGCGCGGTAGAGCCCCGAAGGGGCTTTGACGGCCGGCGAGGTGAACGTCCAGTGCCGCCCCGAGCCGGTGACCCGGCCGTGGGCGCTGCCGGCCGTGTAGGTGCCGGTGAGCGTGGCGCCGTAGCGCCCGGTCAGCGCGAGCTTGCCGTCCTTGGCGGTGCCGGTGAACCAGACCTCGAACGTGCCGCCGCAGACGTAGGCGATGGCTTTGCCGTCGTACACCGAGACGGCCAGCGACGCGCCGCCGCCGTCCACCCGGCCGGCGTAGTCGTGGACCGCCGGATCGGGCGGCGGCGTCGCGGGCCCCGTGGCGGACGTCGGGGACGTGGCGGGCGCGGACGGCGCGCCCGGCGGTGCGGTCGCCCCCGTGGCCCCCGAGGACGCGGGGGACGACGGGGGCGACAGGGACGACGAGGCCCCCGTCGACCCCGACAGCGTCGTGCCGGCGCTCGGCGTCAACTGCTGGGCGACGTTCCGGCCGGGCGTGGCGCGGACGTCCAAGGTCAGCAGGACGGCCGCCAGGATCGCCCCGGCGAGCAAGGTCGAATACGGACCTTTGATCTTTCTCATCCCGAATCCCCCTCCGGCGTCCTGCTCCGTGCCTACCCGGGGTTCGGTTCAATCAGGCTCGGGACCGCAGGGGGCGCTCGCAGTGCTGCACCCTAAGGGTGTCCCGGGCCGCCGCTCAGCTTCGCTGGCGGAGCTTGGCCAGGGCCTCGGCGAGCAGCTTCTCGCCGTCGGCGTCGCTGCGCCGCTCGCGGACGTAGGCCAGATGGGTCTTGAACGGTGCCGTCAGCGCTGCCGGCGGCGGATTGTCGGGGTCCGGACCGGCGGGCTCCCCGCAGGTCTGGCAGTCCCAGGACTCCGGCACCACCGCCTCGGCGGCGAAGACCGTCGGGGTCGCGTGCCCGGCGGCGCACCAGAAGGTCACCACGACGCGATCGACGGAGTTGCCGCGCTCGGACTCCCCCATCGGGCCCGCACCGATCCTGCTACCACGGATACCACTACTGCGCGCCATCGCCGGCCTCCCCGGACTGGAAAGAAAACGCCGCCCCGCCCCGTCGGATCGCGGGCCGGGCGGCGTTCGAGCTGGTCGCGACGCCTCAGAGGGCGCGGACGTCCTCAGCCTGCGGGCCCTTCGGGCCCTGGGTGACGTTGAACTCCACAGCCTGGTTCTCCTCCAGGTTGCGGTAGCCGCTACCGCTGATCGCGGAGAAGTGGACGAAGACGTCGGGGCCGCCACCGTCCTGCTCGATGAAGCCGAAGCCCTTTTCGCCGTTGAACCACTTGACCTTGCCGGTTGCCATGAATCTCCTTGATACTGCGGCCACTTCCCGCCTTCTGGGGACGCGTGCGCCTGCCAACTATCGCACGATCCACACCGTCCCCTGTACCACTTATCGCCAAACTGGCGGCGTTCAGCCACATGGGCGACTGCTCGACCGGCCCGCGGTGGCGGAATCCCGCCCCCTCGGCCGCCTCATCCGACCCGGGTCCGGTGGTCTTTGGCCAGGCCGTGCCGCGGACACGGCTGTCTCGGTTCGCGGGGACACAGCACCCACAGGTCGGTCGCCGTCGCCCGATAGAGGCGGTACGGCGCGGCTCCGGTCACATCGTCGAGGGTCAGCGGGCTGCCGCCCCGGCTGTCGGGCCCGGGGAAGACCCGCAGTCCGCGCGCGAGGTCGTCGCCCCGCAGTTCGTACGCCGTGCCGACCGCGTACAGCGCACGGCCGTGGTACGGCCGGACGCTGGAGTCGAACACGACGATGCTCACGTGCGGGTGTTCGGCGAGGTTGCGGGAATGCTCGCTGTCGATCTCGGAACACCAGTAGAACTCGTGGAGGCCTGAGGCGGCGAAGTAGACCGGTGTCGTCCAGGGCCGACCATTCGTATCGACGGTGCCGAGCGTCAGGAAGCTGTTCGCGTCGAGCAACTCCCGGGCGTGCGCGGCCATGTCATCCGATGTCATCGCGGAATGCTATCCCTCACCGGGCGGCCAGCAGCGCGCCGAGCGCTTCGGCGGTGTCCGGATACCGCCCGATAAGTCGGGCTCCGATCCCCGCGCCGCCAACGCCACCGACGCCGCCTTCCGCGGCTCCCGCCGACCACTCGTCGTCGCAGCCGAACAGCTCCGCGAGCGCGTCGCAGGCCTGCGGATGCGCCGTCAGCAGCCGACCGGCGCCGGACAACCGGCCGGACCCAGAACCGGGTGTCGCGCCGACGCGCCGGACCGGGCGCTGCTCCTGCGCCGGCTCGGCCCGCCACGGCGGCACCCACGCGTCGAGCGCCGGCAGACGGCCGGGGAAGACGCGGCCGGCCTCGCGGATCATCAGCGGCGCGAGGTCGGAGCCGCTGGCCCGCAGCGTCGTGATGAGGGTCGGCAGCCACGGCAGCAGCACGGTGTCCGGCAGCAGGGCGAACGCGTTCGAGACGGCTTCGACGGCGACGTCCGCCAGGCCCGGCACCGGTTCGAGGGCGTGCACGAAGCCGCTCAGGTAGCGCGGATAGGACGGCAGGACCAGCGGGTTGGCCAGCAGGTCGGCGCAGCGGGAGCGCAGCTCGGCGCGGGTCAGGGTGCCCAGGTGGGTCTGCGCCGCCCAGAGCAGCGCGGTCTTCGCCGGATCGTCCGGATGCGACTGCCCGACGGCGAGTTCCAGCTGGGCCCGGTCGCAGCCCAGGGACAGCGCCAGGCTCTCCATCCCGAACAGGAAGCCGAGCATCGCCGCGACCTCGCGCACGCCGGCGTCCTCGGCGACGAACGCGGTCGGCAGCAGGGTGCAGTAGTGCGCGTAGCCCGCCTTGACGAACGCCTCGATCCACGCCGGCAGCACCGGCTCGGTGGTCCGGTAGTGGGCGAGCAGGCGGCGGATCGAGCGCAGCACTTCGGGCGCGTCGTCGACGGAGCGTTCGGCGGCCAGGATCTCCAGCGCGCGGGTGCCGAGTTCGTCCGCGAGGCGGCGGCTGCCCAAGTACAGCGTCGCGTCCTCGACCGCCGCCAACGCGCCGGCGGCGGTGGCCCGCGGCGCGTGGGCCTGGCGCCGGAGCCGCTGCTCCAGCACCTGTTCGATGCTGACGCCTTCGTAGCCGAGTTCGATCAGGGCCCGCTGGTGGGTGCCGAGCGCGACGTCCCAGGACTCCTGGATCGGGCGTTCCCCGAGCCGGCGCTCGCCCATGATCGGGCGGACGGCCGCCGGCGGGAGCAGGCGGCGCAGGATCCACAGGACGTCGGAGCACTTCTGAAGGCCCGGGCGGCCGGCGATGTCCAGCAGGGCCCGCTGCACGCCGAGCTGCTCCAGCCGCATGCCCAGCGGCGCCAGCCGGTCGTGGACGTCCCGGGCCAGCGGCGGCAGCGCGTCGTAGCCGACCCGGCCGACGCGGTCGCCGCCCATCATGATCTCGACCAGGCGGCGGACGTCCCGGCGGCCGGGGACGGCGTCCTTCTCGATGCAGGTGACGGCCGCGTCCTGGAAGTCGTACGGCGTCGGGCGGGCCCGGTCGCGCATCCCGGCCAGCAGGATCGAGGTCTCGAACACCGCGATCGCGTCCGCGGTCGAGGCCTGGTAGCCGTTGCGGCGGGCGGCGCGGACGATCTCCACCGACCAGCCGAGCAGTTCGGCCTCGTCCAGGCCGTCCAGCACCGGCGGCCGGGCCAGGAACCCGCTGAGCCGGTCCACCGGCGCGGAGTCGGCGGCCGGGGCCACTGGCTTGGCCTTCTTCGTGCTCTTCTTCCCGCCCTGCTGCCCGGCCAGGCGGAACGGCACGATCCCGGTCCGGGCGACCGTCTTGGCCCAGGTCGCCGCCGCGATCGAGACCGACCCGCCGGCCAGCCCGAACTGCGCCTCGATCGAGGCGTTGCTCGACGGGATCAGCCCGTGGAGCCACTTCGTCGAGGTCCGCGGCGGGATCTGGAAGGCCCCGGAGGAGCCGGCGACGCCGAACTCCGCGACGCGGCTCGCCGCGTGGAAGGCGCCGCAGACGTAGAGGCAGTCGGCGGCGTCGGTGCCGGTGGCGGCCAGATGCTCGCGCATCCGGGTCCACATGTACCGCTCGCGGTCCTCGTCGACCTGCGTGCGCCGCACGTCGCCGGGCGCGAGGCGCCGGAACAGGCTGCCGATCAGCACCATGACCTGCCGGTAGGTGTCGTATCCGGCGTCGCCCAACGGCTGCTCGACGTACTGGTCCCACCATTCCGACCAGTGCCGCACCTTCCCGTGGTGCAGCAGGTGCTGCTCGAGTTCGGCGAAGCGCGGCCGCAGGTCGCCGATCTCGACGCCGACCGCGTCGCCGTGCAGCGCCGCGGTCTCCTCCTCCGGCTCGGCCGCCGGCGGCTCGTCCTCGCGCCCGGACCACTGGAACACGTGGTCGGAGGAGCGGTCGACGAGCACGAGTTCGACGCCCGGGGTGTCCAGCGCGTAGGCGACGGCCTGGTACTCGGCCGACGCCTCGGTGATCGGCGCGACCACCGCCAGCGGGGCCCACGCCTGCGGGAAACCGTCCAGCTCGGTCGCGAACGACTGCACCGCGACCGGCAGCCGGCAGTTGCGCAGCTCGGTCAGCAGCGGCGCCATGTCCTCGCACAGTTCGAGGAACACGACCTTCGGCTGCTTGGCGCGCAGCCGGCGCACCATCGCCGCCGCGGAGGCCGGGGAGTGGTGGCAGACCGGGAAGATCTCCAGCGGCTCGGCCACCGCGCGGTCGACGTCGTCGACGATGCCGAGCAGGATCTCCGACAGCGCGTCGGGGCCGCCGGCGAAGGCCGCGGCGGCGTCGAAAAGCTGGGAGCGCAGGGCGTCGAAGGTGCTTGATGAGCCGGCTGCGCCGGGGGTGCCGGAGGGGTCAGACGTGCCGGAGGTCGGCAGCGGTTCGGTCGGCGTCGCTGGTTCAGGTCCACGCCGGCGGCGCGGCTGCGACCGCTGCGCGCCGACGGTCCCCTGCGTCCCGGCCGCCGTCGGCGGTCCGCTCTCCGTGGCCGGACCCGGATCCGCGGCCATCAGGACAGCGTCGCGATGGCGTCGCGTCCGCCTTCGAGGAACTGCGGCCAGCCGTCGCTCTCCTTCTTGCTGCGCGGCTCGACCACGCCGTGCCAGTACTTGTTCAGGATCGACAGGTCCTCCGGGACCCGCCGCACCAGCGAGCCGACCAGCGAGGACCCGAGCGTGGCGGCGGTCAGGGTCCGTTCGCCGAAGAAGTCGCTGTGCAGGATCGCGTCCTCCAGCACGCCGATCTGCTCGGCCGTGGACAGCGCCGACTCCAGCTTCTCGTCGTCGCTGCCGGCCGCGGCGGCCGCCGCACGCAGGTCGGCGAAGCTGCGGAGCAGGATGTCCAGCAGGGTCGGCGGGACGTCCAGCTCGATCTGGTGCCGGCGCAGCAGCTCCTCGGTGCGGAAGCGGACGATCTCCGCCTCGCTCTTCTTGTTGGTGACGACCGGGATGCGGACGAAGTTGAAGCGCCGCTTCAGCGCCGACGACAGGTCGTTGACGCCGCGGTCGCGGCTGTTGGCGGTGGCGATGACGCAGAAGCCGGGCTTGGCGAACACGACGCCGTCGTCGCCGAGTTCGGGGACGGAGATGTACTTCTCGGACAGGATCGAGATCAGCGCGTCCTGCACGTCGCTGGTCGCGCGGGTCAGCTCCTCGAAGCGGCCGACCGCGCCGCGCTCCATGGCGGTCATGATCGGCGAGGGGATCATCGACTCCCGCGACTGGCCCTTGGCGATGACCATGGAGACGTTCCACGAGTACTTGATGTGGTCCTCGGTGGTGCCGGCGGTGCCCTGCACGACCAGCGTCGAGTTCCGGCTGATCGCCGCGGCCAGCAGCTCGGCCAGCCAGCTCTTGCCGGT
>JABFXP010000058.1 GCA_013361685.1 Catenulispora sp.
TCTCGGTCTGCCCGGCCTCCCATGCCGCACTCGGCCCGTTTCCCGCAGGCTCCGGTGCGGCATGCTGACCGTTCTGGGGCTGGTGGCCATCGTCGCGCTGACTGCTGCGACCGGGTATTTCGTGTCGCAGGAGTTCACCTACATCGCCGTCGATCGGGGTCGGCTGCGGCAGTTGGCTGAGGAGGGTGACCGCGCCGCCGAGCGTGCTTTTCAGGTCACCGGGCGGCTGTCGTTCATGTTGTCCGCGGCGCAGTTCGGGATCACCGTGACCGCGCTGCTGGTCGGTTATGTCGCCGAGCCGCTGCTGGGTGCGGGGCTTGCGGACCTGATCGGGTTCACGGGGTGGTCGCGCGAGGCGCGGTTGTCGCTGTCGGTCACCGCGGCTCTGGTGGTGGCCACTGTGGTGCAGATGGTGCTCGGGGAGTTGCTGCCGAAGAACGTGGCCATCGCCAAGCCGGTCGAGGTGGCGCGGGCGCTCAGCGGGTCGACGCTGGTCTACCTGAAGGTCGCAGGTCCGGTCGTCCGGCTCTTTGACGCGGCCGCCGCCAGGCTCGTCCGGGGCGTCGGCATCGAGCCGGTGGAGGAGCTGCCGCAGGGTGCCAGCGTCGAGGATCTGCAGCACATCATCGACGAGTCCCACGCTCAGGGCGTGCTGGATACCGAGCTGTCGCAGCTGCTGGACCGCGCTCTGGGCTTCCGGGCCTTGACCGCTCGGGAGGCGATGACGCCGCGGGTGGACGTGCACACTGTGCCCGCCGACGCTCCGCTGACCCGCGTGGTGGAGATGCTGGCCACCGGCAATGCCCGGTTCCCGGTGACCGGCGAGGACGTGGACGACCTCGTCGGTGTGGTCGGTCTAACCGAAGTGCTCGCGGTGCCCGCGCCGCAGCGGGCGACCACTCGGGCCGGCGAGGTCGCCGTGCCCGCGCTGCTGGTGCCGGCGCATCTGCCGCTGCCCGGGCTGCTGGAGCGGTTGCGGGCCGAGCACCGGCAGCTGGCCTGCGTCGTCGACGAGTTCGGCGGCTTCGCCGGGGTCGTCACTTTGGAGGACGTGACCGAGGAGTTGGTCGGCGAGGTCTGGGATGAGGACGACATCGACGACGACACAGTCCAGCCTCGGCCTGACGGCTGGTCTGTGCCGGCCCGGATGCGGATCGACGAGGTCGCCGACGCCACCGGGATCGCCCTGCCCGAGAGTGAGGACTACTCCACCGTCTCCGGGCTGGTGCTGCACCGGCTGGGACGGACCGCGCGGGTCGGCGACGAGATCGCCTTGACGGTGCGCGCCCCGTTCTCCATCGACGGGCCGACCCGGCTGGCAGTGCGGATCCGGGTCACGCAGGTGGCGCGGCAGGTGCCACGAAAGGTGCTGCTTTACGCCCGGCCGGTATACGCGGCTACGGAGACCCTATGAACAGCGCCGTGGCCTTGGTCGTCTCGGCGCTGCTGCTGGCCGGCAACGCGTTCTTCGTCGCCGCCGAATTCGCCTTGATCGCCAGCAAGCGCCATCGTTTGGAGGCCGCCGCTGCGGAGGGCAGCAGTTCGGCCCGCGTCGCGGTCGCCGAGGTGCGGGAGCTGTCGCTGATGCTGGCCGGCACCCAGCTCGGCATCACCCTGTGCACGCTGGGGCTGGGCGCCCTGGCCGAGCCGGCGGTCGCCCATCTGCTGGACCCGGTGTTCGCCGCGACCGGCCTGCCGGAGGATCTGTCCTACGCGATCGCGTTCGTCCTGAGCCTGGTGCTCGTCGTGTTTCTGCACATGGTCGTCGGCGAGATGGCGCCCAAATCCTGGTCGATCGCTCACCCGGAGCGCTCGGCGGCGCTGCTGGCGGTGCCGTTCCGGACGTTCACGCTCCTGGTGCGCTGGCCGCTGATCGGCCTGAACAAGACCACGAACGGCCTGGTAAGGCTGCTGAGAGTGGAGCCGCAGGCCGAGCTGGCCCAGGCCCAACGGCCCGAAGACCTGCGGATGCTGGTGCGTCAGTCCGGCGAGCACGGCCTGCTCCGCCCCGAACAGCAGCGGCTGCTGACCCGCGTCCTGCACCTGCAACAGACCACCCTCGCCGAGGTCATGACGCCTCGGGCGGCGACCGTCACCGTGAACGGGAACGCCACTGCCAACCACATCGAACAACTCAGCCGCGACACCGGCCGCTCCCGCTTCCCCGTCATCGGCCCCGATGGTCGCCTGATCGGCCTGGTCCACGTTCGCGAGGCCGTCCGAGCCACCACCGCCGGTCTGGACCCCGCCGTTTCGGAGCTGGCAGGCGCTGCTCTGACCCTGGCCGAAGACCTGACCGCCGCCGAGGCGGTCACCGTCATGCGGGGGCACCGCGCTCAGCTCGCGCTGGTCACCCGAGCCGATGGCGACGGAGACGGTGACGCCGGAGACAGTGGCGGCGAGGTGGTCGGAGTCATCGCGCTGGAGGACCTGCTGGAGCAGCTCATCGGCGAGTTCTACGACGAGACCGACACGATCGCCACGGACACCTAGAGCCGGCTGTCGCAGTCACCCTCACGAGCCGCGGCCGCCCCGCCCTGACACCAACGTCGAGCACGTCAGGCAACGAGCAAGCAGCTGCCGAGTACCGCCGTGTCGAGGTCGAGCAGTTCGTGGTTGCGTTCGGCCCAGCGGCCCGAGGCGAGGTCGGTGCGCAGGTTGTGGACGGCCCGCTGTTCGGCGGCCGGGCCGACGCGGGACCAGACCGAGATTCCGCGGCGGACGGCTTCGTCGAGGTAGGCCTCGGGGCGGCGCCAGTAGGCCTCGTAGAAGCCGTCGGTGCAGTCCCAGGGGATGGGTACCGGCTCGGTGCGGGCGTCGATCACGGATGCGAGTTCGGGCAGGGTGGGCCGGCCGGTCCAGAGGTTGGCGTGTTCGGGCAGGTAGTCGCGAGTCAGCCAGAAGCGGTTGGGGTCGCCTCTGTCGTGGGTGAACACCACGATGCGGCGGGCGACGCGGCGGAGTTCGCGCAGGCCCGCTATCGGGTTCTGCCAGTGGTCGATGGTGGCCAGAGCCATCGCGGCGTCGAAGGACTGGTCGGCGAAGGGGAGGTTCTCGGCGGTGGCGGCTATGCAGGGGGCCGCGTGCGGGGGGCGCTGTGCGCGCATGGTCGCCGAGGGTTCTACGGCGGTGACGTCACGGTCCGGGGGTTCGTAGGAGCCGGTGCCAGCGCCGACGTTCAGGACGGTTCGGGCGTCGCCGAGGGCCGACCAGATCTGGGCGGCGATTCGCGGGTCGGTGCGTCGTGTCGTCGTATAGGTCGTGCCGATGGTGTCGTACAACTGGCTGTCGGACATCGGGTCTCCTTCTCCGGCGGGAGTCGGGTTTCCACCGGATATATCGTTCCGATACATCGAGACGATATAAGGGTTCGTCGATAGTGCGCAAGCCTTGTGGCGGCGGGGAAAACGGCGGGGGACGAAACCGTCATCCATCGGTGGATCTCCCCGCTCCGCGGGAAAGATCAAGCCCGCCACCTGCGGGGAACCGTCCTGCTTGAGACATCGCCCCGACAGAAGACGCCGCGCCCCGCTACTGTCGACACGTGACTTCTGCGTTCAGCGATGCCTTCCTCCGTATGGCGGAGCCCCACGCGGCCTGGGGCATGCGCCAGATCGAGGAGTTCAACGAGTTCCTGCCGATCGGGCCGTGGACGGTGAACCTGGACGAGCGCCGGTACCGGCAGTC
>JABFXP010000744.1 GCA_013361685.1 Catenulispora sp.
CCTGGTCGTGATGGCCATCGCGATGCTGCTGGGCCGCACCGGGGCGCTGGCCGCCAAGCGCGGCGCGGTCGCGGGGCGGGCCGGGCGGGCGCACGCGCTGGCCGCCTGACCGTGGCGGGGCGGACTCCGGGTCCGCCGGGGGAACGTGGACCAGCCGCAGCACCTGAATCGCAGAAACCGAAGACCGGCAAGCACCGCTTGAGACCGTCGGGCCATCCGCCCGGCGGTCTCTCGCGTCGGTCGCCACCGCAACAGCCGGCAGCCAGCAGCCAGCACTTCTCCAGACATGTCGTCCCCTTATAGCCCCGGTATATGACCGGCGCTGACGATGCCATTACTAGCCTCCGGCTGGTCGGTCCAGCCGAGGTCGACTCACGAGAGATCGGAGAACGATGACCATCGAGGAACTGGCCGAGAAGGCACGAGAGAACCTCCAGGACGCGAATCTGGACAACAACGATCCGCAGTCGGGGCGCGTGCTCGACTACGGCGGCGTCACCTGCTGATCAGACAGCCGGGAACGGGAGCTCAGCCTTTGCCAGACCCGCGCTGACCTGCCGGCCGACGCGCGGTCCCGATTGGTTTGCTGCGAACCAAGACCACCGGGACCGCGCCATCCGCTTCACAGACCACAGCTCAGACGGCGACAGGGAACGACTTCATGGCTTCGCGTGGCAAGGTATCGCTCATCACTCTCGGCTGCGGTCGGAACGCCGTGGACTCCGAGGAACTGGCCGCCCGTATGGAACAGGGCGGATGGCAGCTGGCGGGCGCTCAGTCGGCGCCTGGCGACTCCGACGTAATAGTGGTCAACACCTGCGGGTTCATCGAGTCGGCCAAGAAGGCCTCGATCGAAACCCTCGTCGCGGCTTCCCACTCCGATGCCAAAGTGGTGGCGGTCGGTTGCGCCGCCGAACGCTATGGCGAACGGCTGGCCGCGGCGCTCCCAGAAGTCGATGCGGTGCTGTCCTTCGACGACTATCCGCAGATCTCTGAACAACTCGATGCCGTCGTCAGCGGCGTCAAACCCGCATCGCACGCACCGGCCGACCGCCGCCGGCTCCTTCCCATCTCTCCGATCGAGCGCCCCGGCAAGGCCGCCGGCGCGACGCCCGGCCACGGCGACGGTCCCGGTGGCGCGGACGGAGCGGGTGGACTGGGCGGGTCGGTGTTCCTCAGGACTCGCTTGTCGGGCGGCCCGCTGGGCAACGGCCCCGTCGCTCCGCTCAAACTGGCGTCGGGCTGCGACCGGCGCTGTTCGTTCTGCGCCATCCCGTCCTTCCGCGGTGCCTTCGTCTCCCGCTCCCCGGACGAACTCGTCGCGGAGGCACAGTGGCTGGCCGACACGGGGATCCGCGAACTGGTGCTGGTCAGCGAGAACTCGACGTCGTACGGCAAGGACTTCGGCGACCTCCTCGCCCTGGAAAAACTCCTCCCCCGCCTCGCGGCCACGGTCGAACGCGTCAGAGTCAGTTACCTCCAGCCGGCGGAGATGAGGCCGAGCTTGATCCGGGCGATCGCCGAGACGCCGGGGGTGGCGCCGTACTTCGACCTGTCGTTCCAGCACGCCAGCGGCCCGGTGCTACGGCGCATGCGGCGGTTCGGCGACCGCGAACGGTTCCTGGACTTGCTGGCGCAGGTGCGCCAGTGCGCACCGGAAGCCGGAGCCCGCTCGAACTTCATCGTCGGATTCCCGGGTGAGACCTGGGACGACTACTTGGAAGTGGAGGCCTTCGTCCGCGAGGCAGCACTCGACGCGGTCGGGGTCTTCGGTTACTCCGACGAGGAAGGTACCGAGGCCGCCGGTCTGCCGGACAAGGTGGAGCAGTCAGTGATCGCCGAGCGTGTGAGCCGGCTGTCCGCGGTCGCGCGGGAGGCGATGGCGGCACGCGCACAGCGTCGCATCGGTTCCACCGTGGACGTCATCGTGAGGACGCCAGGCAGCGGCTGGGCCGCCCACCAGGCACCGTCTGTGGACGGACAGGTACGCCTGACCGGCGCCGAGGGCGCTGAGCCCGGTGATCTGGTCCGTGCACAGGTGACAGCAGCCGATGGCATAGATCTGATCGCTCGGGCCGGTACGGACTAACACACATCGCGGAGAACGTATGGCAGTGTCCGTGGCGACACCAACCAGGAACCCGAACCGATCCCGGTACGGGCAGGTGTTCGCGATCCGCGAGTTCGGCTTCATATTCGCCGCACACGCGGTGTCCATGCTTGGAACGGTCATCGCGGACATCTCGCTGTCGATCCTCATCCTGCGACGAACCGGGTCGCCGTTCTTGGCGGCGCTGAGCTTCGCGGTCGGGTTCCTGCCCTACATATTCGCGGGAACCCTGCTCGCGGGGATCGCCGATCGGTTCCCGGCCCGCACGCTCCTCGTCACCTGCAACGCCGCTTCGACGGCGCTGGTCGCTCTCATGGCGCTGCCGGGGCAGCCCGTCTGGGCCCTGATGTCCTTGCGAGTCGCGGCTTCGACCATCCAGCCCGTCTTCACCTCCGCGCGGGCCGCGAGCCTGCCGGAAGTCCTCGACCCGGACCGCTACCCCCTGGGCCGATCCCTGCTGCGCATGGTGAACCAGGGGGCACAGGTGCTGGGCTTCGCCGGCGGCGGACTGCTGCTCCTGGCCATGGCACCGCGCACTGCTCTGTGGATCGACGCCGGCAGTTTCGCCGTCTCCGCCGTGCTGCTCCGCTACGGAACGTCGGCACGACCGTCCCGATCCCGAGCCTGGACCGGACGAATCTCCCTGGTCCGCGATTCCCTGTCGGGGCTGGCCGAACTCTGGAGACTGCCGCGCGTCAGATCTCTGATGCTGCTCTGGTGGACGGCGCCGGCCTTCGCCGCCGTCCCGGAGGGGCTTGCCGCTCCCTACGCCCGCGAGATCGGCTCGGGATCCGGGGGCGCGGGCATCCTCATGGCCGCCGCCGCCCTGGGAACGATCGGCGGCGAAGCCGCGATAGCCCTCCTGGCAGGTCCCGCATGGAGATCCAGGGCGGTGATCCCCCTCGCCGGCTGCTCCCTCATACCGCTACTCGGATTCGCCACGTGTCCCGGCGCGGGCCCGGCCGCCCTCCTGATGAGCGCCACCGGCGCCGCCGACGCCTACATGATCGGTCTGGACCAGCTGTTCGTGGACGCTGTCCCCGACCGGCTGCGCGGCACAGCGTTCAGCATCAACCTGGCCGGCATCATGCTCACGCAGAGCATCGCGATGAGCCTGGGAGGTGCCGCCGCGCAGTTCATCGATCCGCACGTGGTCATCGCAGGGTCGGCAGTCCTGGGCACCGGGCTCATACTGCTCGTCGGCAGATCGATACGGCGCAGTTCGAACGCCTAGGTGCGGATCGGGAAGTAGTCGTTGACCATGCCGTGGCGGCGACACGCCAGTTCGACCGAAGCGACACGGGAAGCCTCCCGCCGACCGATAGCCTTCCGTCTTCATCTCACCGCACCGGCTCGTTCGGCGGCCGGTGCCCGAACCCTGAGGAGATCCTCGATGACCCAGGCCAGGTTGCCGCGTCAGCGTTCGTCGGAGACGGTCAGCGTGTCGATCGGCGGGTACGGCGGACGGGTGACCCTGGCGCGGGCGGATGACGGCCGGGTACGGGAGGTGCTGCTGACCGCCGGCGGGCACGGCTCGACGGTCGGCGGGCTGGCCGAGGCCGTGGGGAGTGCGATCAGCATGGGGCTGGTCCGGGGTGCGCGGCTGGAGGACTACCGCGCCGCGCTGGAGTTGCTGGGGCTGAAGGACGACATGCTCAACTGACGCCGGAGGCGGCGCAGGGGTGCCGGCGGCGTCGAGGTCCGCGATCGACTCATCCCGGCACCCGGCGTCCGGCATCTGGCACCCGGCATCCCAGCGCCGCGACACCCCGTTAAAAGTGGAATCGTAGATGCATGTTAACGTGATGGCGGCTCGAAGAACCCGCCCGGCGGCGGGATCCGCGCCGGCCGCACCACGTGAGGAGTCACCTTGCTCTCCGAGACATCCACCGCCACCGTCCGCGCCACCCTGCCCGTCGTGGGAGCAGCGATCGGGGACATCACCGAGCGCTTCTACGCTCGCCTGTTCGCCGCCCACCCGGAGCTGCTGCGCGACCTGTTCAACCGGGGTAACCAGGCCGCCGGGACGCAGCGCCAGGCGCTGGCCGGCTCGATAGCCGGGTTCGCCACGCACCTGCTGGAGCACCCGGGCACCCGCCCGGACGCGATGCTGGCGCGGATCGCGCACAAGCACGCGTCGCTGGGCGTCAGCCCCGGCCAGTACAAGGTCGTGCACGAGAACCTGTTCGCGGCCATCGTCGAGGTGCTCGGCGACGCGGTCACGCCGGAGGTCGCGGCGGCGTGGGACGAGGTGTACTGGCTGATGGCGAACGCGCTGATCGCGCTGGAGCAGCGGCTCTACGCCGAGCACGGGTACCTGGCCGGCGGGACGTGGGGCGACTGGGAGGTCGTGGGCCGGCGCGAGGAGACCGCCGACGTGGCGTCGTTCCTGCTGCGGCCGGTGGGCGGCGGGACTCCGCAGCCGTTCCAGGCCGGGCAGTACGTGTCGGTGCAGGTCGAGCTGCCGGACGGCGCGCGGCAGATCCGGCAGTACAGCATGGTGTCCGCGCCGGACGCCGCAGTACGCCAGATCAGCGTGAAGCGGGAGCGCGGGGACGAGGAGAGCCCGGCGGGCGAGGTTTCGAACTTCCTGCACGACCACGTGCGGACCGGGCAGGTGCTGCGGGTTTCGGCACCGTTCGGGGACTTGGTCCTGAACGCGGCGCTGAGCGGGCGTGACGGCGACGGTGACGCTGCGACCCGCACCGAGCGGCCGCTCCTGCTGGCCTCGGCGGGCATCGGCGTGACGCCGATGGTGTCGCTGCTGGCGGAGCTGGTGAACCGGGAGCACGCGGCGCCGGTGGCGGTGGTGCACGCGGACCGCAGCCCGGCGGCCCACGCCCTGCGCGACGACCAGGCGATACTCGCCGAGAAGCTGCCGGCCGGCACCTCGCACTACTGGTATGAGGCGGACGCCGGCGAGTTGGGCCGAACGGGCTACGCGGACCTGACCGACCTGGAACTGCCGGCCGACACGGCGGCGTTCATCTGCGGGCCGCTGCCGTTCATGCAGTCCATGCGCCAACAGCTGCTGGCCAAGGGCGTGCCGGCGGCAGACATCCACTACGAGGTCTTCGGACCTGACTTGTGGCTGGCCTCGGCCTGAGCCACATCCCCACAAGCCAGTCGGCGCAGACTCCGTCCCCCCGCTAAAGCCTGCGCCGACTGTACGTTTTCAGCCCCGGCGGCTGAGCGTGAGCAGCAAAGGACCGGTCGGGGCGGCGGTCACGTCCTCGATGGTGAGCTGGTCGAGGGAGGCGTAGAACGCTTCCTGCGCGGCACGCAGCGCGCCCCGCAGCCGGCAGGCGGCGTTGATCGGACACGGCTCGTCGGTGTCGACGCAGTCCGCGAGGTCGCCGGAGCCCTCGAACGTCCGCACCACGGCCCCGATCGAGGCGACCCGCCCGGCGGCGGTCAGGACCAGGCCGCCGCCCCGGCCACGGCGCGCCTGCACCAGGCCGAGGTGCTGCAGCTTCCCGACGACCTTGGCCATGTGGGTCGCCGCGGCGCCCATCGCGTCGGCCACGTCGCGGGTCGTCGGCAGCTCCTCGGGGTCGGCGTCCCGCGGCACCACGGCCAGCCGCATCAGCAGGCGGAGGGCCAGGTCCGTGGACTTCATCAGGTGCATGCCGCCGAGCTTACGTCCTGCCCGGCCGAAATTGGTATCCCTGGTGTGACTTTATGTGTCGCCGCGGGCCCGCCACGCGTAGGCCCCCAGGAGCGCGGCGACGGCCGGCAGGCCCAGCAGCAGCACGATGGCGTCGACGCCGCTGCGGGTGTCGTCGTCGGTCTTGACCAGCAGCTGGCTGGACAATCCGCAGGTCACCGGCGGGTCACCGGGTGATCGCCGCACGCAGGCGGAGACCGAGTACCAGGCTTGGGCGCCGGGCGCCGAGGCGTCGACCAGCTCGGCGGGCATGTCCGCGAGCGGGGCCGGGGCGCCGTCGGCCAGGTCCTGGACCGATCCGGCGGCCACGCGCGCGTGGATGTCCACGCGTTGGCCGGGCGCCACGTCCGTGATCCAGGTGGGCAAAGTCGCCCGCGAGCCGGGCTCGGGACTGGCGTGCAGGACACGGAAGCCGGCCGGGAGGATGGCGCTGACGGCGAGCTGGCGGTACGGGACGGAGCCGTCGTTGCGGACTTCGATCGTGTAATCGATCGCGGAGTGCTCGTCCGCAGGGGTGCCGCCGCCGAGGACTTCGACGGTGAGGGCGGGGGCGTCGGCCGATCCGGAGGCGGCCGGCGGGGCCGGAACGTCGGCCGAGCGGGCTGTGAGCGCCGGGCCGGAAGCGCCTGCCGAGCGGTCGGCGAGCGTCGGGCCGTGGGCCGCGAGGGAAGCGGGGGCGGTGTCCGCGGCGGCGCCGGCCGGAACGGCCAGAGCGGCGGCGGGGGTGAGAAGCGTCCATGCCGTGGCTGCGACCACCCGCAGCAGCCTCGGCCCGCGTTTGTGACTCACCGGATCGGGGGTTCATGTCGGAAGTGGCGTTCCGGCAGGTCGGCGCGGGGGTTGCGGGGCTGGACGGCGGCGGCGGGCCTTGGGCTCAAGCCTGGCGGTGTGTTCGGAATGCGACGCATGGCGCGTTCTTCCTTTCGGTCATCCGTGCGAGCCGCCGGGGTGGTGGCCACTCGTCCGAGCCTGCAAGGCCGGAGCGGGGCTCGCATCCTCGACTCGTCCGCATGAGGGAACCCGGAGTCGACAATGCGTTCGCGTGCGCGAGATGAATCAAGATAGTGACAGAGCCTTGATCATCAGAGGTCGAATCGGACGGTGGCGTCCCGACAAGGCATACCGAACCGCCGAGTGCGAGACTATCCTCCGAGCAGTCGATCGCGTAAAACAGGATATTGCGATTCGTTTTCCAGGAACGCATCCGCTTCTACCCGCGGGGGGACCGTGACCATGGCGACGACGGACGAGCCGGAGCCGCTCCCGGACGGACCCAAGCCGATCCGCTACCGGCTCACGCTGGGCACGGGCTGGCGGCGGATCCGCCTGGACGGCCACGCCGAGGCGGACGCGAAGGCCTACCTGGACGCGGTCTTCTCCTCGGTGCCGGCCGACGCCGCCGAAGCCGCCCGCACCCTGATCGAGACCCGGCTGACCACGCAGATCATGGCCGGCCGGGCCAAGGGCGGCATCGATTTCTACATCCCCGCCCCCAATCCCGGCAGCGGCCCCCTCCCCGCCCTGACGGTCATGGCCGCCGAAGTGAAGATCCCGACCACGACCGTGCCCGAGCCGGCTGAGGTCGTCGCCCGCGTCGCCGCCGCGAACCCGACAGCCAGGACCGGCGTGGTCGCGGGGATGCCCACCGTCCGCATCGACCGGAGCGCGGGCATCGGGGACCTCGACGGACACGAGAGGCAAGGCGAGAACGGCGACGTCGAGCAGCCGCCACGCGGCCCCCGCCACATCGAGTACGTACTGCCCGTGGCCGGAGACGCCGAACACCGGTGGCTGTCGCTCGCGCTGACCGGGCAGGCCGGTCCCGGAGGCGACGAGGAGAAAGTAGACGCCGCGGTGGCCGCCTTCGACCAGGCTGTCGCGGGCCTGGCTTGGGAGTAGTCCTCCGCCGTCGGCCCTAGCCGCCGCTCACCACGGGCGGATCGAAAAGCCGCATCCCGTCCGTGAGCAGCCCGGCCCGCTTCACAGGCCGCAGCGCGGGGACGATCTCCAACTGGGCCACCGCCCTGATCGCGCCGAGACGGGTGGTGACGTACTCGTACAGGGCGCCGATGTCCCGGCAGACGACGACCGCGAGCAGGCTGGTGGCGCCGGTGGTCGCGGCAGCGAAGGGGACTTCGGGGTGGGTGCTGACGGTGCGGCCCACGGTTTCCAGGTCGGACGGCGCCACCGCGGCGGACAACTGGGCTTCGACGTGATAGCCGAGATGGACGGGCAGGACTTCGACGTCGAAGAAGAGCACTCCTTCCTCGGTGAGATGGTCGAGGCGGCGGCGGACGGTGGATTCGGATTTGCCGGTGGCAGCCGCGAGCTCGGGATACGTGGCGCGGCCGTCACGTTCCAGGACGCGGAGCATGGCACGATCAGCGGGATCGAGCTCGAATTCGGCACCGCCGGCACGGGTCGGACGAGTCAGAGCCCGGATCTGGTCGGACGTCAGCTCGTCCAGACCGCGCCAGCCACCGGGACCGCCGATCCAGATGTGCAGGACCGTGCGGGCGGACACGCCGGTCACCTGGCGGGTGTTGGGAAGCTTGTCCAGCAGCAGCGAATCGCGTTCGCGACGGCTGCGGGAGCGGGTCATGCAGGCCACCTCGGCGCCGCCGGAGTTGATCGTCACCCAGGCGATGTCCGGCCGGCGGGCCAGGGCGTCGGCGATGGCGCCGGCCGCGCCGGGGACGCAGCTCACCCGCACCTGTGACTGGTACAGGCCGACCCGGGAGCCCAGAGGCAGACCCAGCACCCGCACCAACCCCTCGCCGCGCAGGCGGCGATAGCGGCGGGTCACGGTCTGGTCGCTGACGCCCAGCACCTCGGCCAGGCGGCTGAACGGGACGCGACCGTCGATCATCAGCGCCTGGACCACCTGCCGGTCCAGCCTGTCGAACGGCGTGATCACCGGGTCCACGGGATGCGTATGGGTCATAGGAATCCATCATGACAGCGCCATCGGTCATCGGAAACCGGCAAAAGATGGCCGCCGGTTCCCTGCTTCCCGCCATCCGCTGCCACCGTCGAGACGTCCCAAGAACACCGTCCGGGGGAGGACCCCATGCGTAAATGGCTACCGCTGGTCGCGGTCTGTCTCGGCACCTTCATGCTGCTGGTGGACGTCACCATCGTCACGGTCGCGCTGCCCGACATGGCGCGCAGCCTGCACACCTCGTTCGCCGACCTGCAGTGGGTGATGGACGTCTACGCCCTGGTGCTGGCCGCGCTGCTGCTGGCCGCCGGGTCGATCGGCGACCGGTCCGGGCACCGCCGCGTCTACACCGTCGGGCTGCTCGTCTTCGCCGGCGCCTCGCTGGCCTGCGGCCTGGCCACCGATCCCGGCACCCTGATCGCCTTCCGCGCGGTGCAGGGCGTCGGCGGCGCGGCGATGCTCGCCACCACCGTGGCGCTGATCAGCCACCTGTATTCCGGCCGGGACCGGGGGACCGCGTTCGGGGTGTGGGGCGCGGTCAACGGCGCGGCGGCCGCGGCCGGGCCGATCATGGGCGGGCTGCTGACCCAGCACCTGGACTGGCGCTGGATCTTCTTCGTGAACCTGCCGATCAGCGTCGCGGCGGTGGTCATGACGCTGCGCTACATCGGCGAGTCCCGCGGGGAGAACCGCGGGCGGCTGGACCTGGCCGGGCTGGTGACCTTCACCGCCGCGGCGGCGCTGGCGACCTACGCCCTGATCAAGGGCAACGACTACGGCTGGGGCTCGACCACGACCGTCGGGGTGTTCGCCGGCGCGGCGGTCGCGCTGCTCGCCTTCGTCGTCGCCGAACTGCGCGGGCCGGCTCCGCTGTTGGACCTGAGCTTGTTCCGGCGCGGCACGTTCACCGGCGTGATGATCGGCGCGCTGCTGTTGTCCGGTGCGGCCTTCTCCTACCTGGCCTACGAGTCGCTGTGGTTGCAGTCGGTGCTCGGCATGGGGCCCGTGACCGCCGGCCTGTGCTTCCTGCCGATGAGCGTCGCGGCCTTCTTCACCGCCGCGCTGGCCGGGCGGTTCCTGGAGGAGCGCGTCCCGCCGGGGTGGCAGATCGGCGTCGGGCTGCTGCTGATCGGAACCGGGGCGGCGGCGCAGGCCGCGGTCGGCGCCGGCTCCACGTGGAAGGTGCTGGTCCCGGGTCTGGCGGTGACCGGCGTGGGCGTGGGCCTGGCGACCCCGATGCTGGTGTCCACGGCGGTGTCGGCGGTGGGCTACCAGCGGGCCGGCATGGCCAGCGGCGCGGTGAACACGGCGCGGCAGTTGGGGAACGCGCTCGGCATCGCGGTGCTCGGGGTGGTGTTCCACAGCGGGCTGTCGTCGTCGGCGACCGACGCGGGCATCGGCGGCGTCACCGACCGGCTGGCCTCCGGGCAGGCCGGGGCGGTGGTGGCCCAGACCGCGCCGGAGCACCGCGCCGCGCTGGACCACCTCGTCCACGCCGCGTTCGCGTCGGGTCTGCGGTCGGCGGTCCTGGCCGCCGCCGTCCTGGGAGCCGTCGGCGGGATCACGGCGCTGCTGCTGATCCGGCGCCCGGCTGCGACGCACCAGCAGACGGCACCGGTGGCGAAGGTTTCGGTGGACGCGTAGCCGACAGGGCCCTGAGAGGCCCGTCAGCAGCCTGCGACGGCAAGGGATCGGCCCTCCGACGAGAACGCCGGAGGGCCGATCCTGGTGTGTGCTGATGGATGGATCCGCCGGTTACGGCATCGCCGTCTTCCACACGCCGCGGCCGTGGGTCGCGATGTAGAGCGACTTCCCGTCCGGGCTCGGCGAGAGGTAGAACGCGACCGAAGTCGGCAGGTCGGTGCCGAGCCGCTTCCAGTGGCCGAGGCCGTCGGCCTTCACGTTGTCGGTGAACACGCCGAGGTCGGTGGCCACCACCACGGTGCCGTCCGCCGCCACCAGGATGTGGTCGCCGGGGGCGTCCACGAGCTGGTCGGCCGCGCCGTCGGCGCCGCTGACGTCACTCCAGGTCGCGCCGCCGTCGGTGGTGCGCCACACGTGGCCGGTGCCGGCCTCGCCGGGACCCACGGCCCAGTGCCGGGAGAAGCCGGACAGCACCACGTACGCGGTGGCGCCGCTGGCGTCGGCGGGGTCGATGGTCACGGCCTGGATGTACCGGTTCGGGAACGAGGCGGGCAGCGCCAGCTGGTGCCAGCTGCCGCCGTAGTTCGTCAGGATGCCGCGCGCGAACGTCGAACCGGGGTTGCAGCTGCCGCACCAGGGCGCGTAGACGACGTGGTTCTGCGACGCCACCGCCGTGATGGAGTGGCCGGCGCCGGAGTCGGCGACGTTCTGCCAGTCCGCGCCGGAGGTGCTGGCCCACGTCTTGGTGTTCACCCAGACGAACTCGCCGCCGGCCACCCAGTACCCGGCGTCCTTGGCGTCGGCCTTGAACGGCGCGATGAACCGCGGGCTCGGGTCGCTCGGGGCGACGTTGGTGATCGCCGACGGGGTGCCGTCGTCGTTGGCGGTGTAGCCGCAGTTGTTCGTCAGCTGCATCGTCAGGTCGGTGTACTCGGCCAGGGTCTGGCAGCCGTTGGCCGGGTTCACCAGTTCGTCGCCGCCGTCGCCGCCGAACGGCTCGGTCATCTCCCCGGACGGGTTCAGCTGCTCGCCCTGGTAGGTGGCGCCGGTCGGGGTGGACAGCACGACGCCGTTGTCCTGCAGGCCGCCCCAGACCGCGTCGCCGCCGCTGGGGAGCGTGCCGGCGCCCACCGAGTAGTACTGGTAGGTGCGCAGCGTGCCGGAGGCGTTGAGGTTGCGCCAGCCGGGCGCGGTCTGCGCGGTGGGCCGGGCGTAGGCGCCGCCGTCGTTGCCGACGAACACCTCCGGGGCGCGGCCCGGCCAGGCGGAGACGGCCAGGGCGTGCTGGTCGGAGTGCATGACGTCGCCGTCACACGTGTTGGCCGAGACCGTGTAGCTGAAGCAGGACAGGCCGAAGTTCCAGTACCGGCCGACGGTGTGCCAGCTGGCGCCGCCGTCCCGGGACTCGTAGAGCTCTTCCAAGCCCATGTAGACGTGCATCGGATCGGTCGGGTCGACGGTCAGCGACTGGTCGTACCAGGCCTGGACGCCGGGCTGGTAGCCCGGGCCGATCGTGTGCAGCGCCATGGCCGAACCGCTGGCGGCGAGCTGCGCCGAGGTCGCGATCTGGTTGTAGGGGCCGTTCACGTTCCCGCTCGGGCTGACGAACACGCCGGCCAGCACGGTGTCCGGGGCGTTCGCGCCGACCCGCTTGTTCAGCAGCACCGGCGACTCCATGACCACGTACAGCCGGCTGCCGTCGGCGGAGTAGGCGAAGGTCGCGTTGCCGATGTCCTTGGGGTTGATGGCGCCCAGCGGGTTGGCCACGGCCCAGGTCGTGCCGCCGTCGTTGGAGTAGTAGAACCCGTTGTAGCCGGCGCCGCTGCGCCAGGCCACGTTCGCCAGGATCTTCTTGCCGCCGCTGCCGGGCTGGACCACCACGTCGTTGGCGATGTCGGCGTAGTACTGGCTGGTGCCGCAGGCCACGCCGCTGCCGCCGACGCCGGCGCACGGCGCCAGCACCTTCGTCCACGCCGCACCCTGCGCGGCGCCGATCGCCCGCCGGAACACGCCGTGCGAGCTGGCGGCGAACACGTAGCCGCCCTCGGCATCGAAGCGCAGCGTGTGGATCGAGGCGTTGTCGAGCTCGCCGCCGCCGACCTTGTCGGCCGCGCTGAAGGTGGACGAGGCCGGGTTCGCGAGCCGGTAGACGCCGCTGCCCAGGAAGTTGTCGAAGGCGGTGGTGGCCTCGCCGGTGGCCAGCCACAGCGCGCCGTCCGAGGCCACGGCCAGCGCGCCGACGCTCAGCGCCGGCAGGTGGTCGGCGATCGGGGTCCAGGTCGCGCCGTCGTCGGCGGAGCGGAACACGCCGCCGTCCGCGCCGCCGGCGTAGACGACGCCGGGGTGCGCGGGATCGGTCGCCAGCGCGGCGATGCGCCCGGCGGAGAAGCCGGAGCCGCCGCCGGAGTTCGAGGCGCCGTGGTCCCGGAAGTGCAGCGAGTCGGAGTTCAGCGGCTGCGTGGTGACCTCGGAGTAGGCCGACGGGGCCACCGGCATGTGCTGGACGTGCTGCCACGCCGCGCTGTAGGCGCCGGAGGCCACCGAGCCCGACGGCGACAGACGGGGGTCCTGGAACGCCTGGAACGACGACAGCAGGTCGTCGTCACCGCTGTCGGAGTTGGTGTGGTTGCCGCCGCCGTTGCCGCTCCCGGGGGCCGCCGAGGCCGCGACCGCGCCGGTGGTGACGAGCGCCGCGGCGGCGAGCAGCGAGACCACCGGGCGTGAGCGCACATTCGATCGTGCGAGTCGTGGGACATACCTCTTCATCGAGGCTCCTTGACCAACGTGGACGACCTCCGCGCAACGTGGTCCTTCCGCGCTCCGGGTGGCAGCCGGGACGTCCTCGGGAATCATGGCGTGACCCGCCGGTCCGTGGCAATGGTCTGAACCCCTGGAACCCGCCGACACGCGAGATATCAAAATCCGCCGATTCAGCCGTTGACATGGCTAATGTTCGAATGGCCCGATCAGTGGTCGATGAGCGGAAGGCGAACTTCCATGGTGGGACTCCTCCGGCGTGTCGCGGCCTGGCCCGCAGCCGTCGCGATGGTGGTGGCGGCCGGGGCCGCGGGCGCCG
>JABFXP010000043.1 GCA_013361685.1 Catenulispora sp.
TCAGGCGGTGGGCTGAGTGCCTCGTGGGGCCCGCGTGCGGGACGCGGACCCGGGCGGTCAGGGACGGAGGCCGTAGGCACTGCGCCCGTGGTGCGGGCAGTCAGCTTCGGGCCACTGAATGTGCGGTGGACGCCCGCACCAGCGGACTGCGGGGCACGGGCAGTCATCGGGCAGGCCGGTGCGGTCATGGTCGACGGTGGCACCGTCACGGTCGCCGTAGTGGATGGTGATGGGGCGGCGGTCGGCCATCGGCGTCTCCCTACCGATCAGGCGTCGCACAACGGACAGCGCTGGCAGAAGCGGTCTCCGGGTTCGATGGACTTGGGGACGGCGCTCCAGCCCTCGTCGGTGCCCCAGCCGCACCGCGCGTACTGAACGGACCGGCCGTCGTCCTCGATCCCTTCCCGCCGCAGGTGCAGAACCCCGGCCGGGGAGCGGAGGAAGTGGCTCGGCGGCCGGTGCGCCATCCTCACGTCTGTCTGCTGGCGCAGCAGTTCGGCCCGCAGGCTCTTGCCGGAGTCGGTGAGGGCGTAGCCGATGACGCCCCACGTGCTCGTGGTGGCACCGTACCGGCCGACGCGGCGGGCGATGGACTTCTCGTACCAGCCCATCACGGGGTCGATCAGATGTTTGGCCGCCAGGGCGTGGAGTGTCCGGGCGTGCGCGATCACGCGGCCGTCACCGGTGGCGCTCTCCAGAGCCTTGATCTGTGCGGGCGTCAGGCGCAGCGTCAGCATGGCGGGTGGTCCTCTCGGTCAGGCGGCGGGCTGAGTGCCTCGCAGGGTGCACGGGCGGGGGATCCCGTGCACCCGGGCGGCGATCAGACCGTGGGCTCATTCGCAGAAGCAGGCGAAGTCGAACGTCACGTCGGCCCCGCTCACGTCGGTGACCGCGATGTCCCACGCCTCGCCGCGGTCGGCGGCGCGGGCGACGACGGGTCCGATGCGGTTGAGGAGGGAGGCGTCCATGGCCTTGACCTGCTCGCCCGTCTCGGTGGTGTAGCGGAGCGTGTAGGAGGTCGTGGGGCCGAGGTACTTGCCGGTGACGTAGCCGGGGATCTGGGCGTGGCAGTCCTGCCAGGAGGGGCGGTTGCGGTCGGTGAGGACGCGGGCGACGCCCTGCTCGGTGTTGATGCCGTTGCGGGCCGTGTAGGCCACCATGTGCGCGGTCAGTGCCATTTTGGTCTCCGTTGGTCGGGTGGTGCGGGGGCGGGTGGTCAGACGGCGGGGGCGAGCTGGCTGGTGGGGCGTTCGTCGCGGGCGATTTCGTAGGCGACGAGCGCGGCCGGGGTGGCGGGGGCGACGACGGGGGCGGGGGTGTCGGTGGCGGGGACGGGCACCACGTAGGTGGTGCGGTGGAGGTGGGCGAGGGTGGTCTCGGTGGTCTGGTTCTTGGTGAGCTTCATCGTGATCCCCCTCGCGGCGTTTCCTTGTGGGTACACAGTAACGAGAAACCGTGTACCCACACAAGGGTTTCACCAAAGAAATCCGTGTGGGAACATAACCCCATGAGCCCACCCGACGGCGACCACACCTACGCCACCCGATTCCGCATCCCCAAACGCATGTGGGACGCCTACGGACGCGTCACCCAACGCCTCGGCACCGACCGCAGCGCGCGCCTACTCGACGCCGTCCGCGCCGACATCAAGGCCCACGGCGACCAGCGCGACCTCGCCGACCTCGCCGCCGCCGAGGAGGAGTTGACCGAGCGCCGTTCACGTAAGGGCGGCCGGCCGCCGAAGTCCGCCCCCGTCCGCCCCGACCCGCAGGAGCAGCCGTGACCGAGTCCGACGTACCGGGCCCCACGCTTGGCGAACTCCGCGCCGCTGGCGTCGAGGCGCACGTGGCACGGCTGGGGGCACAGATGGACGCGGCCCTGTCGGGGACCCGGCGGGGACGGTTGATGCTGCGGTTTGCCCGCTGGTACGCCCGCCGTCGCCCCGCCACCCGACCCGAGGGGAGCAGCCGGTGAGCGCCCCCGCCCGTGACCGCAACCGCCGCTACCTCGTCACCGTCGGCCCACTCGGCCTGCCCGACGAGCCCCAAGACGTCCACCTGGCCGTCTCGTCATGGAACACCCGATGGACCGGGTGGGTCCACGGGCAGGCCATCTGCGGCCGGACCACCGCCCAGGGCGAACTGGACGACGGCGCGACCGTCACCTGCGAGGACTGCGAGAACCTGCGCCCGGACTACGAACGGATCCTCGGCGGCGATCCGCCGGAGCTCACCGCGGCCGAGGCCCGCACCGAGGTCGACCGGCTGGGGCTGGCGTTGTACCGGGCGCAGGATGCGCTGGCGTTCGTCGGCGAGTGCTGCGATATCGCCGACCGCGAGGGCCGCCCGATCACGACGGCGCAGGTGCGGGAGTGGCTGAAGGGTGCGCAGTGCGCGCGGCAGGCCGGCCTGGTCGTCGAGGTGCCGGACACTCCGGCCTGAACCCTTCCCCTCCGCCCGGTTCGGGTGCATATTTGCACGCACCCCCCTCTGGTGTCCCGGCGTCCTCCCCTCCGAACGCCGGGGCACCACCACGCCTACAGGTTGGCCCAGGGCCGGCACTTCTCGCAGGCCGCGACCTCGTCCGGCCGTTCGAGGAGCCTGCGTACCTCAGCCCGGGTGTGGAACGTCCAGCCGGGCGGGTGCCGTCCGGGCGGCCAGTCCACGCACGTCCCCCCATGCACCACGGACCGCCGCAGCATGCCCCCGTCGTCGCCGCGTACCCCGGGTTGCAGGCGCCACCAGCGGGCCCCGTCATCCCGCGGCGCACCATGCGTGGAGCGCACGTCCGGGGGGTCCTGCGGCCAGCCGGTCATGTCGAGGCGGGGGCGGCGGCGCGGATCCGGGCGGGGCATGAGGCCAGGGTAGACCGGTTGCGTGCGGTTACCACTCAAGCGTTGGCCACGGATTGTGACGACGCTCGATGATCGATGATCGCTCGTACTAGCCGGTACCAATCCTGGTGAACGCGTATACCACCCAACTCGCGCCGTGCCGCGACGCGCTGACGACGCGCCAGGACCCACAGCGTCAGTCGCGTGGCGTAATCTGATACGGCCGGATCTCCGTTCGACCCGGCACCAGACAGAGGTATGCCCCCGCGCGGTGTAGGGCCGCCGGGGGCGTGAGTCACGAAGACAAGGATGGTTGGAACAACGTGACTGAGACCAACAGTAACGTGCCCGCTCTCGGCGACCAAGACCGGGGCGCGAGTCCCTTCGATCGGATCCGCCGAGTAGACGCCTCTGGCGAGTGGTGGTCCGCCCGGGACCTCATGCCGCTACTCGGGTACCTGCGATGGGAGCGGTTCGCGGACTCGATCGAACGGGCCCGGACCGCCATCACCAACAGCGGCCAGACCGCGGATCTGCACGCTTCGCGGCGCCGCGAACTCGTCGCGACCAGCGCAAACATGCCCAACGGCCTCCGACTCAACTACAAGCTGACCCGGTACGGGGCGTACATGGTCGCCATGAACGGCGACCCCCGGAAGCCCGAGGTCGCCGCCGCGCAGACGTACTTCGCGGTGCAGACCCGCAAGGCCGAGACTGCCGCCGCGGCGGCGCCTGCGCTCCCCCAGGACTACGAGCAGGCCCTCGTAGCACTCCTCGGTAAGGTACGCGAGGCCAAGGCGCTGGAGGCCGAGAACAAGGTGCTCGCACCAAAGGCCAGCAAGTGGGAACAGGTCGTCAACGCCGATGGCCTGATCGGGATGACGGCCATCGCCGACATGCTCAAGGTGCCGGTCAAGGACTTCACCAACTGGCTGGTGGAGAAAGGGATCTTCCGCAAGCAGTTGTCGCGGTTCGGGTCGAATCAGAACATGCCGCGCCGCACGTACCAGCGGGCCGGCTTCTTCGAGATCAAGATCGAGACGAACGGCAAGGTCTCCTACGAAGTGGCCTACGCCACGCTAACCGGCGCAGACTTCGTCCTCGACGAATGGAACAAGCAGCACAACGCCGCCTGAGCCCGCAACACGTGGTCGCCCCCGGTATTCGGCCGGGGGCGATCCCGTACCTGTGTCCCGCCGTCCGGGCCCGTGTTGTCGTACCCGGGCGGCAGGATCAACCCAACCCACGAGCAGGGGGAGGAGGTGATGGAGATGAGCCGTAGCGAGAAGCAGCTCGCGGCCCTGGTCGCCGCAGTCGCGGGGATCGTGGTGCTGCACAAGTTCGCCGACAAGGAGGCCAAGGCCCTCGGTATCCCGGCGGTCGCGGTCAGCGCCGTGGTCTGGGCGCTGAGCTGAGCCCACCAGCAGGGCCGCCCCGCGCTCATCGGGGCGGCCCTGTCTTCTTATCTCACCGGGAACGGGCCGCGTAATGCCGGTCAGTCCGGCACCGGGCCCCGGTATCGCCACACCAGCACATCCCCGCCCGGATCCGGCTCGTAGTGCGCGCGGTCCGTCCAGCCGTCCACGATCTCGTACCCGCCGCCCGCCAGGTCGGCATCCGTCCAGCCGGTCGCGTCGATCTCCTTGCCGTCCAGCGGGCCGCCGACGTACCGCAGCATCCGCATCCCACCGCCCCCTACTCGCCGCCGGCCCGGGCGGCTGCCCGGATGGCCCGCTCCGTGTCCCACGTGGACTCGATACCCGCGGCCCGCATCGCGTCGGCCCGCGCCTCGGACGCCGCCACCACAGCCGCGTGCAGCTCGGCGTACCGGGCGTCCTCCGCGTCCGTCCACGGGCGCAGCACCGGCAGACCGTGCCGCTCACCCGGCGGCTGGGCCGTCTTCCGCCGGTCCGCATCCACGGCCTTCCGGAACGCCGCCAGTTCGGCCCACGCCGCATCCACCACACGCTGCGCCTGCACAACCTCATCGGGGATCTCGCTCACGGGGGCAGCCTACGTCGAGGGGCGGACAGCGGCAGCGAGTGCGCTCCTACTAACCGGCGTCGGGCTGGTAGATGCGCTGGTAGGAGTACCAGATAACCGGTTCCCCTTGGGAGCGGCACTCGATGTAGTCAACGCTGACTGTATGGAAATCATCGACCTCACCCAGAAGCGCCGCGAAGCCGACGCCGCGTCGGCCACCGAGTACACCACCTGCGCTTGCGGAGAAGCATGGTTCGAGCTCCGCGATGGAGCGGTGAGCATGACGCCAGACGGATCGATCACCGCATGGACCGGCAAGCCCCACTGCATCTCCTGCGGCAAGCCCATGACCTAACTGCAGCCCCCGGCGTCGGAGAGGCGTGCCACACTGAGACCAGGCAGGGCGCGCACGCCCGCGCCGGGCACATCCCCGGCCAAGGCCCCCGGGGCCCGCGCAACCCACTCCCGCCCTCGCGGCGGGGGTTTTCGCTGCCCGCTGTCAGCGGCCCGTGCCACACTGACCGCAGGAGCTGACCCGGCCCGCTGGCCGGTGTAGGCGCCTTCCGCCGGAAGAGAGCGACGACGCGCTTCGGCCGTATGCCCGCTCTCCCGGCCCGTCTGCCGGGACAAGCCGGGACCAGGCAACTGGACCCTCCCCGCAACACGCCGCGCCCGCCGGGACCAACGCCGCAGCGGGGCAGAGGCCCCCGGAGACACGACCGCCCCTCCCGTGAACGGCACGGGAGGGGCGGTTCTACCATCGCTACCCACTGTGCCCTCCGTCACTGTTCGTTAGCCCAGGGGGCGTTGTCGGTGGACACCGCTACACTGACGGCACAACTTCATGCACCTCCCGGTGTGTAGGGCCCGGTTACTTCTTTGGAAAAGTGACACCGGTCCCGTCCTTGTTCTCGGGAGGCACAGCATCGGGGGTGCCCGGTGTGCAGGCAACGGATACTTCTCCTGCTAAGAGAGAGACCCGGGTTCGAATCCCGGCCACCGGTCCAGGGGACCGGAGGTAGCTCAGCGGCCCAGAGCGCTTCGTCTCCGCCGCCGACCTTGTTCTCGGGCACCCCACTGCTGCGCTTCCCCTCCCAGAGAGGGGCTTTTTCATGTCCAGGTTCAACCAGCGCGGCGTCAAGTCGGCCGTCAGCTCGCCCGTGGTCACGACCGGAGAGCGCGCTCGCACCGCCGAGGGCGGCGCCGGCTACCTGCGGGACGCGAAGTCCGAGCTATTCCTGCTCGCCGTCTCGAACTTCGTCGGCACCGACACCTTCTACGAGACCGGCGGCCAGCGCGACGACCGGTTCACCCAACTGGTGCGGCAGCTCGCCGTCGAAGACCCGGCGTGGACCGCTGGGCTGCTCGGCTGGCTCCGCAGCCCGTCGGGCGGCAACATGCGCACCGCCGCGATCGTCGGCGCGGCCGAGTTCGTCAAGGGACGCTTGGACGCCACGGCCACTCGCGACTTGGTCCCGGACGTGCGCAAGGAGAACGCCGCCGCGGGCGGCTGGAACCGGCGTGTGGTCGGCTCCGTGCTACAGCGCGCGGATGAGCCGGGCGAGCTCCTCGCGTACTGGACGTCCCGGTACGGCAAGCGCATCCCGAAGCCGGTCAAGCGCGGCGTCGAGGACGCGGTCGGCGACCTCTACACCGAGCGCGCTCTGCTGAAGTACGACACATCCGCGGCTGCCTTCCGGTTCGGCGATGTCGTCGACCTTCTGCATCCGACGCCGATCGCCGCATGGCAGAGCGACCTGTTCCGGCACGCCATCGACCGTCGACACGGTCGGGACGGCGAGGTTCCGGTTTCGCTGTCGCTGCTGGACACCCGTGCACAGATCGCGAAGTGGCCGGTCGAGCAGCGGCGTGCCCTGCTGCGCCGCCCGGACGCCGCAGACTTCCTGAAGCACGCCGGTATGACCTGGGAGGCCCTGGCCGGATGGCTGCAGGGCCCGATGGACGCCGCCGCGTGGGAGGCGATCATCCCGTCCATGGCGTACATGGCGCGGCTGCGGAACTTGCGGAACTTCGACGAGGCTGGCGTCTCCGATGAGATCGCCGACCAGGTTGCGGCCGGCCTGGCGGATCCGGAGCAGGTGGCGCGGTCGCGGCAGTTGCCCATGCGGTTCTACTCGGCGTTCAACGCCGCGCCGTCGCTGCGGTGGGGGCACGCGCTGGAGAAGGCGCTGACCGCGTCGCTGGCCAACATCCCGGCGATCGGTGGCCGCACGCTGATCCTGGTGGACACCTCCTCCTCGATGGACGACGCCTTCTCCCGGGATGGCACGCTCATGCGGTGGGACGCGGCCGCCCTGTTCGGGATCGCCCTCGGACGGCGCTGCGCCGCCGCGGATGTCGTCTCGTTCTCCAGTGCCCGCTACTACATCAACGACCAGCCCGGCGCGAAGACGAAGGCGTTCCCCCTCACCCGGGGCGGCTCCGTGCTCGGCGACGTGAAGGCGTGGAAGGACGGCGGCTGGTTCCTCGGAGGCGGCACCGACACCGCGGCCGCGCTCCGCCAGGAGTACCAGCAGCATGATCGCGTCATCATCGTCACCGACGAGCAGGCCGGCGAGGACCCGCGCGAGGTGTCCGCCTCCGTCCCGGAGACGGTTCCGATGTACACGTGGAACCTCGCCGGGTACCAGACGGGGCACGCGCCGTCCGGCGCCCGGAACCGACACGCCTTCGGCGGCCTCACCGACGCCGCGTTCCAGATGGTGCCGCTCCTGGAAGCCGGCCGCGACGCCCACTGGCCCTGGGAGAACTGACTCACCAGCACGACGCCCCCGGCCAGTGCCTCGCCGTACACCCCCGTGACGGCGAGGCGCTGCGCTGCTGTCAGAGCCCGATGCCGATCAGCGGATTGTTCTCACCCCAGCCGTCGTCTTCCTCGATGTAGGCGAGGAGTGCCTTCGACCCGTCAGCCCATCCGCCGTGCCGGCCGATGTCCACCAGGTCTTTGCCGGCGGCGCGGGCGGCGGTGACGAATCCGCGGCGCATGCTGTGTGAGCGCCAGCGTCCCTCAAGGTCGGCCGCCTCGGCGGCGGCCTGAACAACGTCGGCGGCGGCGTCGGTGGTCATGCGCCCGGCCAGGTCGCCGATCGGCCGGCCGCCCCGGATCATGGGCGGGGCAATACGGCCGTGCCGATCCAGTCGGATGAACAGCGGCCCCTCGGTGCGGCCTTGCTCGGCAAGGACAGAGAGGTACGCCTGGACGGCCCGCACGGGGCAGGTGGCCGGGTCACTGCCGTACAGGACTTTCGGCTCCTGCCACTTCTTGATCTTCTTGCGGTAGACGTTCACGGCCATGCCGCGCCGCTTGTCGTCGTCGTGGAACGTCACGGACGCGATGTTCAGGGACACCATCTCGCTGGCGCGCCCAGCGATCGCGTGGGAAAGCAGCAGCAGCGCGGCGTCCCGCTTGCCCTTCAGTGTGGCGCGGTCGAGGGTGGCGACGAGCTTACGCAGGACGGCGGGCACGGCAGCGTCGACCCGGTTGGCCTGGGCGTGCCGCCGGTCGGCGTCGTCGTCGGAGGTGGACAGGGCGGCCTTGTACCCGGCGATGACCTTGCGGGCGCCCTTGGTCTCGGGCGGTTGAATGCCAGCGGCCTTGTGGGCGGTGCGGATGGCAGCCAGGGCCCGGTCGAGGCTGGACGGGGCGTAGGGGCGCCCGGTGCGCGGCCGTGGAGTGTCCTTCAGCGCGGTCAGGTACTCCACGAGGGTCTCCGGCGCGGCGGGGATCGGGGGGAGACCCTGCTCGGCACACCAGGCGGTGAACGCCTCCCAGTCGCGAGAGTAGGCGACGCGGGTGGAGTCAGCGGTGCCGGCCTCGACGGCGGCGCGCGCCGCAGGCGACAGTGGCCGCCGCACTGGGGACGGCGCGGGGGTGGCGTGGTCTCGGTGGGCGATCTCGGTTCCGGTCACAGAAAGGCTGTTCCTCCGTCAAATCAGGCTCCAGAGAAGAAACATTATCAGGAGTCAGGTGTTCGGCGCCCGCCGCCCACGTGAACGGCCCGCCGTCCGTAGACGACGGGCCGGATCCAGGCATGCCGGTACGGCTACGCGACGCGCGCCACATCCCCGCGGGACAGGGCGGCCTCGGCGCGCTGTGCATCGAGGTAGGCGACCTGGAGCCGATGGAGCTCGGCGAGCGCGCCCGGCGTCCACACCCGGCACTTCGAGACCAGGTCCCGAATCCGCGCGTTGAGCACGGCGGCCGTAGGGCGCACGGTGCTCTCATCCGGCGAGATCGGGGACATGGTCAAAGCCTACGGGCCGGGTGTGACAGGCGTGCAACACGGCCGACGGGGCGGCATATGCCGTCAGGTCAGCGCCTCGGCGGCGGCCTCCAGCACCAGGTGCCATGGGTATTCGGCAGGCCGGCCCTGGCCCGGCTCGTTGGGCACGAACCCGCCCTCGCCGTACAGCACCCGCACCCCGGCGGACCGCAGTGTCGCGATGGACCGCTCGAACTGTGGGTGCTGCACGTAGGCCGCGTTCACGCACGGCATCGTCACCAACGGGATCCTCTTCCCGATCGCCTCGGCCGCCACCCCGACGATGAACGTGGACGTGAGCCCCAGCGCCCAGGCGTTGATCGTATTGAACGTCGCCGGGGCGACCGCGATGACGTCGGCCGGAGGCCACACGTCCGGCTCGCCGGGCATCTTGTACTCCGACCGCACCGGGTGCCCGGTCAGCGCCGCCAGGCCGTCCAGGGACTCGGCGAGCCACCGGGCCGCGGTCGGCGTCAACCCGAGACACACGTCCCAGCCATCCGCTTGGGCGGACTCGACCACCGCCGCGACATCGAATACAGGCGGGGCCGCGGAGCCGAACAGGTACAGGGTGCGCGTCATAGCGCCACCCAACCCCGACGACCCGCCGGCATGCAACCGCCCCCAAGCCGGGTCGGCGAGGGGGCGGCGCGGGTACGGTTCCGGATGGTGAGTCAGGAACGGAGCCCATTATGCCCAGACACGACGACGACCACACGGGCACCCGCATCAGGGAGCAACGCAGACTGGCCAGACTGACCCAACGCGAACTGGCCGCCCGCATCCCCTTCTCCTACAGCCTCCTCAACCAGGTGGAGTGCGGTGCCCGGCCGGCCAGCGTCGACTTCCTCGCCGCTGTCGCGCGCGCCCTCCGGATCGACGTCACCGTGCTGACAGGACAGCCCTACGTGACCGAACTGCAGAAGGACCGCCTCGCCGAACTCGTGCGACCGATCCGCGAGGCTCTCGACCTGTACGACCTCGGCCCGGACCCGGACCTCGTCGTCCGCCCGGCCGGGCAGCTCGCCGCGGCGGCCGACGACCTGTGCCGCACCGTCCGCGCCACCCGCCTCCGCAACGCCGCCGTCGCCCTGCCCGGCACCATCGCCGAGCTGACCACCGCCGCCTGGCAGGCCCAGACGACGGACCTGTGGCAGGCCCTGGCCAGCACCTACCGCACCGCCCACGACGTCAGCGTCAAACTCGGCTACTTCGACCTGTCCAGCGTGGCCCTGGACCGCATGGAATGGGCCGCCGCCCGCGCATCCGACCCGCTGCTCGCCGCGGTCCGCCAGTACATGCGGGCCCTGAACTACTTCCGCGAGGGCGACCAGTCTCTCGGCCTGCGCCTGATCGGCTCCGGCCACGGCATCCTGCAGCAGGCCGAACCCGGCCGGGCGACCACCGCCGTCACCGGGCAACTCCACCTGGGGGCGTCCGTCATCGCCGCCCGCGCCCGCGACGCCGACCTCACCGAAACCCACCTGGCCGAGGCTGCCGCTCTCGCCGAGCAGACCGGCGACGCGGCCGACATCCACTGGCTGTCCTTCGGGCCGGCCAACGTCGCCTTGCACCGCATGTCCGCGGCCGTGGAGATGCGGCACTACGGGCAGGCACTCCAGCAGGCCCGCCGCATGAGCCTGCCGGCGACGCTGGCCACATCCCGGCGCGCCCACTTCTACGTCGACCGGGCCCGCAGCGAGATGGAGACCGGCCGCACCGAGGCCGCCCTCACCAGTCTCGTCGAGGCCCGCCGGGCCGCACCGGAGCAGACCCGGTATCACCCGGGCGCACGGGAGACCATCAGCGGCCTCGTCCATGCCGCCCGGCGGGCACCGGAAACCCTCAGCGGCATGGCGGCCTGGATCGGCCTGTAGGGAGCGCTCACGAACGCTCACAGATCTGTGAGCGTTCGGCCGTTGCCGCTCGGTCACGCTGGATCCAGCCTGATCGACACCACGGGAGTACGGGATGCAGGATCCTCCGGACTGGCAGCGCGGCCACGAGACCGCCCGGCTGCTGCATGATGCGCTGCTGCAGGTCGGTGTCCCGGAGACGGAGCTGACAACGCTGACGGCGCGGCCGGATGAGTCGGGGCGTCCGCGGGTGCATGTGCCGCGCCTGTCCGTGGAGTCCGCAGAGCGGATCCTGGCGGCCCTGGCACCGTACCTGGGGCCGGCGTGGATAGGGCACCGGGATGCGGCACCCATCGCGCCGGGCCGGCCCGGGTGACGGGCCATCATGACGGGGCCCTGGCCGGCTTGCTGGTGGCCGCTGGTGGCCCTTGGTCTGCCGCTGTCCCCGCCCCCCCCGTCGGGACGGCGGCAGACACTCTCCGGAGCAACCCTGCTCCGTTCCGTGCCGAACCCCTTGCCGGGTGACGCGCGTAGTGGAACCATGCACAAGGCAATCGGAAGCGGCATTCCGCATCTCGCCTCCCCCACACCCGGCGAGACCAGCCAACGCCTACCGCAGCCTGAGCTGCCACCGATCGCGGGGGAGGATCATGTCAGACGTCTCTGTCGGAACACCCTCGGCGTCCAGCCGGGTCCGCACGATCCGCAGGGCCACCGAATCCACCGGCAGCCGCACTGCCGCCGCCTGCTCACGGCCCGCCAGCACCGCATCGACCGTCGCCGTGTACGACACGTGGGGCCGGCGCTGCCCGCGCCACCACGTGGTGACGTACATGGCCGCCCGGCCCGCGGCGTCGAGGCGCTCCTCGGTCTCCCGGCGCAGCCGCAGCCCCGGGTTGATGTCGAGACGCTCGGCCAGTTGGTCGGTGGCGGTGGTGATCCCGCGGGCTGTCGTCTCGACGCGGTACGGCCAGGGAGCGTCAGGGTCGGTCATCGTCAGCACGAGGGGAGCATGCGCCACCTCGACTGGACGCCGCTCGCCCTGTGACTCCAGGATGCCGCGCTGCTGCAGCAGGACAACGGCCAGCCGGACGGTCTGCTCGTGCACGTGGTACTCGCGCCCGAGCGCGGCCCTGGACGGCAGCCGGTCTCCGGGCAGCCACTCACCGGCCGCGATGCGCCGCTCGATGTCGGCGGCGATGCGCCGATGGCGGGCAGGAGGCGGCATCGGGTCCCCTACGGGCGACGATCATGCAAGGCCGCCACGGTAGAGACCGCGATGAACGCTCGATATATCGAGGATTGCGCGTGCCGACTGCTACGCGCGTCCACCTGGGCTCGGCGTCGGTTCGCGTGAGAGTGCCCGGCGCCGGGAGGCCGCCCCCGCCGCAGCACCCCCCTAGCGGTGGGGGCGGTCGCATATGCCACGCACCGTGAGGTCGTGGCCAGATTCACCCGAACGGGTGAATACCGAAGGCAAGGAGTGCTCGTTGAACACGGCGCCGGCCCCGGATCGACCGCCCCCTAGTGGCGATCCGGGGCCGGTTTCTCCCCTTCGCCGTACAACCCTTTCGGGGTTGCGAAGTTGTTACACACTAAACCGTAACCTTCGCACACGTCATCGTCACAACTCGGTCGTGCCGTGGCAGGATCAGTCCACCACTAGGGGGCACTCCCGGCAGATCCCATCGGGGGAGGGCTCATGGAACAAGTGCTCGTTGCGGATCTGGGTCCAGGCATAGACGGCTGGGCAGCCCAGATCAACGGGAGCATCGTGTGTGTGGCAACACCGAGGATCGCGCACGACGCCGGCGCAAGGCGGCACGTGCGAGCCCTCGTCACGGCCGCGGGCGGCAACTGCACGACGTGCAGGGGCTGTCCGATAGGGCGCGAGGTTGCCTGATAGTGATGTGCGGAGAGGCCGGCGGCAGGGGTGCTCTGCCGGCCCGCACGCTCACTGCACACAGCACAGTAGGGAGCCCGCATGCCGTACACCGAGATCCGCGGCAACAGCATCCGCGTCAAGTGGTGGAACGGCCAGTACAGGCTCGACACCGACGGGCGGCCGACCAGGAGGAAGGTCTACGAGTCGGCCAGCGGCCCCGAGGACGGCGTTCCTTTCGCCAGCGAGGACGAGGCGTACAACTTCGGCCTTGACCGGGAGTCGGACGTCCGCAACGGCCGTCACATCAAGCGCAGCGACGGCAAGATGCTCATGGCAGACCTCTGCCCGGCCTGGCTGGGGCTGCAGGATCTGGCCTACGACTCGATCCGCGCCTACAGGACCGCGATCAATGCGAAGATCCTGCCGCACTGGAAGGCTCGCGCGGTCGGCGACATCACCGTCCCCGAGTACGACGCCTGGGCGAAGCAGATCCGCGCCACCTGCGCACCGTCCTACGCCAAAAACATCCTGATGGTCTTCAGCCTGATCATGGACTACGCCGTGTCCTGCGGCATGCGCAAGACGTCCCCCGTGGTCAAGATCCGGCGCCGCGGCAAGTACGTGCCGCGCAAGCGCGAACGCAAGACCGACCTCGACCTGGCCGTCGTGCATCGGCTCGCCCTCAACGCCAACGAACTGTGGGGATACACCGGGTACGTCTTCTTCCTCACGATCGCCTTCACGGGCATGAGGCGGGCGGAGATCTTCGGGTTGCGGCGCGAGTACAGTTCGCCGACCTGGCCGGCTTCCGATCCCCGGATCGATCCCGACGAGGAGGCCCGGTACAAGGCCGACATGCTGCGCTACGGCACAGGTGAGGGCCGGATGCCTGCCCTGCGGGTCGAGTACCAGCACAAGTACATCGACGGCGTCCCGACGCTGGCGATGCCGAAGTACGGGTCGCGGCGCACGATCGTCCTGCCGCCGTTCCTGGCGCAGATGCACGAGGCACTGCTGAAGTCCCACGACTGCGAGTGGACGTTCCCGTCGGTCACGGGCGGCCCGCTGCTGTACGCCGAGTGGGCGGGCCGCTACTACGGACCGATCGCCCGTGGCACCGAGGGCCGCGGCGGGCGCTTCCCATTGCCGGCCGTGCCGGCGGTCCCGGAGTGGCTGGTGCCGGACGGCAGGGGCGGCGTGAAGCCGAAACGGATGCACCTTCTCCGCCACGGCCACAAGGAGTGGCTCGACGAGGCCGGGGCCGCGCGGGTGGCGGTGGAGGCCCGGATGGGGCATGAGCTCCCGGGCATCGAGGGCGTCTACAGCCACGTGACAGCGGTGATGGAGCAGCGCATCATGGAGGTGCTGCAGGAGCGCTGGGAGACGTTCACGGCGGGCCTGGGGACGCAGTGGAGTCCGCCGTCTCCCATCCGTCTCCCATGAGGCATCCCCGAGGGGTCTCGGCCGCAGGTCATAGGTGTGGCGTGGCTTGGCCGGTCGACATATACGGCCTGTCGGCCGCGTGAAGGGTGCATGCCGGGCTGAAGTGCCGGAATGGCCGCTGATCAGCGGGTTAACCTGCCAAGACGTACATCTGTAGTCGCCCTGTCAGACAGTGAAAACTCCCTGTCGGACGCATTTTTTTCCCATCCGTCTCCCATGGGCGCCCACCGTCGATCACCTATCGTCGTTCTGTCGGACACGCGAAGAGCGGCGGTCCACCTCGTGTGGGCCGCCGCTCTTCTGCGTTTCAGTCCTTCGGCGGAAGGATGCCGCGGGCCCGTAGTACCTCGATGGCCCGCTCGTTGATCCGGCGGATCTGTGAGGCGGTGAGGTCGTCCGTGGTGGCGATGAGGGCGCCCTGCAGCGCGTCCCGGACCTCGGCCTCCAGCGTCTCGGGCGGGACGACCGCGATGTGGCCGCCGGCGGGCTCTGGGTCGACGAGCGAGGGCTCACCGCCGTCGAGGATCTTGCGGCAGCTTCCGGCGGTCCAGCCCAGCGTGGTCTCGGCAGCGTCGTAGGTGTCCTGCCGCACCGGCTTCGCGTTCTCCATACGCGTCCAGGTGTCTTTGCTGATGTGCGCTACGACGGCGGCCCGCCTTACGGACAGGCCGAGGCGATTGCGGCGGTCGGTGACGCGTTCCGCAAGTCGCTGCAGGTCAGGTGTTGCCACGCGCACATCATGACAGGACTGGATTGGACTGGCCAGGACTGGCCTCAAGTCGTCCGAACATCACGCCTAACTTGCGCCACATCACTGTCTGTTGATGACCCATGTACGTCTGATAATCGTCTGACAAACGGTGGACGACTGACCTAACTGTGGTCTATCTTCTAGGCATGCAAGAACCCGTCACCACGATCGAGGTCGACGGACAGGCCATCTGGGCCGCGCGCATGCAGGCGGGGATCGAGGTCAAAGCACTCGCCGACGCCGCGGGCGTCTCTTACAGCTACGTCCGGAAGCTCGAACGCGGCATACGCAGACGCATGAGCCACGAGACCTACCAGCGTCTGCGGGCCGCCCTGCAAGCCGACCCGAAACAGCTTCTCGCCCAGACGGGCCAAGCCGAAGAAGGGAAGTGAAATGACCACCCAGTACGAGAAGTACCAGCGACCGGTGAAGCCCGAGGACCCCGACGCCGAGTACCTGACGATCCAGGAGACCGCCTACGTCTTCCGGTGCAGCGTGAAGACGATCGAGCGGCGCGCACTGAGCATGGGCCTCGGATCCAAGATCGGGCACCGCAAGATGCTCAGCCGCGAGGACCGCCGCGCCATGTACGAGGGGCGCCGCGACGGAACCCCGGTCCACATCTCCACGCCGCGTCGCCGCCGGACGGCGAAGAAGCCGGCCACGCCGGCCCGCGCCGCGGCCTGAGCCCTCTGCGGGCCGCCCGCCGTTTCTGCCGAGTCCCGGCGGCCGGCCCTGATCCACCCCAACCCAACCTGATCAAGAGAAGGAGTGGACCTTGTCCACATCATCGCAGAACGAGCCTGCGCAGAAGCAGGCGATTGTCCCCCTGAGCGCGGAGCGGCTCTCCGAGATCCGCACCCAGCTCGGCGACGCGAAGCCCGCCACCGACGCGCTGCTCGTCGAAATCGCCCAGCAGGTGAAGGACCGCCGTGAGCACAACCACGGCGACACCGCCGACTGGGACTGGTACTGCCTGAACGCCTCCGGATGGCTCGGCGACCGCATGCCGTTCGTGCTGCGGCGCCTGCTGGACGCGGAGGCCGAGGTCGAGCGGCTGACGGCGGAGCTGGCGAAGTACGTGGGCCACGAGCCGACGCTCGCCGAGGAGGCCCAGTACCGGTACGAGCAGCAGGTGCGGTACGCCGCCGCTCTGGAGGCGTCGATCTGCCAGTGCGAGCCCGCGTGCGAGGGCGGCGAGTACCTGCACGCCGCTGACTGCCCGGTCGTGCCGATCCAGATGCAGACCTTCGACGCCGCCGGCGGTGCGGCGTGACGGCCCCGGCGCCGCGCACGATCGCGGACCTGAACGTGTCGGTGGAGGTGCTGCTGGAGCGGTTGCGGCTGTCGCTGCCGGTGGACGACCCGGACCGGCACTCGCTGGACACGGTCGCGGACGAGGCGTTCGCCCGCCTCGCCCCCGGCTACCCCCTGGAGGTGGCCCGGTGAGCGCCCCCGTCCGCCACTACGCGGCCCTGCTGGTGACGACCGACCCGACCGCCCCGGATGCCCAGGCGACGATGGCGGACCTGCGCGCCGCCCTGTGCCTCGCCTCCGGTGTCCACCTGGACGACATCGACCCGGCGCTGGGCTACGACATGTCGCGCCGCTCCTTCGACACGGCCCGCGCCTCGTGGGGCTCCGGCCCGCTCGGGCTGTCGTGCGAGCGGCTGCGGACCGGCTACGAGCGGGCCACCGCCTACTGGGCGGCACGCCGACCGGAGTGGATGGCCGACTGGCCCCAGCCCGAGGCGGTGGCAGCGTGATGGAGCGCATCTGGCTGTCGCAGTTGCCCTCGACGGATCCAGCGTTCGGCCCGCTGCAGCGCGCGGAGCGGCTGTCGGACCCGGAGGACTGGCAGGTGCTGGCGTTCTGGCACCGGCAGGCCGTCGCCGAGGCCGCATGGGGTGCGGGCCTGGACGCGATGGAGGACCGGGCCCGGGAGAAGCGCGAGTTCGCGGCCCGGCAGGCCGAGCGGGCGGACGACCCGAGCGACCTGCCCGGCGTGCATGCCGCCGAGTTGGAGGCCCTCGGGTACGCGCTGGGGCTGACCGCGGTCCGCGTCGCCGTGCGCGACCGACAGCAGGCCCTCGCCAGGGCGGGGGTGGCGGCGTGAGCGTGCTCGACGCCTTCGCCCTCGTCGTGGTGGCCGTGTTCGTCGTGGCTCTGGTGGCGGTGCCGGTGGCGTCGTGGCGGACGGCTCGGGAGCGCCGGGCTGACCGTGCGGAGCGCCGGGCCGCCGAGGCCCTGGCCCGGGACTTCGCCGCCTCCGACCGTGCGGGCTTCGTGATCCGCCCGAACTGGGACGACGACCCGAAGGGCGGTGCCCGATGACCCCGCGTCCGGCCGGCTGCGACGGCCCCGACTGCTTCCTCGGCGACTCCGGCTGGCTCCACTACCCGGACTGCGCCACCCAGCAGCCCCCCGCCCCGTGGCCCGACATGGCGGCCGAGACCGCCCTCGAAGACGGCGTGTACCGCCGCACCCAGACCACCACGCCCGAGAGGAGCGCGGCATGACCGACTACCGCACCAAAGCCGAGAAGGACGCCGCCGAGCGCTTCCCGCGCGAGACCGCCAACCACCAGATGACGATCCTCCACGACGACGGGCTGTACCGGCACCTGCGGTTCGCCCAGCCGAAGCCCGCCAGCTCCAGTTACTGGTTCGACCTGATCACCTGGCCCGGCTCGCTTACCATCCGGGGCGACCTCGGCGAGTCCTACACCTTCTCGCGCCTGCCGGACATGTTCGAGTTCTTCCGCGGCCCCGTCGGACAGATCAACGCGCACTACTGGTCCGAGAAGCTCGACAACCACCGGGACTCCGCGAAGGAGTACAGCGAGGAGGCGTTCGCCAACGTCGTCTGGACCTACGTCCGCGAGTGCGGCGAGGGACGCCGGGGACTGGCGAAGGCCATCCAGCAAGAGATCTTCGACCCGGGATTCTGCTGCGACGAGCAGACCGCCAGGGACGCCCTGGAAGGCTTCGAGTACCAGGGCTTCAAGATCCACGACGTGTGGGAGCTGTCCTTCCACAACTACAAGTGGACGTTCCTGTGGGCGTGCCACGCGATCGTGTGGGGCATCGCGCAGTACGACGCCGCGAAGACCCCCGCCAAGGCGGTGGCGTGATGACCCCGGACAGTGTGGACGACCTGTACGAGCAGGCCGTGCACGAGCCCGCGTTCTCCAACAGCGACGAGGGCTACGGGTGGATGGACAACTGGTGCGACCGGTGCGTCCACGACAAGTCCGCTCGCTCGAAGACCGAGGTCGGGCCGGGCTGCCCGCTGGTGCTGGTCGCGTTGATGGGCCGCCGCCCGATGCAGTGGCTCGACGGCCCGCGCGACCAGCACGGCCGATACTCGATCGCCGACCAGTACCACTGCATCGAGTTCCGCAGCGAGGACGACGGGCCGAGCCCGGAACCCACGCCGATCCCGACGCCGCCGGGGCAGGGCGAGTTGCTGCCGCGTGAGCCCTTCGAGGTCGTGCGGATGCTGACGCCACTGCCCAACCCGGCCATGGCGGAGGTGGCGTGATGGACGGCGGTCTGCTGCTGATCCTCGCCCTGACGGCCGTCCTGTGTGCCGCGGCTTACGTGTACGAGCGCGTCCGCCGTGGCGGCCCCCGCCGCGGTCCGTGGACCGACCAGCCCGGCCGCGCACGGCGCGCGGCCACGCAGGCGGAGATCGACGCCGCCTTCGCCGAGATCACCAAACGCGAGAAGGGAGGCCGGTCATGACCACGGCTATGGCCCTGCACCCGCGGCTGGCGCTGCTGCTGGCGGTGATCCGCACCCAGGGCGGCGAATGGACGACGGCCCGCGTCGGCGACGCCTACGACGCCCCCAAGCACACCACCCACAGCCGCGACCTCGAACGGCTGACCCGGGACGGGCACCTCCAGCGGCACGACGCCAAGGGCCGCACCTACTACACGCTCCGGGAGGCGTGATGAGCCTGATCACCACACTGCGCGCCCCGGGCACGGGCCGGCGGCAGGCCGACCCGATAGCCCGGCTGGCGGCGGAGAACCAGCGACTGCAGGAGCAGGTCGACCAGGCGCGCGCCGAACTCCGGCACACCGCGTCGGTGCTGGGCGAGTTCGTGGTCCTGCTCGGCGAGGAACAGGCCGCGCACTGGCAGACCCGCGAGGAACGCGACCAGGCCGTGCGCGCCAACCGCAGCAACTCGGAAGCGGAGACCTTGCAGACCGACGTCACCGCACTGCGAGCCGCCATCGCCGACCAGTACGTCGAGGAGCCCGGCCCGGGCCCGCAGTACCGCCCGTACCCCCGCTTCCCCACCAACCGCATCCGCGTCGTGCCCCTGTGGCTTGCCCCGTTCGCCACCACCGACCCCGGCCACGTCCGCCTCGGAGGTGCGGCGTGAGCAGCGGGCTGATGGTGACGGTCGCCGGGGAGCAGGTCCCGCTGGACGAGTGCGGCTGGTTCCAGCGCGAGAAGTGCGGCTGCATCATCGCCGCCGTCGTCGCGGTGGTCGGCAGCCGCGTCATCGCGACCGCGGAGCAGGCCCACAAACATATGACGCCGAGCGCGCACACCCGGGCGAAGGAAGACCGCGAGGGCTGCACGTGGGAGCTGATGACCATGGCCCACTACCGGCAGCACATCGGCCGCAGGTGGGAGTGCGACCAGCACCGGAAGGACGGTGCCGCATGACCCGCCGCGGCATCCTCTACGACCCGGCGAAGCCCGACATGGCCGTGCTCGACATTGAGGGCCCCGAGTTCCTCGCCACGGGCTGGGCGGCCGACCTCGACGGGCCACCGCCGCGGCCCGGCAGCCACCGGCCCGGCTGCAGGTTCGCCGACCTCCGACTCGACGACGCCTGCCCCTGCCAGCCCCCGCTGTAACAGACCGGCTGGTGTCCGGCCGTGACCACCACCGGCCGGACACCAGCCCACCACAACCCACGAAGGCCGCGACCAGCCGAAATGGCCACGGCCCCCCACCAACCATGCCAGGAGAACCCGTGATCGAGAACACCAGCAGCCCCGAGAGCAGTGAAACGTTCGGGCTCGCAGCCATCGCCGTCGCCATGGGCGGCCACAGCATCGACAGCCTCATCGAGGCACAGGAGCAGCGAGGCCAGCAGCAACTCGTCCACTCCGACCGGCTGCCGACCAACCTGCGCGACCCGCAGGAGGACTTCGAAGCCGTCGGCTTCACCTTCGGCGACCCCGACCCGCGTGACCCGCTGTTCATGCCCGCCACATTGCCCGACGGCTGGAAGCGCGAGGGGTCCGACCACGCCATGTGGTCCTATCTCGTGGACGACCTCGGCCGCCGCAGGGCCTCCATCTTCTACAAGGCCGCGTTCTACGACCGCGACGCGTTCATGTCGCTCAACACCGTGTACGGCTACGTCGCGGATCAGATGCGCGAGGGCAAGCCGATCGTCACCGACGACTCGTGGGCAACCCCCGCGGCGGTCCTCGAAGCGGCCCGCAAGGGCATCGAGCGTGCCAGCGAAGAGATCGACACCTGGGCCCAGTACGGCAACGCCAAGTACGTCGCCAAGTACAAGGCCGAACGGGACGCGTGGGCTGCTGTCGCCGCCGCCCACGACAACGCCTGACCACCCCAGCCGGCCGCGTCGAGCCCCTCCCCCCAGGCTCCGCCGGCCAGGTCCCGCCCCGCCACCCCCCAACGGGGCGGGACCACCCCAGCCAGCACCACGAAGAGGAGACATGAGCAGCAGCAACCAGAAGGCGCCGTTGGCCTTCGTGGACACGGAAACGACGCACCTGTCCGCCGAGCTCGGCGAGGTGTGGGAAGTCGCCATCATCCTGCGCGACGGCGACGGCGACGGCGAGCACGTCTGGCAGTTCACCCCGCGCACCATCGACGCCGAGATCCACGGCGAGGCGCTGCGCATCGGCCGGTTCGAGGAGCGCTTCGCTGTCCCGGACGGCTGCACCGCGGCGTACACCGCAGACGGCGACATCGACCCCATGACCCGCGACGACGCGATCACGGAGATCACCGCCACCCTCTCCGGCGCCGTCCTCGTCGCGAACAATGCCGCATTCGACGACCGACACCTCCGCAAACTCCTCGACCTGCGCGAGGAAGAGCAGCCGTGGTGCCACCGGCCCACCTGCATCATGGCCCGCGCCGAGGGCTACCTGTGGGCGACCGACCCGCACTGGATGGCTGAGCAGGAAGCGGCAGTCGGTCAGGTCTCCTCGCGAGTCCTGTCGCGCCGGCTGGGCGTGGAACCGCCCGGCGGCGACGTTGCCCACACTGCGCTTGGGGATGCCCGGTGGGTGATGGCCGTCCACGATGCGATCACCGCCCCGCGGGTCGTTCGGGCGTGGGCCGACGACGAGATCGTGACCTGCTCGCACAACCGCTGCTCGAACGGCGAGGGCTACTCGAAGGCCACCGAGCGCGGCTGGACTACCGATCGCGTGAACAACTGGCTGTGCCAGCAGCATCCGATCGGCGGTGCCGCGTGACCGCGACCGCCGAAGCCCCCGAGCAGGCCGTACACCCGGCGTGGGACGGGTTCGGCGTCTACCCGGACCTACCGGCCGCCGACTACCACGCCGATATCGCCCCAGGCGGCAGCCTGTCCTCGACGGGCGCCCGCAAGCTCCTCGTCCCGAGCTGCCCCGCCAAGTTCCAGTACGAGCGCCTCCACGGCCAGAAGCCCAAGAAGGTCTTCGACTACGGCACCGCCGCCCACCAAGTCGTCCTCGGCAACGGGCCCGAACTCGTCATCTTCGACCGGCCCCGATGGGACACCGATGCCATCAAAGCCGAGATCGCCGAAGCCCGCGCCAGCGGCGCCATCCCCCTCAAGCCCCACGAGCACGCCCAGATCATGGCCATGGCCGACGCCCTGCGCCGCCACCCCGAGGCCGCCCCGCTCCTCGAACCCGACAGCGGCGAGGCCGAACAGTCCCTGTTCTGGAAAGACCCCGGAACCGGCATCACCTGCCGGGCCCGCATCGACTGGTGGCGCCACGACGGCGAACCCGTCGACTACAAGTCCGCCCGATCTGCCGAGCCGCAGAAGTTCGAGAAGGACTCCTGGGAGCACGGCTACCCGCAGCAGGACGACTGGTACTGCGCCGGCCTGGAAGCCCTCGGCTACGCCGACGAGCACACGACGATGCGGTTCGTCGTGCAGGAGAAAGAGCCGCCCTACGTCGTCACCGTCGCCCGCTTCGACCTTGAGGCCCGGCGTATCGCCCGGCTCCTCAATGAGACGTCCCGGCACCTCTACGCCCGCTGCATGGAGACCGGGCACTGGCCCGGCTACTCGGAGACCACCGAGCTGATCTCCCTGCCCCCGTACATCGAACGCCTCTTCAACTAGGAGCCCATCCCACCATGGCCACCAATCCGATTCAGCGCGCCGGCCAGCAGATGGCCCACCGGTCGCCCCAGCAGCAAGACGACGAGTACGACGACAGCCCGTTCACCTTCCGCCCGGCCACCCGCGAGCGCGTCAAGGCCCGCATGTCCATCCAGGGCGTCGCCGGCTCCGGCAAGACGTGGACGGCGCTCAATGTTGCCCACGGCCTCAACGGCGGCGAGCGGTTCGCCGTCATCGACACCGAACGCGAATCCGCCTCCCTGTACCTGGGCGTCAACGGCATCCAGTTCGACTCCTGCTCCATGCACCGCTACGACCCTCGCGACCTCGTCAAGGCCCTCGCGCAGGCCGCCAAGGCGGGTTACGGCACGGTAGTCGTGGACTCCCTGTCGCACTTCTGGAACGGCACAGACGGCACCCTCGACCAGGTCGAGAAGGCCAAGGCCAAGTACGGCGGCAACAGCTTCGCGGGCTGGAAAGACGGCACCCCGATGCAGAACGCCATGATCGACGCCCTGCTGTCCTACCCGGGTCACGTCATCGCGACGATGCGGTCCCACACCGAGTGGGTGCTGCAGGAGAACGACCGCGGACGTAAGGAGCCCGTCGCCGTCGGCATGCGGGCCGAGCAGCGCAAGGGCGTCGAGTACGAGTTCAGCGTCGTCGCCGAGATGGACGTCAACAACCGGCTGCGGTTCCTCAAGTCCCGCTGCCCCGCCTTCCACCAGCAGGTACTGGAGAAGCCCGACGGGATCCGGGACATCGCCAAGCCGCTCCTGGACTGGCTGAACGACGGCGCTGAGGGAGTAGACCCCGCCGGCTACATCGACGACGCCAAGTCAGAGAAGGCCACAGCCGAGAGTCTGCTCGCACTCTTCCGCGAGGTTGAGGCCCGCGGGCTGCTCGCCACCCCGCTGCTGCACCCGGACACCGGCAAGCCCACGAACCTCGGCGACTACATCCGCGAACGCGGCACCGCGCTGAAGAAGCCCCAGCCCCCGCAGTAGCCCCGGACCACGGCCGGCCCGGGGCGAATCCGGGCCGGCCTTCCCCAAGGAGACCATGCCGTGAAGGCATTCAGCATCAAGCAGCCCTGGATCGACGCGATCCTGTACGGCGGCAAAGGGCCGGAGAACCGGTCGTGGCCGCTGCCGGCGAAGTACGTCGGCGTTCCCGTGCTGCTCCACTCTTCCGCCGCACTCGACCGCCGGGCCGTACTGCCCGCCGGTGTGGACACGTCCGGCTGGCCCGGCGTCCGCGGTGCCATCCTCGCCCAGGCCACGTTCACCGGCTGCCACCTCGACGCCGGATGCTGCGAACTGTGGGGGCAGCGGCACGTCTTCCACTGGCAGCCCGCCGACATCCACGTGCTGCCCGAGCCCGTGCCCGCGAAGGGTGCGCTGCAGTTCTGGACGCCCGCCCCGGACATCCTCGCCGCCGTGCACGAGCAGCTCGGGGCGGTGGCCCGGTGAGCCGCCTCCACCACGCACCGCCGTGCGATACGTGCCCGTGCCCCGCCTGGGGTCTTGAGTGCACCGAGCACCGCAAGCCCACGCAGTCGCCGGTACAGGAAACCCCCACGCACTCCGGCCCCGGCTACGACCTGCTCCCGCTGCCGGCCCGCGGTGACGCCGTCGAGCAGTGGCTGAAGGCCCAGCGGGACGAGCACGTGGACGGCTACGGCCCGACGCCCGGCTGGTACGCGCTCGACCGAGCCCTCAACCGCTACCGCATCCACGCCGAAAGCGGCACGCCACTCGACCAGGACATCAACGCCGAAGTCCCGTTCTGACCCACCAGCCGCCCGCCCCACCGGGCGGCCACCACCGCAGCATCCCGCCAGACCCCGACAGGAGACCGAGATGGCGAAGACCCTCGCCGTAGCCCCTAACCCCGAAGACTCGGCTCGTTCTCTCAACACCTTCGACTTCCACGGCCACCAGGCCGCCGTCTTCACCGACGACCGCGGCCACTGGATCTTCCCGAAGCAGATCTCCGGCTTCATGGGGATCGACGCCGAGAACCAGCGCAAGCGCATCCTGCGAAACCACTGGTCAGAGGGCTGGACCGCCACCATGGCGGTCCAGGTCCCCGGAGACACGCAAGCCCGTGAGCACTTTCTGCTGCACCAGCGGCGCCTGCCGATGTGGCTCGGCTCCATCACCACCAGCAACATCAAGGACCGCTCCACTCGGGCCCGCGTCGAGGAGCACCAGACCGAGTTCGCTGACGCGCTCGCCGACTACCTGACCAAGGGCGTGGCGATCAACCCGCGCGCAGCAGTTGGTGATGACCTCGACGTCATCGAGGGGATGGTGCGGGCGATCCGGGCCGACCGCCGCCGCCTTGCTGCCGTGGAAGAGGCCCAGGTGGCACTCGCTGCGAAGGTCGATGCGATCGAAGGACGTCACGGCTGGTTCACCGCGCTGGCTCACGCCAAGCTGCACGACCACAGCACAGAGCGCAGTTATCTGTCGCGTGTCGGGAGCAAGGCGTCCGCCATCTGCCGAGCCCTCGGCATAAAGCCTCACCCCCGTGAGGACGCAACGTTCGGCACCGTGAACACCTACCCGGTGCACGTGCTGGAGCAGGCGTTCGCGGAGGTGACTCCGTGAACGCCACCGCTGCCCCCCTCCCGGGCATGCCCGAACCGCCCGTCCCACCCGCGGTACAGCGCGCCGCCGACTACGAGACGTGGGTCGCCGCCGTCCGCCCGGCGTTCGAGAAGGCCGCCGCGACCGGCGAGACCTTCACCGCCTACGAGATCGCCCACGCCAACGACTTGCCCGAGCCGCCCGACTCCGCCCACCACTGGGGCCGCTTGATGACCCTCCTCCGCGAAGAGGGCTGGATACGGCACGCCGGATGGACCTGCTCACCCCGCCCCACCACCCACCAGAGCGGTGTGCGCACCTGGCGCGGCACCCCGGCCGCCATGCAGGGGAGGGCAGCGTGAGCGCCGACGACTTCGACATCGCCCGCTTCAAAGCGCTCTGCGCCCACCTCGGCATCGAGACCCACGTCGTCACCGACACGTTCGGCCGACAGGACGTGCAGATCGACCGGGACGGCCTCAACAAGCTCATCGCCGCCGGCCTGCTTCCCGAAGACCCCACCACCCTGCCCGGCTGGGCTGAGACGGTCAGGCGGCACCGAGAAGGCGGTGCCGCATGACCGCCCCGTACCGGGTCCTCGTCACCGGCAGCCGGGACTGGCCCTCCTACGACGTCGTCTGGCTCGCCCTGGACGCCGCGTTCTGCCAGGCCGCCAACGCCCGGCGCGTGCTGACCGTCGTCCACGGCGCATGCCCCACCGGCGCCGACGCGCACACCGTCGACTGGGCCACCCACATGATCGCCCGCGACCTGCCCGTCAAGGTCGAGCCGCACCCCGCCAAGGGCCACCCCACCCAGAACTTCGGGCCCTGGCCCGGCGCCGGCCCCCGCCGCAACCGCTACATGGTCAGCCTCGGCGCCAACCTGTGCCTCGCGTTCCTCGGCCCCTGCACCCGCCCCAACTGCCGCCAACCCGGCCCCCACGACTCCCACGGCGCCAGCGGATGCGCCGACCTCGCCCGAACCGCCGGAATCCCGGTCAAGGAGATCCGTCCGTGACCCCTGAGCAGCGTCTCGCCCTGACCGCCGCGGCCCTCAGCGCCGCCGGCCTGCTCCTCATCGGCCTCGCCGTACTCGCCGCGGGCCGTGAGCACCGCCGGGAGGGGCCGTGAACGTCTGGTACGTCGCCGCCTTCCTCGCCGGCGCCCTCGCCCCCAACGGCGCTCGCCGCGCCTACCGGGCCGCCATCGCCTGGGCCACCCGCCACACGCCCCCGGCCCCACTCCAGGCCCCGCACCCCGACCCCGCCGACACACGGTGCGGCACCGACGCCGACCTGCTCCAGCGGTGCAACGACATGTGGAACCGCAGCCCGGAAGGAGAACAGTGACCACCGCCACCGACCGCCGATACCTCAACCGCAAGCAGCGGGAACTCAACACCCTCCGCGGTATCCCCAACCGCGTTGACGCCACCGAAGCCCGGGCCCGGCTGCTGGAGTACCGCAAGACCAAGGGCTGGGTCGACATCGCCGCGGCCACCGGATGCAGCGCCTGCCACCTCCGGCACATCGTCTCCGGCAGGACGCAGACCATCAACCGGGCAACCCACAACAAGATCTTCAACGCCAGGCTGGCCCCAGCCCCAACTCGCGGCCTCTACATCGACGCCACCGGCACCCGCCGCCGCGTCCAAGCCCTCCAGGCCATCGGGCGATCCCAGCAGTTCATCGCCGAAGCCGCCAACACCACCCAGCACCGCATCAACGTCATCACCCTCGGCGCACCCCGCGTCCGCCAGAAAGTCGCCGACAAGATCGCGGCAGCATACGAACAACTCGCCCACCAGCCCGTACCGGACAACCACTTCACCCGCCGCGTCCGCCGGCACGCAGCCGCCCAAGGCTGGCACGGCCCCGACTTCTGGGACGACGTCGACCGCATCGACGACCCCGACTTCAACCCCGACGCCACCATCCCCCGGGCCCGGCAGGTCGCCGAAGACGCCCGCTGGCTCCTCGACGGCGGCCTCCACCGCGACCACATCGCACAACGCCTCGGCGTGTCCCGCTTCTACATCGACAAGGCCCTCCGCGAACACCCCGACGCAGGGACGGTGGCGGCGTGAGCAGCGAGGCCGCGGTCGAAGCCTGCCGCCAACTACGGGAACTCACCGCGGACGGCTACCCCGTCAACTGGCTCGCCCGGCAGACCCACACCGCACCCAGCACCCTCTACGCCATCCGCGCCGGACAACGCCAGTTCATCCACTGGACCGTCGCCGAAGTCATCGACGACGCCTACCGCACCCTCCACGGCACCGACCCCACCACCCGCGGCCTCACCCATGGGGCCATCGGAACCGCACTCCTCACCGCCGGCCGCAACGGCTGGACCAGCACCCGAGAGGAGGTGACGACGTGATCGCACGCATCTGGTGGCCGTAGGAGACCGCCCCGACCGCGGGGCCGTGACCGCGGGATTCGGCCACGGCCCCACCCACCATCCCACCCCAAGGAGACAACGTGTCCTACCCCGAACTGCTCACCGCCGACGAGAAGCTCGCCGACGCCAAGAAGCGCCTCAACATCCCCCGCATCGTCGTCATCTGCGGCAGTACGCGCTTCTGGCAGGAGATGGCCGACGCCGCCTGGAACGAGACCGTCGTCGGCCGGATCGTCGTCAAGCCCGACGTCGACATGAAGCGTCCCGGCGCCGTCTACACGGACGCCCAGGCCGTCAAGACCGACCTCGACGAGTTGCACCGCGCCAAGATCCGCCTCGCCGACGAGGTCTTGATCGTCAACCCCGGCGGCTACGTGGGTCAGTCCACCACCGCCGAAATCGCATACGCGCGCGAGCTGGGCAAGCCCGTCCGGTTCACCCACCCCGAAGCCGACCCCGCCGCATGACAGCCGCCGGCCCGGGGCGACGGGACCGGGCCGGCACAGCACAAAGCCCCGCGGGGATGCCGCGGGGCCGGAGATGAGGAGGAAGGGTGAGGTCAGGACTCGGCCGGCGGCTCATCCTCGGGCGCCACAACTTTGCGAACCCGACGACCAGGATCCGGCGCGATCTTCGCGATCCACTCCCGCGTGAGGCCCGACCAGCGGGCCATGTCGGAGGGGCCGATTCCGTCTGCGCGCGCCTGCACGAGCAGGGCACGCAGTTCCCCGTCGGCACGCTCAAAGGCTTCCTTGGCCCGTGCGCGCTTCCGGGCCGCAGCCCTGATCTCGGTGGCGACTTCTTCCATGCCGCTCATGATGCCATGCGCGAACACCGTTCCGCTATCCATGCGCGAACACCACTCGCGAACGGCGTATGCGAACGGTATTCTCATCTCTGGGTCGGCGGAGACGCCGAACTGAAGCCCCCCTAGGGGCCTGGTTCCACGCGCCCGAAACCCACCCATCTCCACACCGAAAGAAGATCAATGGCCGTCTCCAAGCGTCTGCGCTACGAGATCCTCCGGCGCGACAACCACGCCTGCCGCTACTGCGGCGCCACGGCGCCCGACGCCAAGCTCAACGTCGACCACGTCATCCCGCAGGCGCTCGGCGGCACCGACACCCCCACCAACCTCGTCACCGCCTGCGCCGACTGCAACGCCGGCAAAACCAGCAGCATGCCGAACGCCGAGGTCGTGGCCGACGTCGACCAGCAGGCATTCCGCAATGCAGCCGAATCACTGGAGAAGCAGAGGGCGCGCCTGACCGACCACCTGTGGAGGGGTGGCTACCCGCCCCAGTGGGGACCGGCCGAGGTCGAGCGCCACGCCGTCGAGCTGGCGTGGAGCTACGCCTGGGCCGTCGCCTCCGATGGCGGTTCGCCCAGCCACGAGCAGTACGCGGCCTTCATCGCCAGGAGCGCCGAACTCTTCGGACGGGGCCACTCCGTTGCCGAGGTTGCTTGCGCCGCCGTCGATGCTGGCAGGCGGCTGCGCTCTTACCCCACTTGGGGACTGACCGCAGCCGACATGCGACACTCGCCGATTTCCGGTGAGCTGTACAGCAGGATCGACGGCGCCTATGACGCCTGGCTCGCCGAATGGCGACGAACCGGCGCCCCGGACCCGAACCAACGGCGCATGGACCTCTGCAAGGGACTCCTGATCTCGGCAGCCCGCGAAGGCTGCAGCCGTCAGGCCCTGCTTATCGGCGCACGAATGGCTGGAGCCCGAAACAGCTATTGCGTAGACGACTACGCCCTTGCGATCGAAGCCGAAGGCGTGCCCGCAGGCGGTGAGCACTGATGGCCCGCGGCCACGGCCGGATCCTCACCTCCATCTGGGAGGACGCCGACTTCCTGGCACTCGACGAGCATCAGCAGCGGCTCTACCTGTTCCTCATCTCGCAGCCGAACCTCAACCACGCTGGCCTACTGGACCTGACCTTGCGCCGCTGGTCCCGGAAGGCCGCCGGCCTGTCCGTCGCCACGTTGGACAAGATCCTCACCGGGCTGGAACAGGCGCGCTTCGTCGTCGTCGATGACGACACCGAGGAACTGCTGATCCGCTCGTTTGTCCGCAACGACGGCGTGTGGCGCATGCCGAAGGTGATGGGCGCCATGGTGAGCGGCGCCTTGGAGATCTCGTCGCCGAAGCTGCGCCTGGCGCTGCTCGCCGAGATGGATCGGATCCCGCTGGACGAACTCAGCGACGAGCCGACGAAGACGACGCGCGGCGAAGGCCCGTCGATCCGGGCACAGATCGCCGAGCACATTGAGACCCTCCGCCGGGCCTTCGGGAACCCGGACCCGGACCCCTCGCGAGGGGGTTCGGCAACCCCCTCCGGAACCCCTTCGGGAACCCCCTCCGATACCCCTGCCGAAGGGGGTCGGGAAGGCTCTACGCGCGGGCGCGCGGGCGCACACGTGCGCGCGGCCCCTACCCCTGCCCCTGCCCCTGCCCTTTCCCCTACCCCTGACCCCCTGCCGTCTGTGGTTGAGGTGGGTGGAGAAAGCTCAGGTAGTAGCGAGCTGGCCATCGTGCGGTCTGACGACCGCCCCACCTTCGATGCTCCGATCGACATCGACGGCTTCAAGCTCACCGACTCGATGCGCCGCTGGGCACTCGACACCTTCGGGCCCGGCCTCGACATCGACTACGAGACCGCCCAGTTCCTCGACCACTTCCGCGCCAACGGCAGCCGCCGCCCCAACTGGCCCGCCGAGTGGCAGAAGTGGATTCGCCGGAGCGCCAAGTTCGCTTCCGAGCGCGCCAACCGGCCCCCGCTCCGTGCCGTTTCCGGTGGCCACACGCCCTACCGCAACCCCGACGACCAATCCGTCTACGACGAGAGCTGGTGACCCGTGCAGTACGTTCCGCCGCTGAACCCGCGGCTCTACCCCAACCTCGACAAGCTCCTCGCCGCCCGCGACCGCACCCTCGACTGGCTCAACAGCAGCGACGACCCCGACAGTGAACCCAACATCGCCCGCCTGTCGCTGACCGAGGCCGTGAAGATCATCCCGATCAGGTTCCAGGCGGCCGTGCCCACCGAGCCGGCGGTGCGCGCCTGGGTCGATGCTGTCGCCGACGCGGCCCGTACCGAGCAGGTGCAGCGGGGCGCGTACCTCGCCAGCGTCAACCACGGCCCCTCCCTGGTGCTCCTCGGCCCGACCGGCGTCGGCAAGACCTACGAGGCTTACGGCGCCGTCCGCGACATCGCCGTCACGGGTGTCGTTGCCCGCTGGACGGTGACGACCGCCGCCGACCTGTACGCGGCGCTGCGGCCCCGGCACGGCATCGACTCGGAGGCCGAGTTCGCGAAGTACCGCAACGCCCGGCTGCTGCTGATCGACGATCTCGGCGCGGAGCGGAAACCGACGGAGTTCACCGAGGAGATCAACTTCCGGCTGGTCAATCACCGGTACGAACACCAGCTCCCCACCCTGTTCACGTCGAACGTGGGCGCCGCCGAACTGGCCCAGCGTCTCGGTGACCGCGTCACCTCCCGACTCGCCGAGATGTGCCAGCGCGTCTCCATGAAGGGCAGCGACAAGCGCCGCAGCAACGGGGAGGCGGCGTGACGTACCGGCCGTCTGATCACGGCACCGAACACGCGGGCCGCCTGATTGCTGTTGTCCGCAACAACCTCACCCCGGCCGAGATCAGCGACCTCATCGCCAACCGGCATGAACCGTGGGAGCGGTACGTATACGCCGCCTACGCCCACAGCAACCCGGCCCTCATCTCCGGCTCCTGTCTCCGCGAAGCCATCGACGCCTACCTCGACCCCGGACCGGGCCCCGGCGGCACGTCCGCCTACGGCCAAGACCTCAACGCCAGCAAGGAGACCAGCGCGTGACCACGGACACGGACCTGTGGGCTGCCGACGAGGCTCTCGCCGAGACTGACGTCGCCGGCCTGCCGCGTGCCCTCGACGCCGAACGTGTCGTCGCCGCGTCCGCCATGGCCCGCCCCGAAATCATCGACGAGCTCGCCGCCGAGTTCGACCCCGCCGACTTCTCCAGCGACGGCTACCGGTGGGTCTGGTACGCCGTCGAGGAAATCCGCACCAGCCTCGGCCAGGGCGAGATCCGCTGGCACGCCGTCGACCGCCAACTGCAGGCGTGGCGTGCCGACGGGCGCCTGCCGATCCTGCCCCCCACCGGCCCCCAGTTGCAGGAGCTGTACGACCACGCCCAGCCCGGCGCCGCCGCCTACTACGCCGGGAAGATCACCAAAGCTGCGATTGCCGCCCGCATCGTCCACCTCGGCCACGACGCCCGCCTCAAAGGCACCTCGCCGGCGTTCGACGAAGACCGCGACATCGCCGACCTCCAGGCCCAGCTCGACAACATCGTCCGTCCCCACTGCGAGACGAAGACCACGCTCATCGGCGACCTGTGGGCCGGCGCCCTCACCGAAGCCATCACCCCGCCCACCATCCAAGACCGCATCCCCACAGGCCTCATGGACCTCGACCACCTGCTGTCCGGCGGGTGGACAGGCGGCCAACTCGTCGTCATCGGCGCCCGCCCCGCGATCGGGAAAACCACCGTCGCCATCGGACTCGCCCGCGCCGCCGCCATCCACAACAGCATCTGCACCCTCGTGGACAGCCTGGAGATGAGCGAGAAGGAACTCGGCCGGCTCGTCCTATCCGCCGAGGCGCGCATCCCGCTGCACCACATCAAGCAGGGCATCGCCGACGACGCAGCACTGGCCCGCGCCGCGACCCTCACCGAAAAGATCCTCGCGTCGCCACTCCACATCGACGAAAACCCCGACCTCACCCTGCCCCGGCTCCGCGCGCAAGTCCGGCACCTCACCCGCACCGCGAACCTGCGGCTCGTCATCGTCGACTACCTGCAGCTCATGACCGCGCCCAAGGCCGAGAACCGGCAGGGCGAAGTCGCGAAGCTGTCGCGCGGCTTGAAGCTCCTGGCCAAGGAGTTCGGGATCACCGTGATCATCCTGGCGCAGCTCAACCGCGGCCCCGAACACCGGCAGGACAAGCGCCCCACCAAGTCCGACCTGCGCGAATCCGGCGCGATTGAGCAAGACGCCGACATCGTGCTGCTCCTCCACCGCGAAGACGCCTACGACAAGGAATCGCCGCGGGCCGGCGAGATCGACCTGATCGTCGACAAGCACCGCGGAGGACACCCAGCGACGATCACCGCCGCCGCGCAACTCCACTACAGCCGTGTAGTCGACCTGGCGCAGACGTGAACGCCATCACCGCGGACGACATCGCCGCACTCAAAGCCGACGGCGACCTCCGCCAGTTCATTGCCGACCTCACTGCCAACCGGCCCACCAGCCAAGTGGCCGCCCCGCCCGCCATCGGCAGTGCGCACACAGCTGGCCACCGGCCCGGCGCCTGGCCCGCCGGAACCCGACCCGCCGGCCCCAACACGTGCAGCCCCGACTGCACCTGCTCCCTCGCACCCACCCGCCACCTCCGCGTTTTCCCGCCCGCTGCCTGACCCGGAAGAAGGCCCCAATGCCCGATTTGATCACCGACGACCCGGACCTCAATCTGGCGATCCGTCTCGTCGCCGAGGCGCAGCTCGGTTCCCCGAGTTTCCTCGCCCGGCGCATGAAGATCCCGTTCGCCGCCGGCGTGCACTTCCTCGACGAGATGGAGCGCCGCGGAATCGTCGGCCCCGCTGACGGGTCCCGGGCCCGCGACGTCTACGTCCAGGTGTGCGCCCAGTGCGGCCGCGTCGGACGCCGCGGGTTCAAGACCTACCCGCCCGGCGACTTCGGCGGCCCGGCGCTGACCGTGTGCGCCAGCAACACCGCCTGCCGCAAGCGCTGGCCCAAGCGCCCCGATGACGAGGCCGGGTCATGACGCCGAAGCCCCGCCGCGCCCAGCCCACCCGCCACCTCCACGCCATCCCGCCCGCCGCCTGAAAGGACCCGACACCGTGACCAGCACCGACCAGACCACCGCCGAGTACGTCGACACCACCGACCCGCACGGCGCAACCCTCCACATCGGCCGTGTCGACGCGAGTACCTACGACGGGACCGTGCCCGTGGTCGCCCTCGCGATCGAGTCGGCCGTGTCGTGCGGCGAGGACGACAACATCGTGTACGTCCGGCTGGAGGACGTGGATCGCGTCATCGCCATGCTCCGCGCCGCCGCCGACGGGAGCGCCGCCTGATGGCCGCCTCCCAGTGCCCGAGGCCGGAGAAGCACCGGTATGCGACTCGGCATGGTGCGGAGACTGCGGCGTACCGCGCGCAGATCGGCGTCGGGCAGATCCTGAACCCGTACCTGTGCCAGGGCTGCGGCTGGTGGCACCTGTCGAAGAAGGCCGCCGACACGGTCCCGGCCGGTGCGGTCGCGGACCCTGCGGTCGTGGAGCGGCTGGTCGCGCTGGACGACATCGCGTTCCGTGCCCTGGCGGGTGACGAGGCCCGCGGTCAGGTGGCCATGCCGGAGCGGATAGCGCTGCGCTCCCCGCGGCTCGTCGCGAGGTGGCGCAGGGCCCTGGGTCTGATCATCCAGGACGTTGACACGCAACTGTCGATGCGCCGCGGCGAGAAGAACACCGATTGGGGGCGCCGCATCCTGGCGTTCAAGACCGTGCTGGACGCTCGGCGTGCCGAGGCCGGCGAGGTGCTCGCGTCGACCGAGGGTGCCGCCCAGGCCGAGCAGGCGCGGCTCGGTGTGGAGCGCGCCCGGGCCCGGCAGGAGGCCCTCGCGGCGAAGAAGTCCGCGGCTGAGTTGCGGGCTCTGGCGGGTGATGCGGCGATCAAGCGGCTCATCGACGCGCACGGCCTGGAGTTCTCCCGCTACCTCGCGGAGGAGTGCGCGCGCCTCGGTACGCCGCTGCCGGCGCGGGTCGCCAAGTACCTGGACCAGGAAGGCGAGGCCGCCTGATGCCCGCGCTGAATCTGCGTGATGCACGCCTGCTGGCCCGGGCCCTGGATGCGGCGGCGGAGGAGCTGGATCTGCCTCTGACGTCCCGCCAGGTGCAGGCGCTGGCCCAACTCACGGCCCGGCGGCTGGCTGAGGTGGCGGTGCAGCGGCCTCCGGTGCCGGGCGGGTTCCGTCCGCCGGATGTCCCGCCGTCCTCGTCACCGTGACCGCAACCGCTCCGGGAAGCGGGCCCACGCGTCGCCTGAGCGCCCCGCAGCGCTTCCCGGCCCCTCGGTGCCACCGAACCCGTGAACGAGCCCCAGACGGGCGCACAGCCGTTCGCGCCGCCTGACCGCCCGAACCCCACCCGCCCGAACCCGCCCGAACCCCACCCGGAAGGAACACGACCCGTGAACCACACCGCCGCCGTCGACCTGTTCGCCGGACCCGGCGGCCTCGACCACGCCGCAAGAGCCGAGGGCCTCAACCCGATCGGCATCGAACGCGACCCGGCCGCCTGCGCCACCCGCCGCGCCGCGGGACTCGCCACGATCGAGGGCGACGTCCGACAGCACGGGCCGGCCGACTTCCCCGGCGCCACCGTGCTGCTCGGCGGCCCGCCGTGCCAGACGTACACGATCGCCGGCAGCGGAGCCGGTCGCCGCGCCCTCGACACCGTCCTCGGCCTCGCCAAGCGCATGGCGGCCCGCGAGGACATCCGCGGCGCCCTGGCCGGCCTGGACGACGTCCGCACCGGCCTCGTCCTCGAACCGCTGCGGTGGGCGCTGGCCGCGGTCGACGCGGGCCGCCCGTTCGAGACGATCGTGCTGGAGCAGGTGCCCGCGGTGCTGCCCGTGTGGCAGGCGCTCGCCGAACTCCTCACCGCGGAGGGCTACACGGCCGTCTGCGGCGTGTTGCGGGCCGAGGAGTACGGAACGCCGCAGACGCGCCGCCGCGCCGTCCTGCTGGCCCGTCTCGGCTCGCCAGTGGCGCTTCCCGCGCCGACCCACGCCGCGTACCGGTCCCGCGGCAGCCGGCTGCCCGCACCGGTGTCGATGGCCGATGTCCTGCCGCACCGCGGCGAGTTCACCGTCGTGTCGAACTACGGCACCGGGGGCGACCCGAAGAAGCGGGGCCGCCGGCACTCCTCGGAGCCCGCGGCCACCGTCACCGGGAGGATCAACCGCAACCGGGTCATCGGCCCCCGCGGCGAGGAACTCCCGCGCTTCACCCCGTCCGAAGCTGGCCGGCTGCAGGGCCTCCCCGCTGACTGGCCGTGGACCGGTGGTGACGTCTGGCAGCAGATCGGCAACGCCGTCCCGATACCGCTCGGCCGAGCCATCATCCGCGCCGCACTCGGGAACGCAGGCGGCCCCTGACGCCGCTACGCGCCCGCCTGGGGCCCGTTCCCGCCCCCGGCCGCCCCACGCCCCCGCCCGTGCCTGACAGGCCGCCACACGCCCGCACAGCCCCGCA